>JADFKB010000004.1 GCA_022565155.1 Chloroflexota bacterium | reverse complement strand
GAGCAGACGAGCGAAGAGGACTTCCGCTCTCTGTGGGAGACCAACGTGCTGGGCGTCATGTTCGGGATGCAGGCGGCGCTCCGCGTCATGCGGCGGCAGGAGTCCGGCCACATCATCAGCGTCTCCTCCGCGTCCGGCAGGATCGGCTATCCGGGGATCGGCGCGTACTCCGCGACGAAGTCCGCGGTCATCGCGATGACGGAAGCGCTGCGGGCCGAGGTAGCGGACGCGGGCATCCACGCGAGCGTCGTGTTGCCCATCGGCACGGATACGCCGTTCTTCGAAACCGCACGCAGCATCGACGGGGTGCCCGTGGGTCCGCACGGCCCGGTCCAATCGCCAAAGCACGTCGCGGAGCGAATCGTCGCCTGCGCGCGACGGCCTACGGTCGAGGTCGTCCCCTCCAAACGGCTTCGCCTCGGCATCATCCTCAACGCGCTCTTCCCCGCCCTCCTCGCCGCCATCGGCAGGCGGGCCTATCGACGGATCCAGCAGCGCCGGGCCGCGATTACCACGGCGGCCGGCGGCGAACAGAAGGAGGCATCGCGTGGGTAAGCTGGACGGCAAGACCGCGGTCGTGACCGGCGGCAGCAGCGGCATTGGCCGCTCAACCGCGATCCTGCTGGCCGCGGAGGGCGCAGCAGTGGCGATCGGCGGTCGCAAGCAGTCGGCGCTGGACGAAGTAGCGGGCGTCATAACGTCTAGCGGCGGCCGCGCGCTCGCGCAGGCGATGGACGTGCGCGACGAGCGCCAAGTCGCCAAGCTCGTCGACAGCGCAGCCGGCGAGTTCGGCGGGCTCAACATCATGGTGAACAACGCCGGCGTGAGCTTTCCCGGCGGCATCACGGACGGCAACGTGGAGGAGTGGCGGGAGATGCTGGAGACGAACGTGCTCGCGCTCCTCATCGGCTGCCGCGAGGCCGCGCGCGTAATGAAGGAGACCGGCGGAGGAGACATCGTCAACATCTCCAGCGTCGCCGCCCGAGCGACCGGCGCCAGCGGCCAGGTCTACAGCGCCACCAAGCACGCGGTGAACGCGATCAGCGACGGTCTGCGCCAGGAGGTGCATGACGCCGGCATCCGCGTCACCGTCGTCATGCCGGGCGGTACGCTGACCAACTTCGGCCGGACGATGCCGCAGGAGGTGCTGAGCAACGCCGCCCGCGCCCTCGGCATCGACCCGGAGGCGGAGGGCGTGCGCCACGGCGAGTACCTGCCGGCGGAGGGCGTCGAGCGAATCCTGCGCGAGCAGCCTGGCGTCTTCCTCGCTGCGCAGGACATCGCGAACGCGGTGCTCTACGCGGTCACGCAACCGCCCTCCGTACAGGTAGACGAGGTGCTAGTGCGCCCCAGCATCGGGCTGAGCCTGGGCGGATAGCGGCGCACGGCTCGAGGTGAGGTTCGAGGCTCGACGTTCGACGTTCGAGGCTCGACAAGGATGCGGCTGATGCGACGGGCACTCATCCTAACTGGAGTAACGCTGGCGATACTGCTCGCTGCCTGCGCTGACGGAGGTGGTGAGCCCGCGCCAACAGCGACGCTGGAGCCGGCCGCGACGGCGACGACCGAAGCACGGCGAACCGGAATCTCCCAGGTGGATGCGGTGCTGGACGTGCTGTTCTCGGGCGACGCAGACGCCGTTCGTGCTATGGTTCGCTTCACGGCTATCCCCTGCGAGGCCGAACCCGTCGGCCTCGGCTCGCCGCCCATGTGCAAAGCGGACGAGTCGGATGGCTCGCCGGTCGATGTCTATCCTCACTCCTCCTGCGAAGGCTTCTATATTCGGCCTGAGAATATGGATGGCAGTTATTCGAGCCTGGCCAGTCCTGATGGGACACTCTATGCCGTGTACCGTGCTCCAGACAGGTACTGGCCGCCTGCCCAGTTCGTTGCCATCTTCACCGATCCGAGCAGGGTGATCGTGCCCGGTGATGCACAGGCCGTATCGATTACAGACGGCCGCATCGTCGGCAGCCACTCAGGATGCGCCTCCACGCCGGAAGAGTTCATCGCCTTCCACAGGCTGGAAGATTCCGTGCTCTTTATTGGCTCGGGAGGGCTCACGGGCATTTCCGGGCTCGATACCGCGCTCGATGCCCTGAGGTTAGCCGACGTTGAAACGCTCGACCGGCTGATCCAGTTCCAGCCCATCCGCTGCATTGTTACGCCGCGGGGCATAGGCGCGCCGCCGCTCTGCCGCCCGGACGAGCCGGACGGCACGATCCTAGCGGTGTTGCCGGTGAGTACGTGCGAGTTGACGTACGTACGGGAGGATGAGAGCGATTGGGTGCCTGGCTCGCTGGCTGAAGGCCAGTTGTACGCTGTCTACCAGGACGGCGATCGCTACGTGGCTGTCCTATCGTATGAAATGCCAGACGGCCAGCGGGCGACGAGAGTTTTCATAGACGGACGGCGCATCGTCGAAATAGACGTCACATGCGTGTTGACGCCGGAGGAGGCGCTCGCGGGTATCGACCCTGCGGACATTCTCGTAGCGCCGGTCACGTTCTCTGGGCCCTAGCCGCGCCGCCGCGCATGCGCCTACTCTTCAGCCGGATACGAGAGCAACACGCTGTCGTAGTAGGGGTCCGGGCCCACGTCCGCCATAGTGGCCACGGCGGCGTCATTGGGTGACAGCTCATCGACGAGCATGTGGCCGAGCAGGCTCAGCGTGGCGGCGTCGGTGTGGGCGGCTGACACTAAGTCGTCCCAACTGACGAACGCGCCCGCGCCCCGGCGGATGAACGCCTCCGCCATCTGGTCGCTGATCAGGCCGTTGCAGCCCATCATCACCACCGTCGCGCCGCCGAAGTCGCCGCGCATCCGGGCGGCGACGAACGCCGGTCCGATGCCGAAGAACATCTCTTCGTCGCCTCCGTAGTAGACGACAGGCCCCAAGTAGCCTTGCTCCCGCTCCCAGGTGTGTTCACTAAGGCTGTACGGCTCGGCGGTGAAGAGCTCCGGCAGCAGGATTTCGGTTCCCGTCTGGTTGTTCTGGTTGCGGGCGGCGTGGATGCGCAGCACCACCATATCGTAGCCCTGCGACGGCAGGTCGCGGTAGAAATCGACCGTCACGTCCTCGCCCGGGACGTAGTCGACTGCGTAGCCGGCGTCCCGCAGCGTCTGTGTCGCCTCGTCGACAAACTCAGGATTCGGATAGGTCAGCTCTAGCTGGTCGACGATCACCGCCGTGAGGGGGCCGGGCTGGCTGTTATCGCCACCGCCGCCCAGCAGCGCGTAGGCCAGCGCAGCGACGCCGATTAGCAGCGCCACGCCGAAGAACGCGGCTACGGTAAGCGCGGCGGCGCGGAGCTGGCCGTCCTGCGGCGATACGCGAGACTCGTCGTTATCTGCCATGGATGCCACCTGTGTTTAGTGTACCACGTGGCGGTGAGCGAACGACACAGGTGGGGGCGTTCAATTGAACGCCCCCACCTGGTTCAACCATGCGTGGTCTCCCTCACCCAACCTTCGGTCAACCATTCGCGCTGAGCCTCAGGACGAAGGCATCTCCCTGGAGGAGAGGGGCCGGCCTGTCCGCCGGAGACGGGGGTGCGGGCTCATTTTAGTGCAACCACCGCCTCCTCATGTACCACGCCGCGCCTGCTATCAGCGCGAGGGCAGAACTCCCGGCGATGACACCGGCCAGCAGACCCGCGTCTGTGCCGGACGAACTCGATGTATCCAGCGGCAGTCCGGCTAGGTTTGGGTCCAGCGAGATGCCGCCGACCGAGACGCCCGTAACCTTGACGGGTATCACGGGTGACACCGCGCTAGTAAAATTGAAGATGCAGCCCGTTTCGTCACAGAATTGCTTCTCGTAGCTGACGTTGACTCGCAGCGTCGCCTGACCCGCTTGGATTGCTGTCAGATCCCAAGTGACGGGAACACCTAGCTGGTTGACCGAGATGGATGGCGGCGACTGCAATGCCAGTACTGAGTCGCCGGAAACGATCTTCAATGTGTACGCAGGGATACCAGCGATACCACCAGTGCCGGATGCGGAGGCGGTCACCTGGACAGCGTCGCCCACCGTGGGCTCGGCCGGATCGACCTGGATCGTCCAGGTGACCGGGGTATCGGCCTCGACCTGGCTGCCGGAGCTGTGCCCCCAGGCGAGCACAACGAGCACGATCAGCACAGCCGACACCGCAAACAGCTTCACGGGCGATAGTTTGCTACGTTTCATGACACCAACCTCCCGACAAGAAACCGCCTCGTCTCCGACAACGCATAGAGCCCGCCTACCCAGTGGGCTCCGCGATTCCTCTAGCGTGTCACCGCAGCCACCGCCTCCGCGCGTACCAGCCCGCGCCGACCAGCGTGAGCGCGAGGGCAGAACTCCCGGCGATGGCGCCGGCCAGCAGGCCCGCGTCGGTGCCAGAACCGGTTGTCTCCAGCGGCAGCGCGCGCAAGTCTCCGCCCGCGGAGATGCCGCCGACGGTCAAGGCATCCCCGCTGTTCTTCCAAGTACGGGAGGCCAGCACGATCCCCTCAGCGACCTCACTGAACACCCTGAACTGGACCTTATCATTTTTCTTCACGCACTTCTCACCCCAGTCGATTACGACCGTATTGCCGCCTACCACACTGATGCTAGGCGCCGGGCACTGGGGCGGGTTGACCGTCACCACCGGCTTCGTCAAGGTGCCCCCGGTTCCGGTGAACACTGCCTGAAGACTGCTCGCCACCCCCGTTTTGTCTTGCACAACGCTGAAGGGGCCTTCCAGCACGACAACGTTCTCGACGAGCTGATGGCCGGCTTCCGTTAGCTCACCGATCTTCTTCTCCTCTTCGTTGAACATGTCTATGTTAGGTGGAACCTTGAGCTCGTAATCGCACTCGATGGGCGGGATCGCGCCGATCTGGCACTGCATCCGGGCGGCGACGTTATTGTGCAGCACTCCGAGCGGCGCCGGGGTGTCAATTTCGATGAACACATCGAAGAAGCTCTCGCAAATGCCTGGGTTGCCGGCGGTGCAATCCAGCTTGGGAGTGTTGTTAACCTTCTCCTCGATTCGGCCGAAGGACGGCGGAAGGGGAGGGCCAGCCGTCATGGTGACGGGGATGTTCCCCGGGTCGCAGCGCCCTGTCAGCTTCATGAACGTGAGCTCCGTCAGGACGTCATCCAACCCATCCGCGTCACTGTCGCCCACCGCCGACTTCGCGATCTGTGTGGGTCCCGTCACCACACAGGTCAGCTCCAGGCCCGGCAGGGGCGGTGGGAGGCTTGGATTCGTGATCTTGAACTTGTGGGTGGCCACTGACTCTTCCTCGTCGCACCCATCGACCGGGACGGCCGCATTCGGCGCGGAGAAGAAGGCGGGACACGCGCCAGGACCGCCGGCGGCCAGAGTGTGGGGCGCCGCACCGCCACCGTTCGCCAGGAACAGCACAAGAGCGATGAGGGCCACTGCGGCCAGGACCGCAAGCCCGGGCGTTCGATAGATTCTCGGAGCGATACCGTGCTTAGTCATTACAGATCTCCTCTCTTGCCGCTCGGCAGAACAAGCCAAGCAGACGCAGAAGGCCCGCCTAACCAGCGGGCTCCGTGAGTCCTCGGTTCGATGTTAGTGCTATTACCGGTGGCTCCCCGGAGCCGGCGCGCTGAGACATCCTGTCTCCAATGGCGGGGTTGAAGACCCTACGGGGTTACAGGTTGTGGTGAATTACTCCACCACCAGCGTCACCTAGTATACTTTTTTCGGAAGTTGTCAAGGAGCTGTACTCGAAACTGGAGGTTCGAAGCACGCCCCTACGCGGCGTAACGATGCGCGGCATCCGTCTACGCCACCACGCCGCGTTCGCGAAGGAAGGGGATGGCGCCGGCGACGTCGGTATCTAACTGCCGCTGGTTGATCTCGAAGACGCGCAGCGCGGACGCCGGCAGGCCCTCGGCGATGTAGTCCCACTCGACGTCGCCGTTGCCGGGCGCGCGGTGGTCGCCGATGCCGTCGACGTCATGCAGGTGGCAGCCGAGCGTGCGCGAACCGAGCGTATCGAGCCAGGCGCGCTTATCGACGTAGCCGAGCCGCGCCTGCACCTCCGCGTGGCCGACATCGTGCCAGTAGCCGACGAGGTCCGCGGGATAGCCCCCTATCAGCGCCAGCGCCTCGTCCGGCAGCGGGAACTCGTGGTAGTGGAGGCGATTCTCCAGCCCTAGGGCGACGCCGCGCTCCTTCGCATCGGCGGCTAGCTCCGCCAGCGACTCGCGCGCCCGCTCGAAATACGGCGGTGCTTGCTCCGCGCGGCGCTCTAGCGTCTCGCGCCGGAGCGCCTCGACCTCCGGGCCGGTGCGCGTACCGGCGTCGAACAAGCGGCGCTGCTTCAGCTCCGAGTCGAGCATCCTGCTGCCGATAGCGCCCAGGTGGACGATGACGAAGCCCGCCTCGACACTGGCCGCGTGGCCGATGCTGCGTTTCGTCTCCGCGATCGCCGTCTGCCGCTCCTCGTCCTCGAGCGCGGCCAGGTTGAGTGAGCTGTTACGCTTGCCCAGCGCCTCGCGGTTGGGGGCAGGCGCGTGGATGCCGGAGAAGCGGGCGCCGCTGCCGTCCAGCAGCCGGTCGAACGGCGCTTCCGCCGTCGCGTGGCTCACCTCGATCGCATCGTAGCCCAGCGACTGCGCCACGCGGACGAAGTCGTGCATATCGGCGAAGCGGTCCTGCTGCGCCCACATGGTTGAGAGGGAGTAGGTAATGCCGTCAGACATCAGCCACCAGATCCTTTCGCCGATACCGACTTGCCAAAATAGACACGAGTGTTCCAGCCGCAATTGCCACGAGAACGCTGACGGCGAATCCAGCGCCATCCTTGGCCAGCGCGGCTACGAGCAGCCCTCCCGCCATGCCGGCAATCGCGGCCATAGGCAGTGCAACGAGCGCGCCACGGCCTCGCCCGGCGATCAGCGCGAGGCACCAGGGCAGCAGCCCGCAGGCGCCCCACAGCGCCAGCACGCTGAGCAAGCCCAGCGTTTCCCAGAGCATCATAGATTCAAGCTAGTCGATGGGAGGGAGGCACGTCCAGCACTGCATTCGCTACCATGGCGGAACCAACTCCGCGCCTGAGGCGTCTACCAAATACGTGGTTCTCCCCGCGCACATCACCTCGAAAGGAGACAGCGGAATGGTTCGATTAGCAACGCAAGGGAAGACGCTCCTACTGCTAGCGGGGGTAGCGCTCCTCTCGCTCGCACTTGCCGCCTGCGGCGGCAGCGCACCGTCGCTGGGCGACATCGCGGAGGCGCGCTCCGACGCGGAGCGCATCGCCGAGCCGAACGTGCCGGCGGGCGACCTCGATGCGCTCGTCGGCGGCAACACGGACTTCGCCTTCGCCCTCTACCAGGTGCTCCGCGCAGACGCCAGCAACCTCGTCTACTCGCCGCACAGCATCTCCGTCGCGCTGGCGATGACCTACGCCGGCGCCCGCGGCGAGACCGAGCGGGAGATGGCTCAGGTGCTCAGCTTCCTCCTCGCGCAGGAGCGGCTCCACCCGGCGTTCAACGCGCTCGACCTGGCGCTGAACGCGCCGCCCGCCATCGGCATCGGCGGCGGCGATCCGCTGGAGCTCTCGATCGCGAACTCGCTCTGGGGCCAGCAGGGGTTCGAGTTCCTCGCGCCGTTCCTCGATACGCTCGCCCAGCACTACGGCGCCGGCATGCGCCTCGTCGACTACCGGAGCGACCCGGAGGCGGCGCGGCAGCTCATCAACGCCTGGGTGGCGGAACAGACCAACGACCGCATTCCGGAGCTCTTCCAGCCGGGCATCATCGACGACCTGACGCGCCTCGTCCTCACGAACGCGGTCTTCTTCAAGGCCTCGTGGCTCTTCCCGTTCGATCCGGCGGACACCGCGCCGGGCGACTTCCACCTACTCGACGGCGGCACCGTGCAGGCGGAGATGATGCGGCTCAACGAACGCACCAACTACGGCGAGGCTGGCGGCGCGCAGACCGTCCGCCTCCCCTACAGCGGCCTGAACTACTCCGCGTACGTGATCATGCCGGACGAGGGCGAGTTCGCGGCGTTCGAAGAGCGGCTCGATGCCGACGCGCTTGATGCGATCATCGGCGGCCTCGGCGACGCACAGGTGACGCTGACGATGCCGAAGTTCGAGTTCGACTCGAGCTTCGGCCTAAAGGAGACGCTCAAGGCGCTCGGGATGACTTCTGCGTTCGATCCGGGATTTGCGGACTTCTCCGGCATGTCGGATGTCGCGGACGACCTCTATATTCAGGACCTCGTCCACAAGGCGTTCATCGCCGTGGACGAGGAGGGCACGGAGGCGGCCGCGGCCACCGGCGTCGTCGGCGGGGACTTGAGCTCGCCGCCGCCGGCGGTGATGAACGTCGACCGCGCGTTCCTCTTCGTCGTCCGGCACGAACGGACGGGCGCGATCCTCTTCGTCGCGCGCGTGCTCGATCCGACGGCGTGAGGGCGGCCTAACGGGGGTCTGCAAGCGCGCGCTGGACGCGCTCGCGCATCTCCGCGAGTACGGCCGGGGCGATATCCGTGCGACGCGGCGACTGGAGGAACTCGTCGTTGTTCCAGACCGGCCAGCGCGGATTGGGGTCACTATCGTAGCGCGGGAAGATGTGCCAGTGCAGATGCGCGACCGAGTTGCCGAGCAGCTCGTAGTTCAGCTTGCGGGGCTCGAAGGCGCGAAACACGGCTTCGGCGACGTCCGCCATCTCACTCAGAAAGCGCGCGCGGATGTCGGGCGCCAGGTGGTGCAGCTCCGGCGCGCACTGCTTGGCGAGGAAGATTGTGTAGCCGCGATAGTGCTGGTTGTCTCCCAACACCGCGTATCCCGTATCGAGCTCTGCGATCAAGTACGGGTTGTCCGAGGTGAACCGCGCGATGCGCTGGCAAATTTCGCAGCCGCTGGACATTAGAGGCAGCGTTCCAGCAGGCCGGGGTAGTCGCCGACGCTGTGGCCAAGGGCGTTACGCCCAGCGACGATCTCGCCGAGGTGGAAGTAGTGATGCGCAGCGATACGCATCATTGCGTAGCGCGGCGAAAAGCCCGTCTCGCGCAGGGCTTCTATCGAGCCGGTGTACACAACCCTGCGATCGAGGCCATCCTCTCCTACGGAATCCAGATAACGCGACGCATCTCTTCGGACCTGGTCGACCGCAGTCTTGACGGCATCCCAATCGAGCGGATCGCCTGCCGCGCCCTTGCGAAACGTATCGCCGTTTAAGAAGGCGTGCGGTTCGGCCCCTTGGAAGTTGACGTTTAGCCACGAGTCGACCATGTGCGTGCAGTGCGCGACCGACCAGCTTATCGGGCTGGCAGTGCCGACGCGGCGTTCCGCGTCTTCGGCGGAGAGGTCTGCAGTCGCGCGGTCGAGATCGTGCCAGGCTTCGAGGACAAGCGACGCCAGCGCGATTGCCATGAGGCTAGCGTTCCGTCGTTGAGGCGGGGATCTCCTGGAGCGGAATGACCGGATCGGGAACCGAGCCATCGGCACCGTTGCTACTGGCGCCGTTGGCGCCCGATTCTAGTTCGGCGATTACCTTGTCGCCCTCTTCGATCAGCGCGGAGAGGAACTCGTCCTCGTTCACCGTCTTGACGATCTCACCCTTGCGGAAGATGACGCCGCGCCCCTTGCCGCCGGCGATGCCAAGGTCGGCCATCTTCGCCTCGCCGGGGCCGTTCACCACGCAACCCATGACGGCGACGGTGATCGGCGCGCCCAGCTTCTGGAAGTGCGCCTCTACCTTGTTGGCAAGCGGGATCAACTCGATCTCGATGCGGCCGCAGGTGGGACAGGCGACCATCGTCGGGCCGCGCTGCCGCAGGTTGAGCGACGCCAGGATGTCCCAGCAGATCGGTATCTCTTCCTTCGGGTCGGCGGCCAGCGAGACGCGGATCGTATCGCCGATGCCCTCGGAGAGCATGACACCGATGCCGATGGCGCTGCGGACGGAGCCCGCGCGCGGCGTGCCGGCCTCTGTCACGCCCAGGTGGAACGGGTAGGGTACCTTCGGGGCCAGGTCGCGGTACGCCTGGATCATCGTCGGCACGTCGAACGCCTTCAGCGAGATCTTGATCAGGTCGAAGTCCTGCTCCTGAAGCAGGCCGATCTCCCACATCGCCGCGTCGACCATGCGCTGGTGCATGGGCGGCGGCAGTTCGTCGTCCGCCAGCGCATCGATCGGCGGCAGGCTGCCGGCGTTGACGCCGATGCGAATCGGCGTCTCGCGCGCCTTCGCCTCCTTGACGATCGTGCCCACCTTCTCGGGGTCGCGAATGTTGCCCGGGTTCAGCCGCAGGCCGTGGATGTTCGCCTTCAGCGCGGCCAGCGCCCAGCGATAGTCGAAGTGGATATCGGCGATGAGCGGCGTCTTCGTGCGCCGGACGATCTCCGGCAGCGCGGCGGCCGCCTCCTTGTCCGGCACGGCGATGCGGACGATCTCGCAGCCGAGGTCAGCCAGCTCATCGACCTGCCGCAGCGTCGCCTCGATGTCGGCGGTATTCGTCGCCGTCATCGACTGCACGACAACAGGCGCGTCGCCGCCTACCTGCACATCGCCGATATAGACCGGCTTGGTCTTGCGTCGCTCTGCCATAGCGACTACAGCTTAGCGCGAAGGGGAAGAGGGGGAAAGCAGCGCCCTTACCCTAGAGTAAGGGGCTAAGGATGAGGGTAGCTACCAGAAGGAGTCCGTAGATGAGAATGGGCGCGGCGCCGATCCAGACGACGGCTCTGGTTTTGCGAGTGTAGATCACGAGACCGATCCAGGGAAGCATCGAAATGGCCACGATGAAGATCCCGCCGCCAGCTAACGTCAAGAAGCCATAAAAGAACCCTATGAACGTGAGGAGGGAGAGGGCTGCGGCAGCCCAGGTGCTGGGCTTGTTGAGGTCGAGCCGCCTCAGCGCATCATCTCCTCGGCCAGCATGATCCCCTCCTCCACGCCGTTCGGCGTGTAAACCGTGAGCATGATCCCCGGCTGCTGCGCGCTTGGAGCCCGCTCAATGACGAAGATCCTGGTCTGCGCCGGGAACGGCGATACATCAAGGCCATGCTCAATGAGCGCCGGACGCCCTCCGATTGTCGTTAGTTCGAGGCGCTCGCGAGGAGCCTCCAGCCGAACGAGCGGTTCGCCGACGAAGTACCCAAGTCCGAACTCCGTAACATCCACCTCGTGCTGAATATGTCCCGCGATACCGTAGATCGTGCCGTCCGCGCACTCGTACGCTTGCGCGCTATCGCCGAAGGCCGGCGAGTAGAGCTCAGACCGCTGGACACGTTCCGTGTCATCAACGGGGCCGTCAGATGAGGGAGGACATGAGGCTTCAATCCTTGGCTCCGATGGGTCCATCCCCACCAACACGAAATCGCCATACTGCCCGCGAGCAGGAGGCAACGCCTGATCCGCTTGAATTGTCGGCTCCAGCCTGTCACGAAGTTCCTGGAAGAACGTGTTGTCACCCTGCGTCGCTTGACCGCTCGCGTCGCCCCCT
Source organism: Chloroflexota bacterium (assembly GCA_022565155.1). Taxonomy (GTDB): domain Bacteria; phylum Chloroflexota; class Dehalococcoidia; order DSTF01; family RBG-16-68-14; genus JADFKB01. Next base: position 57,075 of record JADFKB010000004.1, on the reverse strand, counting down.
GCGAAGCGGCTGGCGATAAAGAACGCGGCTACCCCCACGACAGCAACTACTACGACAGAGGCCGTTATCTGTCCAGCCTTCTTGTACACGCCACACCTCCTTACTATGCGCTATGCGATAGTAGTTTCGGCGAACTCAATCATCCCTCGCCGCTACGTACCGGTAGCTGCGCGGGCGGAGCGAAGCGTCTCACCAGTAAACTCGGATATCCTAGCTTGCGGAAAGTGACTGCTCAGATCGTCCATGATTCGCCAACCTCAACCCTCAAACCCTTATGGTAAAGCCAGTCTAACCCCCTGCCCCAGATTTATCAATTAACAGGGTAAGTCAGAACACGTGAGGAGTATCGGCGCAGAACGAGAAGCGCAGAGTTAGCGGATAATCCCCTCGCCGGAGAAGATGCGCACCAGGTCGAAGTAGGTGATGATCACCGCGAAGGTGAGCATCGCCACCAAGCCGACGAGGTGGACGATCGCCTCCTTCTGGGGGGCGATGCGCTTGCCGCGGCGGACGAACTCGATCAGGACGAAGGTGATGCGTCCGCCGTCCAGCATCGGCAGCGGCAGGATGTTCAGCACCGCCAGGTTCATGCTGATCAGCGCCGCGAACTCGATCAGCGACACCCAGCCCGCTACCTCGACGACCTCGCCGGTGAGCTGCGCGATGCCGACCGGGCCCGTCACCTGGAACCCGCCCTGGGAGCCGGCGATGCCGCCCCGGATGCGCGATTCGATCTCCGCGCGGGCCAGGACCAGGGACTCGTATGAACGTTCGATGCCTAGCGGAATCGCCTCCCAGGGCGGGTTCCACTGCCGTTCGCTGAACGGAACGAGCCGCGTCGTCGGCACGCTTTCGCCGGGCGGCAACTCGTCGGCCGCCGATAAGCCGAGGTCTTCCAGCAAGAGCAGTCTGAGTTCTTCCTGCTCGTCTAGCGAGACCGGCTGGATCGAGCCGTAGGACGGGCTGATCGTGATGCCCGTCGGGCCCTGGGGCCGCTCGATGCCGTCCGCGTCGATGTAGACATCGGTCGACCAGCGAGCGAACACCGGCAGGGTAATGAACTCGCCGCCGTCCGTTCCGCCCGACCGGAGCACGGTCACATCGATCGTGTTGCCGAGGTTGAGGCGAATGCGATAGCTCAGCTGTGAGATGTTCTGCACATCGCGGCCATCGATTTTGAAGATGACGTCGCCCGTTTGCAATCCCGCCTCTTCCGCCGGGCTGTTCGGCACGACCTCTGCGATGCGGGCGCGGCTGATGTCGACCTCGCGCGGGATGGTGACGGCGAGCGCGAAGAGGAAGATCGCCAGCGCGACGTTCATCGCCGCGCCGGAGCCGAGAACGACCAGCCGCACCCAGCGCGGCTTGGCGGCCAGGCTGCGCGGGTCGCCCGGGTCCTCTTCTCCCAGCAGCCGGACGAAACCGCCCAGCGGGATCGCGTTGATGGTGTACTCGGTCTCGCCGCGTTTTATGCCGAAGAGGCGGGGCGGGTAGCCCAACCCAAACTCCAGCACCTTCACGCCGGCCAGCCTGCCGGTGATGTAGTGGCCCAGTTCGTGGATGACGATGAGCACGACGATAATCGCCAGGAAGGGCAGGACGGAGGTCAGAATTACAGACATAGCTAGCTGTTCTTATGGTAACGCATGAAGGCCGGCAATCGCACAGGCGGCGGCGGGGGCTAATGATGGCGGTCTGTCTTACCTTGAGAACTTTGCCGGGTCCCCGCCTGCCGGCGGGCAGGTGAAGACCCGGGCCTACAGCTTCTATCGCGGTTCAGTCTGAGGGAGACCGTCACACCTTCGCGCGCACCCACTCATCGGCGTAGGCGCGCCCCCAGGCGTCGGCCTCCAGCACGGCCTCTAGATCGGTATCGGCCGCACTGCGATGAGCCGACAGCGCTTCGTCCAGCAGAATGGCGATCTCGCTGAAGCGCAGGTGGCCATCGAGGAAGTGCGCGACGGCTGCCTCATCGGCGGCGGCGAGCACGGCAGGGTAGGTGCCGCCCATACGGCCGGCCTTCAGCGCCAGCCCCAGCGCGGGGAAGCGGCGCAGGTCCGGCGCCGCGAAGTGCAGCTCACCGATGCGCACGAGATCGAACGGCGCCGCCCGCTCCTCAGCAACGCGCTCCGGGTAGCAGAGCGCGATGCGGATCGGCAGCTTCATGTCCGGCTCACCGAGCTGCGCCTTCACCGAGCCATCGATGAACTCGACGAGCGAGTGGACGATGCTCTCGCGGTGCAACACGACGTCGATACGCTCCAGCGGCAGATCGAAGAGCCAGCGCGCCTCGATCGCCTCGAAGCCTTTGTTCATCAGCGTCGCGGAATCGACCGTGATCTTGCGGCCCATCTCCCACGTCGGGTGGCGCAACGCGTCTTCCGGCGTCACGCGGGCCAACTCGTCCGCCGAGTAGTCGCGGAAGGCGCCGCCGGAGGCTGTCAGGATGATCCGCCGCACCGCCGCGCTCTCTTCGCCCCAGAGGCACTGCCAGATCGCGCTGTGCTCGCTATCGACAGGCAGCAGCTCACCGCCGCCCTGCGCCGCCGCCTGCGTGACCAGCGCCCCCGCCATCACCAGCACCTCCTTGTTCGCCAGCACCACGGCCTTGCCGGCGCGCAGGGCGGCCAGCGTCGGCAGCAGCCCGGCGCGACCGACGGTGCCGACGACGACGAGGTCGGCGTCGGGGTGGGCGGCCTGCTCCTCCAGCGATACCCAGCTCGCGCCAGCGGCCACGAGCGACGTTCGCGCCTCCTCGCGCTCGCACCAGACCATGCGCGGCCGGAACTCGCGCGCCTGCTCCTCCAGCAGCGTCGCGTTGCGGCCAGCGGAGAGGCCGACTACCTGGAATCGATCGCGCAGGCTGCGGACGACGTCCAGCGTCTGCCGGCCGATCGAGCCGGTGGAGCCGAGAATAACTAGCCGCTTCGTCTTCATGCTTCCACCAATCGATAGCGCTGCGGCTTGGAGCCGGCCAGCCGCCCCTGCAGGTGCGCGGTCAATATCTTGCTCATCAGCTTCGACCTCTCTCCTTGGCTCTGTAGGGACAGAGCTAAACCTCTGTCCGGCCCGACGGCGGACTGGCGAACCGGCTCTACGGCACAACCCAGATCAGGTAGTAGTATACAACCGGCACGGTGAACAACAGACTATCGAGCCGGTCCAGCAGGCCGCCGTGGCCTGGGAGGATACTGCCAGCGTCCTTTGCGTGCGCGCCGCGCTTAATCATCGATTCGGCCAGATCGCCCAGCACGGCGGCCAGCGGCAGCAGCACCGCCAGCGGCACGATCAGCGCGGCTTCCAGTCCTATGCCGAGGAAGTAGTTCAACAGCACAACGAAGGCGAAGCCGCCGGCCAGACCGCCCAACGTCCCTTCCACCGTCTTGCCTGGGCTGATCGCCGGCGCCAGCTTGCGCCGGCCCAGCGTACGGCCCGTGAAGTAGGCGAACGTATCGACGGCGAAGGTGCCGAAGATGGCCAGGTACACCCAGTCGCGTCCTTCCGGCAGCTCCCGCAGCAGAACGAAGTGCGCGCCCAGCAGGCCAACGTAGGCGACGCCGGCGACGCCGTGCGACCATTCGCCCAGCGCCGCGTCCGGTCCGGACAGCAGCGTTACCCAGAGGAGCGGAATCAGCACTCCGCCCAGCATGAACCAGAGCACCCAATCGCTGCCGACGAACGCTCCTGCCGGGATCGCGGCGGCAAGTCCCGCCACCAGCAGCCCGAACGCCATCGTGCGGTCGCGGCGGAGCGACTGGAACTCGTAGGCGGCGACGAGGACGATGAGGCAGGCGGCGGCCGTGTACCAGGGTCCGCCGGCCCAGATCAGCAGTACTAGTAGCGGGAGGCCTGCGGCTGCGCTCGCGACCCGTTGGGCGAGCATACGCGTTGGAGGTTAGCGAGCGTTCCCGCGCTCGCCGCCAGCTTGGAGCGATTCCTTCTCGCTCACGCCGCCGAAGCGCCGTTCGCGCTCGCTGTAGTCGAGGAGGGCCCGTTCGATCTCCTCGACGCCGAAGTCCGGCCAGTAGGTGGGCGTGGCGTAGTATTCGGCGTAGGCGGATTGCCAGAGGAGGAAGTTGGAGAGCCGCAACTCGCCCGCGGTGCGGATCACCAGGTCGGTGTCGGGCAGGCCGGCCGTTGCGAGGTACGAGGAGAAGAGCGCCTCGTCGATGCGCTCAGGCGCTACCCCGTCCGCTACGATGCGGCGCACGGCGTCCAGGATCTCCGTCCGACCGCCGTAGTTGAACGCGACGTTGACGGTGATGCGGTCGTTGTTCTTCGTCACCTCTACTGCTTCCTCTACTCGCTCTTGCAACGCCGGCGAGAGCGGATCGAGGTTGCCCAGGTGGCGCAGGCGAACGCCGTTCTCGTGCAGCGCCTGCAGCTCGCGATCGATGAAGTGGCCGATCAGGCGAATCAAGGCGTTCACCTCTCGCTTGGGCCGCACCCAGTTCTCGGTGGAGAAGGCGAAGAGCGTCAGGATCGGCACTTTGTAGCGGGCGAAGATCTGGATGACGCGGCGAATGTTCTCCGTGCCCGCCCGGTGGCCTGCCTGCCGCGAGAGCCCCTCCTTCCGCGCCCAGCGGCGGTTGCCGTCCATGATAATCGCGACGTGCTGCGGCAGATTCTCGATCTTGAGGAGTTTCGTATCTTGGGGTGCGGGTTCTACTACCATGAGCGAGGCGTTAGACCTCTAGCAGCTCTTCTTCTTTCTCCTGACCGATCTGGCTGGCCTGGCCGACGAACTTGTCCGTGACCTTCTGAAGGTCTTCCTGCGCGTCGTGCTCGTGGTCGTCGGAGATCTCCTTCTCTTTGCGCAGGTCGCGCAGCATCTCGTGCGCGTCGCGGCGAACGTTGCGGATCGATACCCGGCCGTCCTCCACCTTCTTGTGCACCACCCGCACCAGCTCCTTGCGCCGATCTTCGGTGAGCTGCGGGATGACGAGGCGGATGATCGTGCCGTCGTTGTTCGGGTTGAGTCCGAGGTCCGACTTCTGGATCGCCTTCTCGATCGCCTCCAGCGATCCTTTGTCGTAGGGCTGAATCGTCAGCAGCCGCGCCTCCGGCACGCCAACGCTGGCGAGCTGCTGAAGCGGCGTCGGTGTGCCGTAGTAGTCGACGCGCAGGCTTTCCACCAACGCGGGGTTGGCGCGGCCCGTGCGCACCGTCGAGAGATCGCGGCGGAGCGCGTCGATCGCCTTGCCCATGCGCTGCTCGGCGTCCTTCAACGTCTCTTCGATCATCGCTGTGTCAGACATCGCCGCTCACACCCCCGCTGGTACGCTCTGCTCGCTGCCGATGTAGGTGCCGATGCGTTCGCCGCTGACGGCGCGGATGATGCTGTCTTCCGCCGCCAGGTCGAAGACGACGATCGGCAGCTCATTCTCCATGCAGAGTGAGAGCGCCGTACTGTCCATCACTTCGAGCCGGCGGCTGATCGCCTCCATGTACGTCAGCGATGCGTAGCGCTTCGCTGTTGTGTCCTTGTTCGGGTCGCTGTCGTAGACGCCGTCTGCGCCGTGCTTCGCCATCAGCAGGGTATCGGCGCTGATCTCGATGGCGCGCAGGGCGGCGGCCGTGTCTGTCGTCATGTAGGGATTGCCGGTGCCGGCGGCGAAGATGACGACGCGCCCTTTCTCCAGGTGGCGGATCGCTCGCCGGCGGATATACGGCTCCGCGACCTGCTGGACGTTGATCGCGGACTGTGTGCGCACCGTCGCGCCGCTCTTCTCCAGAGCGTCCTGAAGGGCGATAGCGTTGATGATCGTAGCGAGCATGCCGCCGTAGTCGGCGGTGGCGCGGTCCATGCCTGCGGCTGCGGCCTGGATGCCTCGGAAGATGTTGCCGCCGCCGACGACAATAGCGATCTGAACGCCTGTTGCCTGAGCAGCATGGATCTGGTCGGCGATACGGGCAACGGTCGACGTATCGATGCCGCCGGGGGCATCGCCCATGAGCGCTTCGCCGCTCACCTTCAAGAGGATGCGCCGATACGCGCGTTCGGCCATGGGAGTTCGCCTTCTACTGACCGAGCTCGAACCGCGAGAAACGCCGGATGCGGATGTTCTCGCCGGTCTTCGCGATCACTTCCTTCACCACTTGGTCGATGGTGCGGGAGTCGTCTTTGATGAAGGACTGACTCAGCAGGCAGAGCTCTGCCGGGTCGCCCTCTGCATCCGATGGCAGGTCTTCGTCCGAGACGGAGAGCGGCCCGGTCGCGGCGATCTGCATCGCCAGGTCGTGCACCAGCGACTTGAAGTCGTCTGTGCGAGCGACGAAGTCAGTCTCGCAGTTCACTTCCACCATGGCGCCGATGCGCCCGCCGGCGTGGATGTAGCATTCGACTAGGCCCTGGCTGGTCTCGCGCCCTTGGCGCTTCTCCGCGAGCGCCACACCCCGCTCCTGCAGGAACACTATCGCCTTATCCACGTCGCCGCCCGCCTCATCAAGCGCGTTCTTGCACTCCATGACGCCGGCGCCGGTCTTGTCACGCAGCTCTTTCACAAGCCCCGCGGAGATCGCTACACTCATCCTGCTGCTTTCCCAGCCGCAGCCGCCTGCTCTTCCCGCTCCCGTTCCTCCGTCGCGTCCTCGTATCCCATCAGCGCCAGACCCTCCAACGCGGCATCTGCTATGCGACCGGTGATCAGCTTGATCGCGCGGATGGCGTCGTCGTTGGAGGGGATCGGATAGTCGATCAGGTCGGGATCGCAGTTGGTGTCGCACATCGCGATCATCGGCACGCCCACACGCCGCGACTCCGCAACGGCGATATCCTCGGCGTCCGGATCGATGATGAAGACGGCGCCCGGCAGGCGCGGCATCTCTTTGATCCCGCTCAAGTGCCGGTTGAGTTTATCGATCTCCTTATCGATTTTGAGCGCCTCTTTCTTGTGCAGCACGTCGTAGTCGCCGCGCTCGCGCGCCTCTTCCCGGCGCAGCAGGTGGGTGCAGCGGGCCTGAATTGTAACGAAGTTGGTCAGCGTGCCGCCCAGCCAACGATTGGTCACGTAGGGCATGGAGCAGCGCTTGGCTTCTGTTTCAATCGTCGCTTGCGCCTGCTTCTTCGTGCCTACGAAAAGAATCTGCTGGCCATTCGCAACGGTATCGCGCACGAAATCGGTGGCCGTTTCCAGACGGCCCACGGTCTGCTGCAGATCGATGATGTGGATGCCGTTCCGCGCGGTGAAGATGAACGGGCGCATCTTGGGGTTCCAACGCCTGGTCTGGTGGCCAAAGTGGACTCCGGCTTCCAGCAGCGCCTTCATGCTCACGGATGTATCCAAAGCTGCTCCTCTGCCCTACTGCTACCACCCGACGGCGGAAGCGGTTCGCTCCCTATCGTAGCTGCCGATATGTCAATTCAAAGGGCTAGATCACTATACCACGCGTATTTCAGCCGAGCAATCGGAAGCTGAACGATACTAGCCCTTCACAGGGCCGTCTAAATGCGCCGCGCACGAGGTTGCGCTGATCGGCTCTAGCCCTTCACGGAGCCGCCGAAGAGGCCGCGCACGAGGTAGCGTTGGAAGACGACGACGAGCAGCAGCATCGGCAGGAACGCGGTGATCGTGCCGGCGAAGGCGATGTTGATCCGGCTGACATCGCTCGCCTCCGCGGCGATACCGATCTGCACCGTCCGCATATCGGGGTCGTTGGTGACCAGCAGCGGCCAGAGGTACTGGTTCCAGGCCTGGAGAAAGGCGAAGATCGCCAGCGTCGCCAGCGCCCCCCGCGCCAGCGGCACGACGACGAAAAGGAGGAACCGCCAGTGGCCGTAGCCGTCCATCTCCGCAGCGTCGCGCAGCTCACCCGGGATGCTGAGGAACGCCTGGCGCAGCAGGAACGTGCCGAAGCCTGTCGCCAGGAACGGCGCGACCAGCCCCGGATAGCCATCGATCCAGGTGATCTGCGTCCAGCTCAGCCAGGCCTGTGTGCGGAAGTGGTGGTCGAGCCACTGTATCGTCTGGAAGTTCGGGATGATCGCGACCTCCAGCGGCACCATCATCGTCGCGAGAAAGAGCACGAAGAGCACGTTGCGGCCGGGGAAGCGCAGGAACGCGAAGGCGTATGCCGAGAGCGTCGCCGTGACGAGTTGCGCAGCCGTGATCACGACCGCCACCACCACGCTGTTGAAGAGAAAGCGGCCGATCGGCGTGTTGGAGACGCCGCTGCCGCTCTTGAAGTAGTTGCTCCACTGCGGATTGGACGGCCAGAGGCTGGGCACGCCTTCGTTTAGGAACTCCGTCAGCGGATGGAGGCTGTAGACCGCCGTCACATAGAGCGGGAAGAGGAGCAGCGCCGCGCAGAACGTCAGTACCGCATACGCCGGCAGCCGCCGCAGCCAGCGCTGCGCTACTCCTGCGATGCGGCTCGACTGCTGGGCCGCGGTCATCGGTAGAACACCCTGCCGGCGAGCAGCCGGAACTGGAACAGCGTCAGCACCAGCATGATCACGAACAGCGCCAGCGATTGCACGGCCGCCGCGCCGACGCGGAACGGCTGCTCGAAGCCGGTCTGGTAGATCGAGTAGAGGAGAACGTTGCTGGCATCGACAGGGCCGCCCTGCGTCAAGATATCGATCTGGCCAAACGACTGGAACGCGAAGATCATGCCGACGACGGAGGCGAAGAAGAGTGTCGGCGAGAGCATCGGCAGCGTCACGTGCCAGAACTGCGCCCAGCGGCCGGCGCCATCCACCCGCGCGGCCTCGTACAGCTCCTCAGGAATCGTCTGCAGGCCGGCGAGGACGATGATGGTAAACAGGCCGATGTTCATCCAGACGGTCGCCAACGAGACGGAGATGAGCGCCCAGTTCGGATCGATGAACCAGGCCGCCACCATATCGAAGACTGTCGCGCGGTCGCCGACGGCCCAGCCGCCGTCCCGCAGCCAATTCACTCGCGAGAAGCCTACGCCTTCCACTGCCTCGTTCAGGACGCCGATGCTTGGATGCAGCAGCACCAGCCAGAACACCGCGCTGATCGCGACGGAGGCAGCGATCGTCGACGAGAATATGGTGCGGAAGATGACGATGCCCGGCAGCTTCTGGTTGGCCAGCACGGCGAGCGCCGTGCCGATGACGATCGCCGGCGCGACGGTGTAGAGCGTGAACGTCGCCGTCACCAGCAGGCTGCTGGCAAACTCGGACGACGCCAGCACGTCCTTGTACTGGTCGAAGCCGACGTAGATCTGGCGCGTGCGGAACGGGTTGCTGATGAAGAAACCGAGGTACACGGACTTCCCGAGCGGATAAAAAACGAACGCTCCGAACAGCGCCATGGAAGGCAGCAGGAACGGCAGCGCGGTGAGAAAGCGGCCCAGCGGCCACGCCCACGACCGTCTACCAGCGTATTGGTCAGCTACGGTCACGGGCCGACCCGTAGCTGCGTCTCGGCGTCGAAGAGGTGTAGGTGCTCCGGCGCGACGGCCAGCCGCAGCGTCGCACCGCGCTCGATCCGCGGCGACGACGGCAGCCTCACGACGATCGCAGTCTCTTTCAGCGCCACCGTCACGTGCTGCTCGCTGCCGAGCGATTCGACGAGATCGGCCGTGCCCTCGAACGCCGCCGCCGCCTGTTCCGCCACGGGCGTCAGGTGCTCAGGTCGGATGCCAACGACGAACGACCGCACTCCCTGCTGCCGAATCTCCGCCGAAACAGCGTCCGGCAGCGCGAGAAATCCTTCCGGCGTGCGGATGCCATCCCGATCGTTCTCGCGGACGACGCCGCCCTCCAAGAAGTTCATCGCCGGGCTGCCGATGAACTCCGCGACAAATCGATTGGCCGGCCGGTCGTACACCTCTTGCGGCGGCCCCACCTGTTGCAGCGTCCCATCGTTCAACACGGCGATGCGCTGGCCCATCGTCATCGCCTCTACCTGGTCGTGGGTGACGTAGATGAACGTCGCGCCCAGCTTCCGGTGCAGCCGCACCAGCTCAGTGCGCATCTGCACGCGCATCTTGGCATCGAGGTTCGAGAGCGGTTCGTCCATCAGGAACGCCTGCGGCCGGCGGACCATTGCTCTACCGAGCGCGACGCGCTGGCGCTGGCCGCCGGAGAGCTGGCCAGGTTTTCGGTTCAGCAGGTCACCGATGCCCAGCGTCTCCGCCACCTCGCGCACCAACCGGTCGATCTCGCTCCGTGAGTACTGGCGCATGCGCAAGCCAAACGCCACGTTATCGTGGACGGACATGTGCGGGTAGAGCGCGTAGTTCTGGAAGACCATCGCCAGATCGCGATCCTTCGCCGCCACGTAGTTCACCAGCCGATCGCCGATGTAGATGTCGCCGTCGGTCGGCTCCTCCAGCCCGGCGGCGATGCGCAGCGCCGTCGTCTTGCCGCAGCCGGAGGGCCCCAGCAGGACGAAGAACTCCTGGTCATGCACCTCCAACGTCAGTTCGCGGACGGCGAAGACGCGGCCGAACCGCTTGGTGACATCCTGGAAAAAGACTCGCGCCACCGTAGCACCCTCCTTGCTCTAGCTTTCGAGCATTCTACCGTGCGCGCCTGCTACGAGCGCGTGGCAGCGTGCTACGGGTTCGCATGCAGCGTCAGCACTTCGTATGCGCGATGCCGTTCGCCTGCGCCGCGAAGCGGCGTCCGTTAAGAGTGATACGCGCCCGCATAAGGCAAAGCCGTTCGCCTACGCCGCGAAGCGGCGTCCGGCTCAAAGAAACACGCGTCTAGTTTTCAGGCCTGAATCACGACGCGCGTGCCGTAGCCGGCGAAGCGCCAGAAGAACTCCGCATCCGAGTAGCGCAAGCCGACGCAGCCGTGGCTGGTGCGCTCGTTGCCGAAGACGGAATCGGGACGCCAGTAGTTCAGGTGCAGCGCGTGGCCCTCGGTGGTGAAGTACTGGGTGTAGAGCACATCCTCCAGCACGTAGTACTCCTCCGCACCGATCGATGCCGAGGTCATCGTCTCGTTCTCGACACGGTATATGATACTGAACTCGCCGATCGGCGTCTCCCAGCCGTCCTTACCTGTGGTGCCGTAGGCCGTGTGGTACACCTCGTCGCCCACCATCGCCGTCGTCGTTTGCTCGCTCAGATCGATCAGCACCCAGCGCTCCTGCGGCCCCGGCGGCGGCAGCGCGATGCCGCTATTCGGCGTCGGCGTCGCCGTCGCCTGCGGTGTGTGAGTGGGCGAAGGCGTCACTGTCGCCGTCGGCGATGGCGTGACGGTGGCCGTGGCAGTAGGGGTAACGGTCGGCGTGGGTGTAGGTGTGGGACCCGGTGACCAGGCGAAGCCGGTGCCGAAGCAGCTCGTGACGGCGATCAGCGCCACGGCGGAGGCGGAGAGCAGCGCGAGGCTAACGCCGGCGATGCGCGACCGGCCACCGCCTTGCCTCTTTCGCTGCTGAGCCTCTGCGCTCATATGTAACTAGACGGCCGCCTTCTCTCCATATCTTATGGCCGGACGCCGCTTCGCGGCGCAGGCGAACGGCAGCGCACGTAGCTCCTGCCTGCCGGCACTAACCGGCTCAGGCAACTTTTCCTTTATATCTTATGTCGGCTGGAGACTAGCAGTCAATAGGGATGGTAAGCATCCGAAGGCGGCTTAGAGATTAGCGGCCCGCCGGTGGGAGATACACAGCGTTGTAGTGGTGAACAGCGCCGAGGGCGGGAATTCGGCGGCTTGGTAGCCATATCCCTCATTGAACACAGATCGTCTGTAGTGCATAATGGAGTTACCTCTTACGCTATTGGCCAGGCAGGAGACTCGCCCATGGCAGTACGACAGATCGAGCGGCGGCAGACGAAGGACAGCACAGCCGATGCGCTGCTCGCCCTCGCCGCGTCGCTCCAGGACGCCAGCGACGCCGATGACGCGCTGAACCGCCTCACCCGCGGCCTGGCCGATCGCGATCTCGCCTGCGCCGTGCTGGTGCAGCCGGCGGGCGAAGACGGCCTGCTGCTGAAACGCGCGACCCTGCCGCTCTCCGCCGATGTCTGGGGCCGGCCGCTGCGCCTGCCCCGGCTGCTTGCGGCGCTGAAGCGCGGCCGGCCTGACATCCGCGACGACACCGCCGACGCTTTCACGGAGGCCGGAAAGAACGGCACAGGCACGCCGTTGCTCACCAGCGACGTGCCCGGCAGCCTGATCGTCGCGCCGCTGCTTGTGGACAGAGATACGGGCGGCGTGCTCTGCCTGGCCGGCCGCGGGTTGGGCGAAGGCGACCGCTCCGCCGCCTGGGGGCTTGCTCTGCAGCTCGGCGTCGCGCTCGCAACAGCGGCGTCCAAGGAGGCCGCGGCGGCCGTGCCGCCCGCCAGCGACGACGGCCTGTTCCACGGCCTGACGCAGCGCCTCAGCCACTCCCTGAGCCGCGACGAGGTGGTGCTGGCTGGTCTGGAGGCGCTATCGCCGGTGCTGGGCATCGAGCTCGCGGCGGCGGTCGTCTGCCAGAGCAACGAGGACACGACTACCGTCTACGCCCCGGAGAAGACGCCGGAGCAGGCTACAGAGAACGCCGCCGCCGCCGCGCTGGATGCGTTTCTCAAGCTCACCGGCGGCAAGCATCGCGGCTGTGCGCGGCCGGCGGTCCGCACGAATATGCTGGCGGGCAGCAAGGCGGCGACCGGCGACATGGAGAGCGTCCTCGACGCGCCTCTAGTCATGGACGGCGAGGTGGCTGGCCTGCTGCATATCTGCGCCGCCGATCCGGACGCGTTTGCGCCGGAGAAGGAGCGTACCTTCTACACCGTTGCGAACCAGATTTCGCTCGCCCTCGAACGCATCGCCGCCCAGCAGCAGGCGGAGCGCGCGCATCTAGCGTCGCTCGCCGAAAGTCTGAGCGACGGCATCGTGCTGGTCGACTCCGAGCTGCAAGTGACATCGCTGAACAGCGCTGCCCGCACCATCCTGGAATCGAGCGGCGGCCAGGAGGAGGGCGGCGCGTTATCGAGCGCAGTCCTCGCCGAGCTGGCGCGGACTGCGCTCTCGTCGCAGAAGCCAACGCCACTTCGGGAGCTGCCATCCGCCGCCGTGTCGACGGGCCGCCGCTACCTGGTGGCGATGGCCGCGCCGCTGGCCGGCTCGCCGGAGGGCTCGGCGGCGGTGGTGATCGTCCGCGATGTGACCGAAGAGCGGTTGATGCAGGAACGGCTGGTGCAGTCGGAGAAGATGGTGTCTGTTGGGCAGCTCGTCTCCGGTGTCGCGCACGAGCTAAACAACCCGCTCACCGGCATCATCGGCTTCTCCCAACTGCTGCTCGCGCGCGACCTGGACGAGCAAACGGAACGCGACATCGAGACGATCCACGAGGAGGCGGAGCGGGCGGCCAAGATCGTCCAGAACCTGCTCTCGTTCGCCCGGCGCAAGCACGCCGAAAAGGAGCTGGCCAGCGTTAACCTACTGCTGGAGCGCGTCTTGGAGATGCGCACGTACGACCTGCAGGTGAAGAGCATCGATCTGAACCTGGAGCTGGACCCGAAGCTGCCCAAGACGATGGTGGACACGAACCAGATCCAGCAGGTCTTCCTCAACGTGATCATCAACGCAGAGCAGTCGATGCTCGCGGCCAGCGGCCGCGGGACGCTCACCGTGCGCACGGAGCAGCGCGACGGCGCAATCCGCGTCAGCTTCCAGGATGACGGACCTGGAATCGACGAGGAGACGCTGCGCCGCATCTTCGACCCGTTCTTCACGACGAAAGACGTCGGCGAGGGCACCGGCCTTGGTCTCACGATCTGCTACGGCATCATCGACGAGCACAACGGGCGCATCTGGGCGGAGAGCCAGCCGGGGCAGGGCAGCACCTTCATCATCGAGCTGCCCGTTGTCGCCGGTGCCGCTCGCACCGCCGATCCCGAAGTCGAGCAGGAGACCGCCGTCGCGGCCCGCTCGATCCTCGTTGTTGATGACGAGGAGAGCATCCAGCGCCTGCTAGGCAGCTTGCTCGAGATCGACGGCCACCACGTCGATACCGCGCGCAACGGCAGAGAGGCGCTGGAGCGCATCGCCGGCCGCCGCTACGACGTTGTCATCACCGATATCAAGATGCCGGACATGGACGGCCGTGAGCTCTATGAGCGCCTGCGGAAGGAAAACCCCGCCCTAGCCGAGCGCACCGTCTTCATCACCGGCGATACCGTCAGCCCGGACACTCGCAGCTTCCTGCAGCGCGTGAAGAACCCGGTGCTGGCCAAGCCGTTCCGCATCCGCGAGGTGCGGGAGACGATCAGCGACATCTTGGCAGACAGCTAGCGGGGCAGACGGTAGCGCGCCAGCAGCGCAGAGCGACCCCGGCCGCTATCATGTCGGAACATGGCCACACGCCTTAGCTACGCCCGGCCCATCCTCCGGCAGTTTATGCTGACCACCGCTCGCCGCCTGCGTCCGGGCGGCCTGGCGGCGACGCTGCCCCCGGCGGACAGCGACAGCCCGTTCGTCATCGTCACCGGCACGGGGCGTTCCGGCACCAGCGCCGTCGCCCGCGTGCTCCACGAATCGGGCGTTCGCCTCGGCAACACGTTCGACCCGCCGTCGGAGCAGAACCGCGCCGGCTTCTACGAGGACACAGCGGTTCGGGCAGTCAATTTCCGCATCATCACCGAGCTAGGCCTCTCCGACATCCGCCGGGCGCGAAGGTGGCCTTGGCGCTCGGCGATGCTGGCAGTGGCCGAGCGCTACGAACGTGAGATGAGCACGCTAGCCGCAGGCGGCGCTGGCGGCTGGAAAGACCCGGTGTTCTGCGTCACGCTGGAAGCGTGGCTGCCGCATCTGCCGCGCCGGCCTAAGGTCGTCGTCTGTCTGCGCAGCTCAGAGGCGTTTCTGCACTCAGTCACCCAGATTTACGGTCTGGTGCGGCGCGACTACGTCGAACGGGTCTGGGCGAACGAACTGCGCGGTTTGCTCGCTGTCGTCCGCGACTATCGACTAGATGCCATCTGCATCGAGTACGATGACCTCGTGCTATCGCCGGAAGAAACGGTCGAACGGTTGTCATCGTTCGTTGGCATCGCGCTCGACGCCGCCTACATCGAGCCGAACCTGCGCCACCATGAGTACGCGATACCGGAGCGGCATACGGCGCTCTATCAAGGAGTGCGGTCGCTCGGCACCACGGGCGCACCCGAAGGGCGAGCGCTGCCCAAGCAGAGACCGGCAGCGGCGAGCGAGATCGAGAGCTACCTCCAGCGCATCCGGTCGGTAGACGCTAACGTCGCCGCCGCCCACGAGGCCTGGGCGGCGGCAGCCGGCGCGCCGGAGCTGACGCTGGACGAACCCGAACGGGCGCGCGCGGCGTCGGCGGCCTACGTCGAGACGCTGAGCGCGGCGCAGACGGAGTTGGGATCGCTGCCGCCGCCGCCAGGCTTCGCAGGCTACCACGAGGCGACGCGCGCCGCGGTGGACGACCACCGCCTCGTCGCGCAGGTCACGCTGCAGGCGGCGGAGCGGCAGCGGCCGATCGCCGATGTGATGCGGGCGTACGAGCGTTGCCTCTCGCCACAAGCGATCGCGGCGTCCTCAAAGCGGCGCACGCGAGAGTACGAACGGGCGCTGAAGCTGTCAGGCTATCGTGAGCGAGAGCCAGCCAGCGAATAGCGCGCGGCGTCAGCGGGCCTCCTCCTCCCAACGCGCCAAGGCAGCCGTCGCCCGGGAGAAGCGGCCCGGCACCGCGTCCTGCCACTCGCCCGGGACGAGCAGCGCGACAGGCGAGCCGCGGAAAAACTTAAACCGATAGTAGAGGATGCCGGTAAGGTGAAACTGCACCTGGCTGGCGACGCTGCGCAGCTCCGCCCGCAGCGCTTCGACCACCTCGGGCGGCACGGCCCCCGGTGTGTAGGAATCGCCCAGCAGCACCAGCGCCTCCACCTCGCCTAGCTGGCCGCCTTGCAGCCACTGGTCGCGAGCCTGTGCCAGGTCTCCCTGCGCGGCGTACCAGCGACCGAGCGCGGTGCGGGCCATGCCGAAGTCGGGCTGTCTGCTGAGCACGTAGTCGAGCTGGTCGAACGCCAGCTCCATGGCGTCGTCCCTAATCAGCGCCTCCGCCAGCACGACGCGGTCCTCCGCGATATCCCGCCCAACGATGCGCTCGATGCAGCCCTCTAACGCCTCCTGGCGTTCCAGCGGGCCCGCCGGCACGGGCTGGGCAATGAGCCAGAGCAGCGAACATTGGTTGAGCGCGATCGCGGACTGGCCGACGATGTTCGCGAAGTTGATCAACCGGAACCCGCTCTGGCTCCAGAAGGGCGAATCGGCCAGGCCCAAGTCTAAAAAGAGCGCCGTCGCGTACGCCTCCGACGCCTCATCGCCCCAGCCGGTCGCCTCCAGCGCAGTTCCGGCCGCCAGCACTACTGCTGGATCTGCGTTAGCGAACTCCACTGCGGCCAATGCCGCCGCGCGCGTGGCCTCGCGGTCGCCCGCTTCTGCCAGCAGCAGAGCAAGGTTGGCGTGGCCGACGGCGCTGCGCGGCTCCAGCTCAACGCCTCGCTCCAGTTCGGCAATGCCGCCGGCGAGCAGCGACGGATCGCCGGTGGCCTGATAGGCCTGGCCCTGGACAGCGCCGAGCTGCAATCGATAGATGCCGAGCTGGGGATCGAGATCCACGGCCCGTTGCGCCTGCTCGACAGCCTCCGGCCACCGGCGCTGGTTCGCCTGCACCAGGCCGTCGTCGTAGTAGTAGTGACCGAGGTCGATGCGCCCCCAGGCGATCAGCAGCCCGGCCATCGCCACCGGCACGACGATGCGCGCGGCGAGCTGCGTCGCACGGCCCGTCCGCAGCCAGCCAAGCGGCACGACGCTGCCTGTGTCGTCCCCTCCGCTACGAGCCGTGCGCTCTCGATAGCTCAGCACGGCGATGGCGCCGACAGCGGCCAGCGCGACGAGCGGCCCTTTGAAACCGTTGGGCGATTCCATCAGGCTGAAGACACCGAATGCGACGAACGCTCCTCCGCAGGCGGCCATGCTCAGCCGCGCGCCGCCTTTCGTGTCGCGCACGCCGCGCAGGACGAGCCACGCCAGCGCGCCCGCGAGGGCCAGCATCGCCAGCACCCCCGGCACACCCATATCGACGGCGGTCTGCAAGAAGCCGTTATGGGTGTGGAACGCATGGTTGGGAAACCGGCCGCTGTACGCTGGATAGAGGAGGCTGAAGAGACCGGGGCCGGTACCGAACAGCGGGTAGTCGGCCAGCATCTCCACGCCTGCGCCCATTACGTCCAGGCGGGGCGTGCCGGAATCCCGAAAGAGCCAGATCGGCCGCGCGTCTGTTAATCGCGCCACCAAGCCTCCCGCCAGCAGCAGGAGGGCGAACGCGAATCCTGCCGCGCCAACGATGAGCTGCCGCCGCGGCGTCGAGGGACGCAGGCCGGCCAGCCACGCCCGCCCGCCCGGGGTGCCAACGACGAGCGCCAGCGCCATAGCGAAGGCGCCCGCCGCGCCGCCCAGCCAGCTCGAACGCGCCAGCGTGAAGAACATCGCCAGCAGCACGACAACCGTCGCTAGCCCCATCAGCGCCCGCAGCGGCCAGATCTTCGTCCGCAGCATGCCGGCGAGAAAGAACGGCAGCGTCATCGCCAGGATGCCGCCGAGCAGGTTCGGATGATCACCAACGTCATGCACTTTCGGTACCGTCGGCGGTACTAGGTCGCCGAACAAGCCGCCGCCGCGCACCGCGTCGCTCAACTGCAACCAGTCCAGGTAGTCGCCAGCCACGACCCAGAGCGCATACACGGCTGCCGCCAGCGCCGCCAGCATGAGGATCCACTCCGCCTGCCAGCGCCGGAACAGCCGGTGATCGGACAGCACGTAGAAGACGCCCATCGCCATCAGTACGGTGAGCGTCACCTCCAGGCTGACGCGCCAGTGGAGCGATGTAGCCGTCGTAAGCAGATAGACGCCAAGCAGCGCCATCAGCGGCGCGTCCAGGGGGCTGCCGCCGGGCAACCGTCGGCCCGCGAGCAGCGTCGCCAGGTACGGGATGAAGACGAGGCCCGTCACCGCGTGCAGCGTGATCGTGGCGCGAAAAGCGTCAATGTCAAGGAATGGTAGCGCTGTGATCAGGTAGAAGCCGAGCCAGGATGCGCCGAGCGCGACCATGGCCATGCGCGCCGTCCAGCGCACATCGTTCGCGGAGACCCCGATCCAGGCTACGAGCGGCGACCGGCCGCTGACCGGCTTCACCCACGGACCCGATGTATCTGGCATGCAGCTATGAACGCCTTGCCTTCGTGCGCTTGTTTCCGAGATGTACGGTAGCTGGGCGCGCGCGCGCCCGTCAAACGGACCAGCTCTCCTCGACCAGGATTCTCTGGACCCGCTATCATGAGTTGCCACCGATGAAGTCTGTCCGCGCCATCATCTACGACGCCGGCCACACGCTGCTGAGGCCCCGGCTGGAACCGCCCGATATCTGGGACTTCCTTGGCGGCCAGCTCGGCGTCGAATTCGCGCGGGAGCGGCCGCTGCCTGACAGCGGCTACTATTATTACCGGGACATGATGGGCGAGTACGATTCCGACGCTCGCGCGCGGGGGTTCTGGAACTCCTACTACGTCAAGGCGATGCAGGCGACAGGCATCGACGAGACGGATGACAATTTGCAAGCTGCGGCGAACGCGCTCCACGATTGGTTTCAGCAGCCGGAGCAGTGGCTGATTTTTCCGGAGGTGCCGGAGATGCTCCAGCGCGTCCAGGCGCTCGGCCTGCGCCAGGGCGTCATCTCGGACTGGGGCACCGACCTCGTCCCCCTGCTCCACGCCCACGATGTCAGCGACCACCTCGAGTTCGTCGTCGCCTCCGCCGCCGTGGGCGCGGCCAAGCCCCATCCAGATATCTTCCATTACGCCCTAGCCCGCGCCGGCTTGTCGGCCAATGAGGTGCTCTACATCGGCGATTCCTACATCTCCGACGTGCTGGGCGCGCGCACCGCCGGCATCGCCGCCGTCCTCATCGATCGGGAGCAGCGCGCGCCTGAAGTCGATTGCCCCGTCGTCACGTCGTTGCTGGACGTGCTCGAACTGATCGAGTCGTAACTCGGAGTATCGACGTGCGGCTCTACTTGGTACGCCATTCCGGCGTGACGGTGCGCCCCGAGCGGCCGGGCGCGGAGTGGCATCTTTCGCAAGAAGGCCGCGCCGCCGCCGATGCGCTCGCGGACGCAGCGCACTGGGCGGAGCTACCGGCAATCCACACCAGCCCGGAGCCGAAGGCATCTACCACCGCGCAACGCATCGCCGCGCCCCACGGCCTTCCGATCCGCATAGAACGCGACCTGCGGGAAGTAGAGGGCCGCGGCTGGATGGAGCAAGCAGAGTATCGCGAGCAAGTGCGGCGCTACCTGGCGGGCGAGGCCGTCGATAGCTGGGAGGCTGAACAGGAAGTACAGCGCCGGGTCCGCGCCTGCATCGAGGCGATTACAGAGCGCCACTCCGGTCGCGATGCCGCCGTCGTGACGCACGGCCTGGCGTTGACGGTGTACCTGGCCGGCTTGCTCCAACTCGACGCGGCGGCCGCGTACGAGCTGTGGACAGGCATCCGATACCCAGACATCGCCATCGTCGATCCGCAGACACGGCGTTTGGAGCAAGCGTTTGGCGTGTGACGGCAAGCGCGGGCGGAGCGCCGCGCGCTAATCGCCGTCCGCCTCCACGATCTCGATGCGGAACAAGAAGCCCAAGGATCCCTGCGGCCACCCGGAACCTACCTCCACTACGTAGTCGCCGGGCGACAGCGACCCCAGATCGAGCTCCTGTTCGGCAATCGCCTGCACGTCCAGCTGCTCAGTAGGGATGGCATGCAAGTCGTTGACATCGATCTCGATTCCGCTGGCAGTAGGGAACGTCTTCTCCAGCGGCAGCGGCCTAATCGTCGCGTCGGCGGAACGCGGCGACTTGGAGAATGTCAAAACGGGTCGCGCGCCGACAGGCAGCGTCAGTGCGGACGCTGGCAACGGTATGGTGAAGAAGGGGTGCCCGTCAATCGCACAGTCGTCGCCCATGCAGCTGTAATAGAGATAGGGGTCCTGCTGTGTCTGATCCTCGTAGTGGAGCGTTACCTCAGGGAACTATTCGATGCACGGCACTTCTCCTTGCGGTTGAGGCTCCGCCGTTTCTGTTGGCACCGGCGTCGGCGTCACCGCAGGCTGAGCAGCTGGTACGCCGCCGTTGCAAGCGAGAAGCGCCACTCCAATGAACGTGATGACTGCTGTCCGCCACATACTCGACATCCTCCTTCGTGATTACGCGCCGCTACGCCAGCTCCATCGGGTTGTGGAAGCAGGTACGCTCGCCGGTGTGGCAGGCGGGGCCGTCGGGGTGGACGCGGACGACGAGCGCATCGACATCGCAGTCGGCGGCGATGCTCTCCACGTGGAGGACGTTGCCGGACGTATCGCCCTTGCGCATCAGCTTCCCTTCCGCCCTGCTGAACCGCCAGACCTGCTTCGTCTCGCGGGTGCGCCGCACCGCCTCTTCGTCCATGTAGAAGAGGGTCAACACCTCGCCGCTGTCCGCGTCCTGGATGATCGCCGGGATCAGCCCGTCTCCCTTGGCGAAGTCCAACTGAATCGATTGCTCATCTGCCATGGCACTTACCCTTCATTGTTACGCCCCTCCTCTTACAGCCGCACGGGGATGCCGGCGGCGGCCAGCTCCTGTTTCGTCGCACGGATGCTGTACGTGCCGAAGTGGAAGATGCTGGCGGCCAGTACCGCGTCCGCCTTGCCTTCGATAATCGCATCGACCATGTGGCTAGGCTCGCCGCAGCCGCCGGAAGCGATCACCGGTACCGGTACCGCCTCGGAGACGGCGCGGGTGAGCGGTAGGTCGTAGCCGGTCTGGTGGCCGTCGGCGTCCATCGACGTCAACAGCAGCTCGCCCGCGCCGAGTTCGACGGCCCGTTGAGCCCACTCGACCGCATCGAGGCCTACTGGACGGCGGCCGCCGTGAGTGTAGACCTCCCACGTTCCGTCCGGCTTGCCCTTCGCATCGATCGCGACGACGATATTCTGGCTGCCGAAGCGCTGCGCGCAGGCGGAGATGACTTTAGGATCATCGACGGCGGCGGTATTGAGCGACACCTTATCGGCGCCGAGTTCCAGCAGCAGCCGGACATCGTCGGCGCTGCGGACGCCGCCGCCGACCGTGAACGGGATGAAGACCTCGCCGGCCACCAGGGCGACCATATCGTACACCGTCTGCCGCTCGTCGGACGAAGCGGTGATGTCCAGAAACACCAGCTCGTCCGCGCCCTGCTCTTCGTAGACGCTTGCGAGGGCGACCGGGTCGCCGGCGTCGCGCAGTTCGACGAACGACACGCCTTTCACCACGCGCCCGTTTTCGACGTCGAAGCAGGGGATGATTCGCTTAGTGAGCATTGGACTTCTAGTCTACCCCACCGCCGCCAGCGCTTCCGGCAGCGATACCCGGCCATCGTAGAGCGCGAGGCCGATGATCGCCGCCTCCGCCCCCAGGTCGGCCAGGCGGACGAGGTGCGACACCTCCGCGACGCCACCGGCGGCGATAATCGGCGCATCAGAGGCGGCGATCATCGCCCGGATCGACTCGTAGTTCGGCGATTGCAGCTTGCCATCCCGCTCGATGTCCGTGTAAACGAAGCGTTGGACGCCCAGCGCGGCCAGCTTTCGGAGCAGGTCGTCCGCCCGCTCTTCCGTCGCCTCGCGCCAGCCTTCGACGGCGACGATGCCGCCGCGCGCGTCGATCGAGACGACGATGCGCTCACCGTGCCGGCGGCAGGCCTCGCCGGCGAGTTCCGGCTCTCGGACGGCGGCGGTGCCCAAGACGACGCGGTCGGCTCCGGCGGCGAGCCAGCTATCAACAGCAGCGAGGTCGCGCACGCCGCCGGCGACCTGCACCGGCAGGTCGATAGCATCGATGATGTTGCGCACGATAGCGTCGTTCACCGGACGGCCTTCGCGCGCGCCGTCCAGATCGACGACGTGGAGGCGGGTCGCCCCCTGCTCGGCCCACTGGCGTGCGACGGTCAGTGGATCATCGGAGAAGACGGTCTCGCGGTCGTAGTCGCCCTGCGTGAGACGGACGCAGCGGCCGCCGCGCAGGTCGATGGCGGGGATTACTTCCACGCGGCGTCGCCCTGCATCAGCCGCCGCGCCGGCGGCGCAGCTCTCGCTGGATCAGGCGCTCCTCCATGTCCTTGCCCCAGAGGTGCGGCGCGACGAAGATGGAGATGAACTCCCAGCCCAGGAACACGCCCCAGATGCCCGCCACCCACTGCGACCAGTTGATGCCGCTGCCGGAACCGCCGGTACCCCAGTCCAACAGGACGAAGATGCCGTTGAGCGCCACGAAGGTAAAAGCGTGGCGAAAGAAGCGCAGACGCCTGCGAACGCGCTGCCGCACCTGGCGGTACTCGCCCTGTTCGTCCATCTCCATATCGATTATCTCCTCGTCGCCGTGGCGGCCGCCGATGTGGACGCCACGCCCGCCCGCGTAGAAGTGCAGGAACGGCAGGTCGATCTCGACGCCGTCATCGTCTCTCCGGCTCATCTATCGCCTCCGCGTCTCGTATCGCCTTTGCGTCTCGCCAGCGCTAGCCGCAGCTCGCCGTCAGAAAGTTGCGGTAGAGCTGCAGGCCCACCTTGCCGCTCTTCTCCGGGTGGAACTGCGTCGCCACCAGCCCATCGCGGGCGATGATGGAGGCGAACTCGACGCCGTACGTCGTTTTGCCGACGACGAGCGACTCGTCCTCAGGATCCGGGTAGTAGCTGTGGACGAAGTAGAAGTAGCTGCCGTCCGGGATGTCGTTGAAGATCGGATGCTCGCGCACCTGCGTCACCTTGTTCCAGCCCATGTGCGGCACCTTCTGGCCGTTCGTGCGCTCGAGGCGGCGCACCTGGCCCGGTATGATGTCCAGGCAGGCGTGGCTGCCGCCCTCTTCGCTGGTCGTAAGCAGCGCCTGGAAGCCCATGCAGACGCCCAGGAACGGGCGTTGCGCCTGGATGTACGCTCGCAGCGGCTCGACGAAGCCGCCCTCCTCTAGGTGGCGCATGGTATCGGCGGCCGCGCCGACACCCGGCATCACCACAGCGTCGGCGTCATCGAGCGCGCGCACATCCGACGCCACGTCCGGCAGGAAGCCGACGTGCTCGACGGCGCGGGCGACGCTGCGCAGGTTCCCCGCGCCGTAATCCAGGACGACGACGCGCTTGTTGTTCACGGCGGCTTCATTCTAGCACAGGGCACGCCACGCGCAGCGTGCCGCGTTCTATCTATAATAGAACGCTGATGAAGCAGATGGACCGCCGGCTGCCGATCCTGATGCGACTCCGCCAGGAGACGCCCGTGCGGGCCGCCGACCTGGCCGGGGCGTGCGAATGCTCCGTGCGCACGATCTACCGCGACATCGACGCGCTCTGCCAGGCAGGCGTGCCCGTCGCGGCGATGCCGGGCGAGGGCTATCGGCTCGTCGAAGGCTACCACCTGCCGCCGATCGCCTTCACCGCGGAAGAGGCGGTGCAGCTCCTGCTCGGCAGCGACCTGGCGCTGGGGCTGGGCACTGCCGCGCAGCGCGAGGCGACGCGCACCGCCGCCGCCAAGGTGGAGGCCGTGCTGCGGCCGGAGACGCGCAGCGAAGTCGATAGGCTGCGAGAGCGCATCCGCGTCTCGCGCTGGCGCCGGAACGAAGCGTCGCCCTGGCTGCCGGTGCTCCAGCAGGCGGTGATCCACGATCGCGTGCTCCACCTGCGCTACCACGCATTCAGCTCGGACGACCTGACGGAGCGAGACGTGGAACCCTACTACCTGCTCCACTACGAGAACGACTGGCACCTCGTCGGCTTCTGCCGGCTCCGAGGAGAGATGCGCGACTTTCGCGCCGGCCGCATCCAGAGCGCGGAGCTGCTCTCCGAGCGATTTGAGCGGCGAGATGAGATGCAGCAAGCGCCGGACGCCAAGGAAACCCTGGAAGTACGCGTCTGGCTGGAGGCGGCCGCCGTCCGCTGGGCGCGCGAAGCGCCCGCGTACGGACTGCAGGGCGAGGAACCGGCTGAGGGCGGTACGGTGTTCGTCTACCGCTCCGGCAGCCTCCGCCACCTGCTGCCCTGGCTGCTGAGCTGGGGGGCGTCCGCCCGCGTGCTATCGCCGCCGGAGGTGGTCGAGCGCGTGCGCAGCGAAGCCGAAGCGCTCTCGCGAGCGTACGCCGAGGGCTAGCTGAACGCATCATCACCACAGCCAGTCACCACAACTAGTCACCACTACTGACATGCTCGTGTCAACAGCGCGGGCTACAATAGCAGCCTATCCAGCGATCTGTCCGTAACAGAAAGGAAGCGACACCGTGAAGGTCAACTCGTTCGTCTTCAACATCACCAGTGAGAACCCTGAGCGCCTCGTCGAGTTCTACCGCGACGTGATCGGACTGAAGCCAAACCCGGAGATGGGCGAGGGCGCGTTCGACGCCGGCGGCACGCCGTTCATGGTCGACGGGCATAGCGAGACGAAGGGCCAGGCGAGCGAGCCGCAGCGCGCCCTGTTCAACTTCTTCGTCGACGACGTGGAAGCGGAGCAGCGCCGGCTGGAAAAGCAGGGCGTGAAGTTCATTCGCACAGCCGGCCGCGAGCCGTGGGGCGGCGTCTTCTCCACGTTCGTCGATCCGGACGGCAACTACGGCCAGCTCGTCCAGTTCGACCCGTCGTAGGCGTGGCCACGTGGAGTGAGTTCGCCAACGCCGCGCCGGAGATGGCCGAGCGTGGCGCCG
Source organism: Chloroflexota bacterium (assembly GCA_022565155.1). Taxonomy (GTDB): domain Bacteria; phylum Chloroflexota; class Dehalococcoidia; order DSTF01; family RBG-16-68-14; genus JADFKB01. The sequence continues at coordinate 32,396 of JADFKB010000004.1, read as the reverse complement.
TGATGCTGGCGATTCCGCTGGCCTATCTCGCCACGGTGCGTAAGTCTGGTGCGCCGCGCCTGCATCCGCTCTCGCCCATTCTGGCGGGCGGGCGCCTGTTCGTCGCCATCCAGTCGACGTCGCCGCGCCGGTTCGATCTGGCGCGCGACGGCCGCTACTCGCTGCACACGCTGCCGCCAGAGCTCGGGCCGGACTACGATGAGTTCGAGTTTAACCTGACGGGCATGGCCAGCCGCGTCACCGACGCCGCGACGCTCGTCCTGATCGACGAAGCGGAAGCGGCCCGTGCTCGGCCCGCCATCCCGCGCCACGATTGGGTCTTCGAGCTCGACATCGAGTCGGCTCTCACGTCCGTGTGGAACCACAAAATGATCGAGGTCGGCGGTCGCTGGCTACCGTCGTTGGCCGGCGAACAGCCGCAGGCCACCCGTACCGTCTGGCGGGAGTCGTAACGCCGTGGCCACCTGGAGTGAGTTCGCAAAAGCGGCGCCGGAGATGGCGGCGCTGGGGCTGAAGCAGTTCGAGAAGTTCCACATCGCCTACCTGGCCACGGTACGGAAGGATGGCTCGCCCCGCGTGCACCCGGTCAGCCCGATCTTCGCCGGTGGCCGGCTCTTCGTCGCCACCGCGCCCACGTCGCCGAAGCGGCTCGATCAGATCCGCGACGGCCGCTACGTGATCCACGCGCTGCCGGGCAAAGAAGAGGAGGAGTTCCTCATCCGCGGCCGGGCGCGCCGCGTCACGGACGACGCGACCCGCGCAGCCGTCGCGGAAGCCGCCGGACACACCGTCCGGCCGGAGGACTGGGTCTTCGAGTACGACATCGAAACGGCGGCGACGACGTATTGGGAGAACGTCGGCCAGCCGGACACGCGGCCGATTCGCAGGCGCTGGAGCCAACTGTAGCATGGCGACATGGGCAGAGTTCGCGAAGTCCGCGCCGGAGATGGCAGAGGTCGGCCTCAAGCTGCTGGAGCGGTTCGGCCTCGCCTATCTCGGGACCGTGCGCAGGGACGGCGCGCCGCGCCTCCATCCCGTCTGCCCGTTCATCGCCCAGGGCCGCCTCTTCGTCGCCACCAACCCGACATCGCCCAAGCGCAACGACCTGATGCGAGACGGCCGCTACGTCCTCCACATGCTCCCTGGCGAGAACGACGCGGAGTTTCTCGTGCGCGGCAGGGCATCGCAGGTCACGGACGCTGAGACGCGGGCGATGGTCGTCGAAGGGGCGACGCGGTTCGGCGATGGCACGCTGCGCATCGAGCCGGAGGAGCTGGTCTTCGAGTACGACATCGAACAGGCGACGACGACGTATTGGGAGAACGTCGGCCAGCCGGACACGTGGCCCGTGCGTAGGAGCTGGCGGGAAGACTAACACCACAGCCCAGGTTGCTATACTCTCCTACCGAAACGCGTAATATCCTAGGCCCCTCGGAGGCGCGATGACGACCGACATCGATCAAGAGCTGCAGGGCGCGAAGTTGCGCGTCGAAGAGCTGCGCGCCCAGATCTCCTACCACGACTATCGCTACCACGTCCTGGACCAGCCGGAGATCAGCGACGGCGAGTACGACGAGCTGATGCGCGAGCTGCGCGCCCTGGAAGAGCGGCACGCGCAGCTCATCGTCCCGGATTCCCCCACGCAGCGCGTCGGCGGCGAGCCGGTGGCCGCGTTCGGCATCGTCGAACACCCCGCGCCGCTGCTCAGCCTGGCGAACGCCTTTAACGAAGAGGAGCTGCTCGCCTGGCATAAGCGCGCCGCCAGCCTGGCCGGGACGGACCAGTTCGCCATGGTCTGCGAACCGAAGATCGACGGCCTCGCCGTGGCACTGGAGTACCGTGAGGGCCAGTTCGCCGTCGGCTCGACGCGGGGCGACGGCAGCCGCGGCGAGAACATCACCCAGAACCTGCGCACGATACGCAGCATCCCGCAGCGCGTCTCCAACGCCGGCATCCCCCAGCGCTTCGAGGTGCGCGGCGAGGTGTTCATGACGAAGGCAGGGTTCGAGCGGATGAACGAGCAGCGCGCAGATAGAGGCGAACCGCTCTTCGCCAACCCGCGCAACTCCGCCGCCGGCGCCGTCCGCCAGCTCGACCCACGCATCACCGCCGAGCGGCCGCTCGATTGCTTCATCTACGCGCTCGGCTGGGCGGAGGGCGGAAGCGTCCCGCCGAGCCATCACGAAACGCTCGATTGGCTGAGCAAACTCGGCTTCCAGACCAACGCCGACGCCGAACGCTACAAGAGCGTCCGCAAGGTCTGGCAGCACTGCCAGCGCTGGGCGGAGAAGCGCGACACGCTCGACTACGAGATCGACGGCATCGTCGTCAAGATCGACGACCTGGCGCTGCACGAGCGGCTGGGAGTAGTCGGCCGCGAGCCGCGCTGGGCTATCGCGTTCAAGTTTCCTCCTACCCAACGAACGACCAAGCTGCTGGACATACGCGTCAACGTTGGCCGCACCGGCAGCATCAACCCGTTCGCGGTGCTGGAGCCGGTGAACATCGGCGGCGTCGTCGTCAAGATGGCGACGCTGCACAACGAGGACGACATCAAGCGCAAGGGCGTCCGCATCGGCGACACGGTGATCGTGCAGCGCGCGGGCGATGTCATCCCCCAGGTGGTCGGGCCGGTGGTGAGCAAGCGCACCGGCAAGGAGAAGCAGTTCCGGCCGAAGCGCGTCTGCCCTTCCTGCAAGACGAAGCTGGTGCGGCAGGAGGGCGAAGCGATGCGCTACTGCCCGAACCGCACGACCTGCCCGGCGCAGACGCTCGGCCTGCTCACGCACTTCGTCTCGCGCGGGGCGATGGACATCGACGGCGTCGGCGAACAGCTCGCCGATGCGCTGCTACAAGCTCAGCTTGTCGCCGACCCTGCCGGCCTCTACACGCTGACGAAAGACCAACTGCTCACCCTCGACCGCATGGCCGAGAAGAGCGCTCAGAACGTCCTGGACGCGATCGATGCGAGCCGGCAGCGGCCGCTCGACCGGCTGCTCTTCGGCCTCGGCATCCGCCACGTCGGCTCGGAGACGGCGGCGCTGCTCGCGCAGCATTTCGGCGATATGGAGTCGTTAGCGTCGGCGAGCGTCGACGAGCTGGCCGCCGTGCCCAGCATCGGGCCGATCGTCGCGGAGAGCGTCCACGGCTACTTCCAGCGCAAGGAGAGCCGCGGCCTGATACTAAAACTGCGGCGCGGCGGCGTGCGCATGGACGCCGACGCCACAGCGGAGAGAGCGGGCCCGCTGAGCGGCCAGACGTTCGTCATCAGCGGCACGCTGGCCGCCTTCAGCCGCCCGGAGGCCGAGGCGCTGATCAGATCGCTGGGCGGCGCGACGGGGTCCAGCGTAACGAAGGCGACCGACTTCCTCGTCACGGGCGAGCGCCCCGGATCGAAGTTGGCCAAGGCCCAGCGCTACGGCACCGCGCTCCTCACCGACGAAGAGTTCATGGCGCTGCTGCGCGAACACGGGGCGGTGTGAAGCTAAACCCCGCCGCTTCGGGAAGGCTTGGAGCCGTTTCCTAAGCTCAAAGCTACATATTTTTCCGCTTCCCTTCACAGCGTGGCCGCGCTGGGGTATAATCGCAGCGCACACTAAATCCGCTGGTGGACTTCTCAACATCGTAGGGACACGATTTGTACAACCCGCTGAACGCTCTGCTCGGCCTCTTCTCGCACGACATCGGTATCGATCTCGGTACGGCGAACACCCTCGTCATGGTGCGCGGCCGCGGCATCGTCATCGACGAGCCGTCCGTCGTCGCCATCGATAAGCTCTCGAAGAAGATCCTGGCGATCGGCTCGGAGGCGAAGCGCATGGTCGGCCGCACGCCAGCGAACATCATCGCCGTCCGGCCGCTGAAGGACGGCGTCATCTCCGACTTCGAGGTGACCGAGCGGATGCTCCACTACTTCATCCGCTCCGTGCACGATCGATTCGGCATGGGCATCCCGCGGCCGCGTGTGGTGCTGGGCATCCCCAGCGGCGTGACAGAGGTGGAGAAGCGCGCTGTCCACGATGCCGCGCTGAACGCCGGCGCCCGCGCTGTCTTTCTGGTAGAAGAGCCGATGGCCGCCGCTATTGGCGCCGGGCTGCCGGTGATGGAGCCGCACGGCTGCATGATCGTCGATATCGGCGGCGGCACAACGGAGGTGGCGGTGATCGCGCTGGGCGGCATCGTCGTCAGCACCTCGATCCGCACGGCCGGGGACGAGATGGACCAGGAGATCATCGCCTACGCCCGCCAGGTGCACAACATGCTGATCGGCGAACGGATGGCCGAGGAGGTCAAGATCCAGGCGGGCTCCGCGTTCCCGCTGGAGGAAGAGGAATCGATCGAGCTTCGCGGCCGCGATCTCGCTACCGGCTTACCGAAGTCGGTCGACGTCAGCACCGTCGAGCTGCGCGACGCGCTCTCCGGCTCGATCGGCGCGATCGTCGAGGCCGTGCGGTCAACGATCGAGATCACGCCGCCGGAGCTGGTGGCGGACCTGATGTATCGAGGGATCGCGCTCGCCGGCGGTGGCGCCCTGCTGCGCGGTCTGGACAGGCGGCTGGCACAGGAGACTAAGTTCCCGGTCTACGTGGCGGAGGAGCCGCTCTTCAGCGTGGTGCAGGGCACCGGTGAGATGCTGGAAGAGACCGCAATACTAGAGAAGGTGCAGGCCAGCCTGGCCAGCCGCAAGCCGCCTCGCTAACCGAATCGAAGACATCGCCGCCGCGCCGCGTCTCCGGCGGCGCGCTAGCTGCCTAACGTCCTGGGAGAGGCCCAGCAAGATAAGATGCACGTCCGCACCCGTACCTGGTTCGGCTTCGTCGTCGCCGCCAGCGTACTCTTCCTCGTGGGGAGCCGCTTCGCGGTCTTCGAGCCGCTCGAGAGCGCCGTCAACGCCATCGCCGCGCCGGTCGAATCGGCCCTGGGCGCAGCGACGCGGCCCGTCGCCGATTTCGTCAACAACCTGACGGACATCAACCGCCTCTCGGACGAGAACCGCGCGCTCCAGGAGGAGAACGAATCGCTCGTTGCGGAGATCAGCCGCTTACGCGACGTGGACAAAGAGTTGCAGCAGTTGCAGGAGCTGGTGAACGTGCGCGGAAACCGGCCCGGCGAGCGATTCCTCGCCGCGAACGTCTTCGCGCGCGAGCCGAGCAACCAGCAGGATCTCGTCGCGATCGACCGCGGCAGCGCGGACGGCCTGCAGGAGAAGATGATGGTGCTCACGCGCCAGGGCAGCCTGGTCGGCTCCATCTCCCGCGTGTTGGAGCACACGGCCTGGGTCACGCTGATCACCGACCAGACGAGCGCAGTCGGCGCGCTGATCCAGGAATCGCGCGTGCAAGGCGTCGTCGTTGGCGCTGCGGATGGCACGCTGACGATGGAGTTCGTTGAGGAGACGGCGGACGTCAAGGAGGGCGACTTGGTGACTACCTCCGGTGTCGGCGGCCGCCACCCGCCCGGCGAACTGATCGGGCAGGTGGTGGAGGCGGAGCGGGCAGCGCAGCAGCTCTTCCAGCAAGTACGGGTGCAGCCGCTGGCCGACCTCTCGAGACTGGAGTCGGTGCTGGTGCTGACCAGCTTCCTGCCTCTGGAGGCGGGCGCGCCGTGAGCTACGCCATCGGACTGCTCGCCATCCTCATCGCCGTCGTCGCGCAGCTGTCGATCATGCCCGCCTTCTCCATCTTCGGCGTCCAGCCGAACCTGATCATCGTCCTGTTGGTCGCCTGGATGGCGACGAGAGGCAGACGCGAAGCGTTGGTGCTGATCCCCATCGCCGGCTTTGCGCAGGGGCTGCTGGACAGCCAGCCGCTGGGCCTGGCCATGCTGGCGCTGGCGCCGATGACGCTGATGACCAACGTGCGGGAGCTGCGCCTGGTGGAGTCCGACCTGCTGCCCGCCGTTATACTGACCGTGCTGGCGACGCTGGTCTATGAGACCGTCATCATGGTAACCTTGGTCGTGACGGGCGAGCATCCCGACTGGCTCGCCAGCGCGCTGGATGTCCTGGTGCCGGCTGCAATCGCAAACGCACTACTACTACTGCCGGTGTACGGGCTGATCAGGCTCGCCAGCATGGATCTTCGGCCACGCCGGGCCTTCTAGCGCAGCGCCGCACGGACGCGTCTCACCAGGCATAGGGACATGCAGTTGCTTCCGCCTACTAACCGCCGCCGCTGGCGCTCTCGCGTGCGTGAACCGCGTCCGCGTGAGGTCGCGCAACGCCGATTTCTCCTGCTCAAGCTTCTCATCGTCGGGCTCTTCGCCGTCCTCGTCCTCCAACTCGCGCGGATGCAGATCGTCGACCACGCCGACTACGACGCGCGCGCGGAGTCGAACCGGCTGCGAACGATCCCCGTTCTGCCGGCGCGCGGCCTGATCTACGACCGCTACGGAGAGCTGCTCGTCGAGAACCTGCCGATCTTCTCCGCCGCCGTGGTGCCGGCGGACGTGCCAGCGGAGCAGTTTCTCACCGTAGTCGCCGGCCTCGCGGAGATCACCGGCAAGCCGCCGCTGGAGATCGCCCTCACAATCGCCGAGGCGCAAGAGAGCGCCGACCCGTTCACCCCTGTCATCGTTAAGCTGGACATCGATGAGCAGACGGCCTTCCTGCTGCGCGAGCGCCAGCCGGGCCTGCCGGGCGCGCAGGTGCTCGTCGAATCGTTCCGCTCCTACCCCGAGGCCGGGCTGCTCGCCCACCTGCTCGGCTACGTCGGCCGCATCGACACGGAGGAGTATGCCAGCCTGCAGGCCGACGGCTACCAGCTCAACGACCGGCTCGGCAAGGCGGGCGTGGAGCTGATCTACGAGGCGGTGCTGCGTGGCTCGCCTGGCTACCGCCAGGTCGAGATCGACGCCGCCGGCGAGGAGATCAACACCATCGCTACCCGCCTGCCGCGCCCGGCGGCGAGCCTCCGGCTCTCGCTCGACCTCGACCTGCAGCGCAAGGTGGAGCAGTTCCTGATCGGAGCCATGGGCGATTCCCTCAACGCCGCAGCGATCGTGATGGACGTCAACACCGGCGGCATCCTCTCGATGGTGTCGCTGCCCTCGTACGACAACAACATTCTGACCGATCCCGTCGACCAGGATGCGCTGCCGTCCCTCTTCGACAATCCGGCGAAGCCGATGGTCAACAGCGCCATCGCGCAGGTGTACCCGCCGGGCAGCACGTTCAAGCAGGTGACCGGCTCCGCGGCGTTACAGGAGGGAGTCGCCTCGCCCGGCACGCTGATCACCAGCCGCGGCTTGATTACAGTCGAGGACGAGTACAACCCGAACCGGACCTGGATTATGCGTGACTGGGCAGCGCACGGGATCATGGACTTCTACCGCGGCCTGGCCATGTCTTCGGACGTCTACTACTACTACCTGTCCGGCGGCTACTACCAGGGCGGCAAAGAGCTGTTCCGCGGCCTAGGCGTCGATCGGCTGGCGGCCTACGCCCGCGAGTACGGCTTCGGCGCGACGACCGGCATCGACCTGCCGGGCGAGGCGGCCGGCCTGGTGCCGGATGAGGCGTGGAAGCAGGAGACCTTCGGCGAGGATGCCGTCTGGACGCTGGGAGACACCTACAACTTCGGCATCGGCCAGGGCTTCCTCACCGTCACGCCGCTCCAGCTCCTCCGCGTGATCGCCACCATCGCCAACGGCGGCGACGTGCTGGTGCCGCACATCGTCGAAGAGATCGTCAACGAGGAAGGCCAGGTGCTGCAACGCATCAACCGCGAGGTGGCCAACGAGCTGCCCATCTCCAGCCACAACCTCTCGATCATGCGGGAGGCGCTGCGCCAGGCCGCGGATTACGGCCCGGCGAGAACGGGCGCCAGCAGCTTCGTCACTATCGCCGGTAAGACCGGCACGGCAGAGTTCGGCCAGCCGATCGCGGACGGCACCTACCCGAACAGTCACGCCTGGTACACCGCCTACGCCCCCTACGAAGAGCCGGAGATCGCCGTCGTCGTCTTCCTCGAACAGGGCATCGGCGGGACGCACGCGGGCCCGGTGGCGAAGCAGATCTTCGACTACTACTTCGACCGCCAGCGCATCGTCGAGCGGGCGGCGCAGCGATGAACGTCCGCACGGTACGCCTGCGGGACTTCGATCCGCTCCTGATGCTGGCGGCGCTCGCCCTTGTCGGCCTGGGGGCGCTGCTGATCTACAGCGCCAGCCTTAACCAGTTCGGCTCGCCGGCCGTGGGCGACCTCTCACATCCGGTGACGCGCCAGGCCGCCTTCGCCGTCGCCGGGCTGATCCTCGCGCTAGCGATCGCCCGCAGCGACTACCGGCTGCTGGGGACGCTCAGCGCCGGCCTCTACATCGCCAGCATCGCCGTGCTGGCCTTCGTCGTCATCGCGGGAGAGGCGACATACGGCTCGCGGCGCTGGATCGAGATCGGCGGCACGCCGGTGCAGCCTTCGGAGATCGCCAAGCTGGTCGCGATCATCGCTCTGGCGAAGTACCTCTCGGACAACCAGGAGTCCGTTCGCACCTTGCGGGTGTTCCTCACCTCGCTGGCGATGGCTGCACTACCTGCGGCGCTGGTGTTCGCGGAGCCGGACCTGGGCTCCGCGGTGATCTTCGCCGCTATCTGGCTGGGGATGGTGCTCTCAGCCGGCGCGAAGTGGCGGCACGTGCTGACGCTGGGCGGCGTGGTGCTCGTATCGGTGCCGTTTGCCCTCATCGGGTTGGTGAGCGACTACCAGCGCGATCGCATCTCCCTCTGGCTCGACCCTGGGAGCGACCCGCTCGGCGCGGGCTTCCAGTCGTTGCAGGCGGAGATCGGGATCGGCTCGGGCGGCATCTTCGGCAAGGGTCTGACCGAGGGCGGCCAGACCCAGCTCGACTACCTGCGCACGGAGACGACGGACTACGTCTTCAGCGTCCTCGGCGAGGAGCTGGGCTTCATCGGCGCGTTGGTGCTCTTCGCGCTCTTCATCATCCTGCTCTGGCGCGGCCTGCGCGTCGCCGAGCTCTCCGGCGATCTCTTCGGCCGGCTGCTGGCGACCGGCATCGTGATCTTCATCCTGCTCCAGACGTTCATCAACATTGGGGTAAACATCGGACTGATGCCGGTAACGGGCATTCCCCTACCGTTCGTCAGTCAGGGCGGCAGCTCCCTGATCACCCTCTTCATCTGCCTGGGCATTCTCCAGAGCATCCTGCTCCGGCGGAGAAAGTTCAGCGTCCGCAACTTCTACGAATCCTGACCGCCTGCCGCCGGTCACCACGTCGCCGGCCGCGACGACGGCCCAGGCGGCGGAGACGGCGAGAAACGGCAGCACCGGCACGTGAAAGCGCGGGTCCCCGAAGAAGACCAGCGGTATGCCGGCGAGCGCGAGCAGAGCTAACAGGAAGAATATCCGGCGGGGCCGCCGCAACGGCAGAACGAACCCTACCAGCCCTAACCCGCCCAGGCTGATCGTCACGAAGAAGAAGACATCCGCAATCCCTTCCAGCGCCGCTCGAAGCGAGGAATTATCTCTCACCCAGACGCCAAACAGCGGGTTCTGTCGAATCAGACGCGCAGTCTCTTCGTCCAAGTCCTCCAGCACAACCAGTTGCTCTACCCCGTTTTCCCTAGCTTCGATGACCTGATCCACCAGTTCAGCCGCTTTCAGGCCAGTCAGACGTTCTACGCCCTGCAAAATTAAGAGGAACTGATCGTCCGGCACGTTGTCCGTCAAGATAACGAGCGAAAGATCCGAACCGATGAACGGATCGTCTCCATACGACTCCACCGCCCATAAGCCATCGTGGTCGTGACGCCAGAGGTGGTACGCCTTGCGCGACAGTAGCTTCAGCTCGAAGCGCGGGTTCTTCAGCGCGAACGGGATCGCCTTACGAATGTTGTCATTGTTCCGCGCCACCTCGAACGCCGGCCGGTCGAGACCGGCGTACTCCTCTTCGGCGAAGCATCGTTCCGGCAGCGTGAAGTGGCCGGGCGCGCCCGCATGGTGGCCCATGCAGAGGTTGTCACCCACATTCGTCGAGATGATCACGAACGCATCCATCCGCACGGCGTTCCGAATCGTCCAGGGCGCGATCACGGCAGCGGTGACCACGAGTACGGCACCGGAGTAGCCCAGCGCTCGCTGCCAGCCGAAACCGGCGATGAGCCACGCGATAGGCAGCAGCGGCAAGAACAAAAGCGAGATCGGCCGTACCAGCGCGGAGAAGCCCAGCAGCAGACCGAAGACGAGCAGTCGCGTCCAGCCGGGACGCTCCTCTCGCCAGCGAAACGAGAAGAGCACGGCCAACGCAGCCAGCACCAGAAAGATGAACAGCGTCTCAGTCAGGTAGACGGCGGTATGGAAGATCAGGTTCGGGAACAGCGCCATCCAGAGCGCCGCCACCAGCCCGACTGCCGGCGTGAACAGGCGGCGTCCGACGTAGTAGACGAGCGCGACGGTGGCGACGCTAAGGAACACCTGGAAGAAGCCCGTCGCCAACACCAGGTTATCCGGAATCGGCGTGTGGCCGACGAGGTAGTAGACGGCGGCCAGCGTCGCTGGATAGCCGATGGGATAGTAAGCGGTCGCGCCGTCCGGCAGCGCGTAGCCGAAGCCGTTAGCGATTCCCTGGCCGTAACCGTAGTAGAAGATCGGATCGTGCAGGCCTTGGGGTTCGCGGGCGGCGTAGAGCACCCAGGCAATGCGCAGCGCGGCCGCCAGCGCCAGGATCGCGCCGAGCCAGCGTAGCTCCGCGCCCTGCCATGCTCCTGCGATCTGCCGTCGCCACACTACAACCCGATGTGACCACTCTCTCACGAGGCAGTACCTGCGCCGGAGAGGCATCCGTCATCGATAACCGCAGATGTCAGGCGCGGTAGCAGAACGACGCGCCTATCGTTCATCTCAGCGGGCGTCGCCTCCTCTATCTCAATCGGCACGATCTGCCCTCCGGCGTATTCAGCCACGTGGACATCGTATCCTGGCCGGAGGCGATGCCCGACCAGATACGTCGTATAGAATGTGAACAACCGTACGTCATCCCACAGCACCTCTCCCAACGCGGGCAGCACGCGGCATTGAAGGAGTGAATCGGTGAACGGCCCGCCGTGCACGTAGACAATGCTGCCTTCTGGCAGCTCTGGATATCGAGTCTGCAGCCCTGCTACCATCGTCTGCCACCGTACCGACCCGCCCGCGATGACCTGGTTCTGGTTCCAGGTCTGCCACCCGTACAGCCCTAGCACGCCGAAAGCGACGAGGGCCAGCAGCCCCGGTATCAGTGGCGTCAGCCGCCGGCCGTATCTCGCCGCCTCTGAAAAGACCACTGCCGCCAGCAGCGAGAACGGAATCGACGCCAGGTAGACGTAGCGCGGGGCGGACCAGAGCTTCAGCGGCAGGTACGGCAGCAGCGCCAGCAGAAGAAACGCCGCCGCAAAGCGGGCGAGGCCGGGGCCGCGCACCAGCGCGGCGACCGAAACACCCGCCAGCGCCAGTCCGGCCACCAGGTGGGCAAGGCCCGGCTCCCCCAGCGGCTCCATCCCCACGGGATAGAGGAGCCGGCCGAGATAGATCCAGAGATTGTCGATCATATGGCTACCTAAGCCGTAGTTGCTGCCGCCCGCCGCCGTGCAGCCGCAGACGCCGAAGGCGAGCAGCGCCGCCCCGCCGATGACGGCGTATGGCGCCGAGACCAGCGCCAGTGTTCGCAGCGTAGCGCGTTCGCGCCACCAGTCATCCTTCTGCGCGACGTGCCAGAGCGCAATGAGGGCCGGAACCGGCGCCAGCACGGCGATCGATTCGTTAGCGCCGATTGCCGCCGCGAACGAGACAACAGACGCGGCGCCCCAATAGCGGAGCCGCTCGCGATCGAGCCCTTCGTACAGCAGCGCTATCGAAAGCATGAGCAGGAAGCCGCCCAGCACGTTGTTGAAGGCCGTCACCTGGCCGACGGTGGGGACGGCGGCTGAAGTGAGGCCGAAGAACAGAGCCGCCATGAACGCCGGCCAGACGGCGTTCATGATCTTACGCAGCAGCGCGAATATCAGCCCGGCCGTTCCGATATGCACCACGACGGATGCAAGGAGGAACGGAAACGCGTTCAAGCCGAACGTCTTGTAGGTGGCCAGGTAGAAAAGCCCGGTGAGGAAGCGCCAGTTCGGCGTCTCATCTCGCAGCAGGAACAGATCAGCAATGTAGCGTGGCGTGCTGCGCGAGGCGATGTCCGCGAGCGGCACGAAATCGTCGCCGAAGAAGTAGTGGCTCAGGACAGGCAGGTGGACGAAGAATATCGCCCCGGCCGCCGTCAGGAAGGCGGCGCCCACCCCGATCCGGCTGACGCTGACAGTTCGCCCCAGCTGCTCCCACAACGCCACTGGAAGGTGATCCGCGCGCCCGCTGAGCTGCCAGTCAGCCATCACATCGGAGGCCGCCTACGGCTCCTCGCGCTCCTCGACGACGCGAATGCCCAGTACCTCAAGCTGCTCGTCAGTGACAGGAGACGGCGCGCCGGTCATCGGGTCGGCGCCGCTCTTCGTCTTCGGGAAGGCGATCACCTCTCGAATGTCCTCCTCGCCCGCGAGCTGGGCGACGATGCGGTCGATGCCGGGCGCGAAGCCGGCGTGGGGCGGCGCGCCGAACTCGAACGCCTCCAGCATGTGGCCGAAGCGCGCCTGAGCATCTTCGTCGCTGATGCCCAGCAGCCTCAGCACGCGCTCCTGCATCTCGCGTTGATGGATCCGCACGCTGCCGCTGCCCAGCTCCTGGCCGTTGCAGACGGCGTCGTAAGCACGACTGCGGATGGCAGCCGGATCGGTTTCGAACAGCGGGAGGTCTTCGTCGAAGGGCGCGACGAAGAGGTGGTGGAGCGCGTCCCAGCGATTCTCTTCGTCGCTCCATTCGACGAGCGGGAACTCTGTGATGAACACGTAGTGCAGCGTGTTCGGGTCGGCAAGCTCGAGACGGGAGGCGACCTCTCGCCGCAAGCCGTCCAGCGCGGGCTTTACGCGCTGCGCGGAGCCAGCGTCCAGCTTCGGCTTGCCGCCCTCGCCCGCGACGAAGAGCAGCAGGTCGCCTCGCTTCGCCTCCATCTTCTCGGCGACGCCGCGCACCAGCGCTTCCGAGAGGTACTTCGCGACCGGCGACTTCACATCTTCTATCGTTAGCGTATCGACCGCGCCCTCGCCGAGGAGCGCTATCGACACGAGGCCTTTCGCGCCGTAGCCCTGAACGAACGCGGTGAGCGAATCGACCTGTTTGCGGGACATCTCTGCGCCGCCGGGAACGCAGATGCCCTCGACGACGCCGCCAGACTTGACGGCGTTGCTAAAGACACCGAACTCCGACGAGGCGACGAGGTCGCTCACATCGCACAGCTCCATGCCGAAGCGCAAGTCCGGCTTGTCCGTGCCGAAGCGGCGCATCGACTCCGCGTAGGTCATGCGCGGGAAAGGCGTCACCAGCTTCGCGTCCGGCCGCACTTCGCGTACCAGGCCGGTGAACAGCTCCTCGAAGAGCGCTAGAATATCCTCCTCCGTCGCAAAGCTCATCTCCAGGTCGAGCTGGGTGAAGTCCGGCTGTCTGTCGGCGCGCAGGTCCTCGTCGCGGAAGCAGCGGGCGATCTGGAAGTAGCGCTCGAAGCCGGCCACCATCAGCAGTTGCTTGTACTGCTGCGGCGATTGCGGCAACGCGTAGAACGAGCCGTGCTGGATGCGGCTGGGTACTAAGTAGTCGCGTGCACCCTCCGGCGTGCTGTTGGTCAGGATCGGCGTCTCGATCTCGATAAAGTCGCGCTCGTGGAGGAAGCGGCGGATGTATGCTACGGTCCGGTGGCGAATACGCATGTTGCGCTGCATCCGTTCGCGGCGCAGGTCCAGGTAGCGGTACCGCAGCCGCAGCAGCTCTTCTACTTCCGTCTCCTCGTTGATAGCAAACGGCGGGGTGCGCGCAGCGTTCAACACCTCCACAGATGCGGCGCGCACCTCGATCTCGCCCGTGGGCATGTTCGGGTTCTCCGTGCTGCCGCGCCGGGCTACCACTTCGCCCGTTACCGATAGCACGTACTCGCCGCGGACGTTGCGCGCTGCCGCGTGGGCATCGGGCGCGTCCTCAGGGTCGAAGACGACCTGCGCCAGACCGCGGCTGTCCCGCAAGTCGATGAAGATGAGGCCGCCGTGGTCGCGGCGGCGGTGCACCCAGCCGGCCAGCGTCACTTCCTGGCCGATGTGCTCGCTGCGCAGGTCGCCGCAGGCGTGTGTTTTCAGCAAGATGTCCTCCCCGCGTATCGTAACGGAGATTTGCACGTGGCGCAGGGGCGGACAAGGTGGGTGGTGCGACGCATATGGGTACCAGATCACCGGATCGCGACCGACAACTCGAGCAAAGAATGCATCTGGTGCTGAACTCTGTTTAATTGCTCACCGCGCTGACTCACGGCGTTGTGAGATCACATGCGAACCGCGTCCAGAAACGAATCACACCAGGTGTCGAAGTCGAACGGTGCGTCGAAGGCCGTAGGGAACGCAGCCAGCCACGGCTCTACGACCGGCTCAAGAGTACCAGCTCGGGTGTCGAGGATGCCCAGGCAGCCCGGCAGCAGCCCGCGTGCGTCAGGGTCCCAGCGCGCCGAGGCGACGAGGCTGGCCAGGTTGAGGTAGGTTGTCCGTCCGTAGGCGCGAGGACCAATGCTTAGGTGCACGTGTCCGGCAACGTGAAATGCCGGCCTGGTCCGCTCGACCAGGGCCGTTATCAGCTGCGAGCCTAAAACGTTTCCGTAGTAGCCGGTGCTGATGCCGTACGGCCCCTGATGAGTCACCAGCACATCGAAAGAGGCGGGGCCCATGTCCATCAGGGATCGGTACGCGTTGCGATCGATCGCAGGCTCGCCCGGCAATTCTTCCACGCCGCCAAGAAAGGCGAGTCGCAGCCCGTCGACCTCCAACACCGTGCCGTCTGGCGCGTATCGGAGGGCATCGAACGGATCGATTCGAGCGGTCTTAGAATCCTGGTCCACCGGCAGGTCGCGCAGCCAGCCGAAGTCCTCATGGTTGCCGCGGACGAAGTGCACCGGGCCAGCGAGCTGCTGACGAAGGCGCCGAATGTTTTCGGCCCGCCGCCCCTGGGCGCGCAGTAGATTGCTGAAGTCCGCCTCGGACGGGTCGACCTCCAGGTAGCGCTGAGTGGAGGCGTCGGTGCGTGCTGGGTCGGGGAAGGCGCCCATGTCGCCGACTTGGACTAGCAAGTCGAACCGCTGGCCCGCCGTGGCCTGCCACGTCGCCAGCGCGGCGAGCGCGTGAAACACTCGGCCGTGAACGTCGCCGACCAATCCGATGAGCAGGTTAGTCCCTCCCTGATTGCGCAGGCTCTGCTGCCATCATCATACTCCCGTCGGCAAGGGCAAGATACCGAGGTCGTTAATCAGGGGGAGTCCGTGGGTTAGAACCCTCAGAAGCTTATCCCTTCACCTCGTTCGTGATAGCAACCAGTAGCTAAGGTGGGTGGTGCGACGTTGCGGATCCACAGGGCTACACAGCACGCCGTGCCCGGTCCAAAGCTGTGTGCAAGAAAGCCTCGACGCGTTCGCGGGCTAGAGATGACCTAAGATGCGTGAGTCCGACATCGTCGTAGCCCTCCAACCACTGCTCGTAGTAGATGAGCGCGCGCAGGCCACGGAAGAGATCGAAGTACCAAACGTCCGGCAGCGGCTGGGCGGCGCGAGCTTGATACGCCTCCAAGAAGGCGTCCGCTGCGTCGAGGCCCAGGCTCAGCGCGATATCGGCGCGGCACTGCGATACGTCGGCGCGAGGGTCTCCAAGCTCAGCGCTCGTCCAGTCGATGACACCCACCAGCCGGCCATAGCGCCAGACCGTGTTGCCCGGCCAAAAGTCGTCATGGACGAAGGTCGGCTCAAGCCACCTGATCCGGTCGATCTCCGCCTTCAGCAGGGCGTGCACCTCCCGCCCTAAGGTGCCGCGCTCGCGCGCCTGCTCCTCTCGCCTTCCGATCTCGTTCCGCATGCCCTCGCGATCGTAGAGGGAGAGCCAAGATAGGTCGACGTCGTCGTTCGTTAGCGCATGGATACTGAGGAGCGCTTGTGCCAGCTGGTCAGCCCAGGATGTCAAGTCGCGTGACGCGAAGAGGGGCCGCCCGGGCAGGTAGGTCAGCACGATCGCCGGCACGTCGAACAAGCGGCCCTCGGTGTCCAGCAGCAGCGGGCGAGGCGCCGGGATCCCAGCCTCCTCGACTAGCTGCAGGATCCTGTATTCGTGTGCTACGTGATCGGGCTTCGATGAGCGATGAGCGCGTACGAAGCGCCGCAGCGATACCTTGACGCGCGTCCCGTCTGCCCGCTCGATGTCTAGGACTTGCATACGGGCGCCGAGGCCACCACGGAGGTGGCGTGCCCGTACCAGCCGGCCGCCGGGCGCCAACTCCTCCACGAGCCGGGCGAAGGCGCCTGGTTTAGTCCGTTCGTTTGCCACGTGTAAAGGCTACTCTCTAGTGCCTCGTCACTACCAAGTGGACTCCTAGCCAACTCCGTGAACCCGTGGGGGCCGTTCGAGGGCCAGATAGGGTGAGTTGTACGATAAGGTGAGTTGCGCGACACGACGCCCGCCGCGTTATCTTTAGCGTCCGGTCTGCTTGCGTCAGCGTTACTTGGCGGATCGCCTAGCGAGTTGCTGGAACGCCGGCCCCGTCCACCTGGCGCAGCCTGACCTTGATTGGCCCGAGGTTCCACACGAGCTCGCCATCGACGATCTCGCGAGTTACGAGCGCGGGCTTGTTCGGATCGACGCCTAACGGATGCAGGTCGAGACGCCCGTCGGTGAAGAGCGCCGCGACCTGGATCTTCTGCGTTAGGCCGGCTTCACCAACGTCGTTCACGCCGTTCTCGAGCGTCCCGTCCGCGCGCATATCGTGGATGATCCGTCCGGCGGTGATCACGACGCGATTCCCGCACTGCTCGATGCGCTGCTCGTGGCCAATGAGGGGGTGGCCGGGTGCCGGCTGCCCTTCAACCTCAACGGTGTAGACCTTCCACAGCCCACGGAGATCCGGCGCGCCCGGCGCCAGCGGTTCGGTGCACGTGGCTAGGATGGACGGCGGCATCTCGCCTTGCCACCCACCTTCTGGTGTGTGAGCGACTGGGATATCGTCAGCCCGGACGACGGGCTCGGAGGTATCCATTTCCTCGCCGTCTCTACTCCTTCGCCAGCTCTGTGCGAGCTATCGCCTCAACGTCCTGGCGCTCTTGCGGGCTCCGAATCGTGAACGTGACCTTGTGGATCTCCCCTGTGAATGCGAACGGCCCATCATAGTCGTCGACGACAGGAGAGAGGCGGTCCGCGCCGATATCGAGGCCTGTCGAGCTTAGCATGCGGACGATCTTGGTGACTTCGGTCGCGCCGACTTCGTTCCCATCGACCGCCACGGCCAGGCGCCCGGCCTGCCCTTCTCGCACGAACCTCGTCTCGATGACGTGCCTGCCCGGTGATAGGTCCGCTGCGCCGGCAGCGCGGAAGTGTTCGCCGAGCGCGTTGTAGTCAAACTGGACCTTACCGTCTTGGATGAAGAATGTGTGGCCTCCGTTGTGGCTGCCACGCGCGTAGAGCACGCCCTCACAGCCACCCTCCGGCACGGTCACATCCGCGGCGATTGTCCAGGCGCGGCCGCCGAGACGCGGCGCGGCGTCTGCGGGCACGTGCGATATCGGGTGGTAGTAGACGTATTCGTCGCGATTGTGCGGAGTCCCAGGGCGAGCTGCGCCGCCGAACAGCTCGATCGTGCGATCGTCCAGCGGCAGAACGTCGTTCGCTTCGGCCTCCGCCCACCATGCCTCGACAAGCTCCTTGAGCTTTTCCGGCTGTTCGACCGCGAGATCGTGGCCTTCCGAGAAATCGTCGTCCAGGTGGTAGAGCGCCCAGTCCTCCGTGTCGAAGTCGTCGCCCTTGCGATGGTAGGTGACCGCCTTCCAGCCGTCCTTCCAGAGACCTCGATGGCCGAACTGCTCGAAGTACTGAGGTCCTCGTTGGACCGGCGAGCTGGCCCCGTCCCACGTGTAGACCAGGCTCATGCCATGGAGCGGAATCTGGGGATGGCCGTTGAACGCATCAGGCACGGAGATGCCCGTCACGTCGAGAACGGTGGGAGTGATGTCTGTCACGTGGCAGAACTGGTGGCGGATACCGGTCTCCTTGATCCTCTTCGGCCAGTGGACGACGAGCGGGTCGCGTACGCCGCCGCCGTAGGTGTTCTGCTTGTACCACTTGAGCGGCGTATTGCCCGCCTGCGCCCAGCCCCAGGGTATGTTGCTGTGCGCGTGCGACGTGCCGATGTCGTCCAGCCGGTTCGCGACGATGTCATCGAGGTCTTCGCGGATCAAGTTGAAGGTGCTGAACTCGTCCATGACGCCGCGCGGGCCGCCCTCCTGGCTGGCGCCGTTGTCCGACAGGACGATCAGGAGCGTATCGTCGAGCAGGTCCTGTGCTCGCAAAAAATCGACTAGTCTGCCAACCTGCGCGTCGGTGTGTTCGAGGAACCCCGCAAACGCTTCTTGCAGCCGGGCCGCGAAGATGCGTCCGTTCTCCGGCAACTCGTCCCAAGGCAGAACACCCGGATTTCGCGGGGCGAGCGTTGTGCCTTGGGGGATCAGGCCCATATCGAGCTGCCGCGCGAACCACTCCTCGCGCGCGGCATCCCAACCAGCGTCGAATGTCCCTCGGTACTTTTCTATGAACTCCCGGGGCGCCTGGTGCGGCGCGTGCGTTGCGCCGAACGCTACGTAGAGGAAAAACGGGCGGTCGGGCCGCACCGACTTCAAGTCGCGGATCCAGCCCATCGACTGATCGATCAAGTCTTCGCTGACGTGGTAGCCGTCCTCCGGCGATGCGGGTGGGCTGATGTGATGGTTGTCCGCGGTCAGCTCCGGGTAGAACTGGTCGGTTTCGCCCTGCAAGAACCCGTAGAAGCGATCGAAGCCCTTCTGAAGCGGCCAGTTGTCGAAGGGGCCTGCGGCAGAGCACTCGCTCATAGGAGCCAGGTGCCATTTTCCGGCGGCGAACGTCGCATACCCGTTGGCGTGCAGCAGCTCGGCTATCGTCGCGGCGCGGGGTGTGATGCCGCCGCGCATGTTTGGGAAGCCTGAGTCGAAGTTCGAGACGGCGCGCATGCCGACGGCATGGTGGTTGCGCCCTGTTAGCAGACAGGCTCGCGAAGGCGAGCAGAGCGCGGTCGTATGGAAGTTGCTGTAGCGCACGCCTCCGTCCGCGAGCCGGTCGATCGCTGGCGTCTCTATGGTTGAGCCGTAGCAACCGAAGTGCGCGAAGCCCGTATCGTCGAGCACGATCATGACGACGTTGGGCGCATCGCCGGGCGGGCGCTTGGGTTCCGGCCACCACGGCTCCGAGTCCGCGATCGTGCGGCCAATGCGCCCGCCGAAGTCAGGTTCGCTTGTGGTCATGGGGGAACTCCGTGCTGACCTGTCCAGGGCTTCGCGTTCGAAGGTTGCCACCGTCTCCTTCGCCGCGCTAGTATATGGCACTACGGGTGCCAACACAAGCCTGTCTCAGTACCGCGAACCACCGATGCATCGGAGGACGATGGCTCTGACAAAGACCGCCGAGCCCTCACCGCCCTGCTCCGGGAGCCCGCCGGGCAACCCCGTACCGTTCCAGCCGAGGAGGACCGACCAACCGTGACCCAACAAGCTACAGATTCCAGCAGGGTTCCCTCGTCCAACATCCGGACGCCGCTGTGCGAACGTCTGGGGATCGACCTGCCGATCATCTCCGCCGGGATGGGACCAATTTCCGGCCCGACGCTGGCGGCAGCCGTATCGAACGCGGGCGGGCTCGGAGTGATGGGATGTACCACGATGGCGCCGGAGGAGATCCGGACCTACATCAAGCGCTGCCGAGAGCTGACCGATAAACCATTCGGCGTTGATCTGATCCTTCCTGCCCGCCTCGACCAGAGCGGAGCGCGCGTGTCCGATGTCGCCAGCCACATCCCGGACGAGCACCGCGCGCTGGCAGAGCATATCGCCCAGCAGCATGGGATAGAACACGCCGCATCTAACGCCAGAGGGCCTACTGACGATCGTATGGCTCTCGGCACCGACTCTGAGGCGCAGATCGAGGTGATCCTGGACGAGAAGGTGCCGGTGTTCGTCGGCGCGCTCGGTAGCCCCGGCTGGATGGTCGACCGAGCCCATGAGGCCGGCACGATCGTGATGTCCATGGTCGGCAACGTGAAGCAGGCCATCAGGGTGGCGCAGGACGGCGCCGATGTTGTGGTCGCTCAGGGCACGGAGGGCGGCGGCCACACCGGCCACGTGGGCACGATGGCGCTGCTGCCTCAAGTCCTGGACGCCGTTTCGCCCACGCCGGTCGTCGCTGCCGGAGGCATCGGGGATGGGCGCGGCTTAGCCGCTTCGCTGGTCATGGGCTGCCAGGCCGTCTGGGTCGGGACTCGTTTCCTCGCCACCGAGGAGGCAGGCATCGCAGGCTGGATGAAGGCGGAAATCGTTGCGGCGGGCGATCAGTCGCCGATCATCAGCCGCTCGTACACAGGGAAGCGCTTCCGCATGCTGCCCAACGAATGGACCAAGGCATGGGACGAAGCGTCCATCGACCCCCTGCCGATGCCGCTTCAGCCCGTGCTGGTGATGCAGACGCTCGGCGGCATGGCCGGCGGCTCGAGTCCAGCGCTTACGCAGAACGGGGCGGGGAACATCGCCGGGCTCATAGAGAAGATCGTACCCGCCGCGGAGGTCGTCCACAGCATGGCAGACGAAGCCCAAGAGTTACTGAGAGGATGGTCATGGCAATCTACCCGACTAAAGAGCAAATAGAAGAGCTGATGAAAGGGCCGGCGGATCAACCGGTCGTGATGGTCAATCTGCTCAAATTCAAGTCGCGCGCAGACGCCAGCGAAGGTGATGCGTCAGGCCAGGAAGCCTACGGTCGCTATGCCGAGCAGATGAGGAAGGTCGTCGAGTCCCAAGGGGGCCGCTTCATCTGGGCCGGTAGGGTCGATTCGATGGTGATCGGGGAGGAAGACCCCGGCTTCCATGTCGTGGCACTCGTCGAGTACCCGTCACGGCAGAAGTTCCTCGAGATCGTTGGAAGCGACAAGGTGCGCGAGATCGGCGAGCACCGCAGCGCAGGCCTGGAAATGCAGTGGCTGCTTGCGGCTACAGTAACTTCGCTGCTAGGCGAGACCGGGCAGCAGTGAAGCTTCCGCAGGGTTCCGCGACATAACGTCGGTAGTGCGACGCGACGCCCGCCGCGCAGACGTTGGCATGTGGCACCTTTGTGTCAGTGTTACTTGGCGGATCGTCTAGCGAGGTGCTGGAACGCCGACGGCGGCGGCCCCTCTTCGAGCCGCCTGCGAATCACCTCGGCGCACTCTTCCGGGCTAAGCAACGACGTGTCGACCTCAAGATCGTAGATGCCCGGTTTGTGGACCTCCTCCTGCCAGAGGAGGACAGGCGGCGGTACTGGCTCGTCAGCCGTTCCTACAACGTACCCGCGTTCGGGTCCGGCCTGTTTGCGCCGTTTCAGGATCTCCTCGATCGGGCAGCGTATGCCGACGAACAGGACGGGCAGCCCCGCGAGCCGTCGCGCGCAATCACCTAACACGTCCGGGTGGATTGCGCCGTGGTGGCCGATATCGACGACGACGTTCAGGCCCAACCTGCTATGCGCCGCGATCGACTCGTATACGGCTGCATAGAACGTTGGCACGAACGGCTCAAGCTCTGGAGCGTCGCCGCCGAAGCCTGGCCCCGGGCCGGGCCGAAGACCGATCCCGGGACGATACCTCTTGGGCGTGGCGTGTCCGCCGAAGAGATCCACGCCCAGATTCATCCAGACGCCCTCGAACGTGTCCTGAATGACCTCGACGATGCTGGACTTGCCGGCTCGAGGTGCGCCGTTCAGAATGATGATCTGCCCTGGTTTCGCCGGCTGCTCCATAGTCGTCATGTCTGCTTCTATGCCCCTCGTTTGCACCCTCTGCCGGATTCGCGTGGCTGTATTCTACAACGTAGGCTGAACACAGCCGGCACGGTCTGTAGCTTGCGAAAGATCATGCCGAAGCCGCGGGTTCCTCGCGGGCTGACTCGCAACCGTACGCCGCCGTTCTCTCGCTCATCTAGCCCTGGTACAATGAAACGCCGTGCCGAACAGTACATAGGAGAAGAATCGCACAGCGAAACGTATGACTACCACGAAACAAGACTACTACGATGTCCTCGGTGTCGCCCGGGACGCCACGCCGGAGCAGGTGAAGAAGGCCTTCCGCCGGCTGGCGATGAAGTACCACCCGGACCGTAACAGGAGCGGCGACGCTGGCGAGCTATTCAAGGCCGTAAACGAGGCCTACGAAGTGCTGGCCGACCGCGAGCGGCGCGCGATGTACGATCGTTACGGCCACGCCCGCACCGATGCGCCGTTCGGCGGCGCGCGCGGCTTCGATGGCTTCGCCTTCGGCGGCTTCGGTGACATCTTCGACGCCTTCTTCGGCGGCAGCGCCGGCCGTCGGAGCGGGCCGCGCCGGGGCGCCGATCTGCGCATGGCAGTATCGCTGACGCTTCGTGAGGCAGCGTTCGGTTGCGAGAAGACGGTCGAGGTCAGCGGCATCGAGGTCTGCTCGCACTGCCGGGGCCGGCGCGCGGAGCCGGGTACCGAGCCGGAGCGCTGCCGCAACTGCGCTGGCAGCGGCGAGTTGCGGCGCGTGCAGCAGAGCGTATTCGGCCAGTTCGTCAACGTCTCTGCCTGCGACCGCTGTCGCGGCGAAGGCGCGATCATCTCCAAGCCGTGCCGGATTTGTCGCGGCAGCGGCCACGAAGAGCGCACTCGCCAGTTGGAGGTGAAGTTCCCGGCCGGCATCGACAACGGCTCCCAGATGCGCCTCTCGGGCGAGGGCGAGATGGGGCTGAACGGCGGCCCGCACGGCAACTTGTACATCGAGGTTTCCGTCAAGCGGCACAAGCACTTCCAGCGCGACGGCGACGACCTAATCTACAACCTGGAGCTGAACATCGCGCAGGTGGCGCTAGGCGACGAGGTGGAGGTGCCGACGCTGGAGGGCAAGCAGCCGCTGCGCGTTCCCGCCGGCACGCAGAGCGGGCAGGTCTTCGTGCTGAAGGGCCAGGGCGTGGCGCACCTGCGCTCCCACGGCCGCGGCGACGAGCTTGTCCACGTACAAGTGGTGACGCCGAAGAACCTGTCGGAGGAGCAGCAAGCGTTGCTGGCGAAGCTGGCTGAGTCGTTGGGCACGCCACTCTCCCCCGACGACAGGGGACTGCTCAACCGCATCAAGGACGCCCTGAGTTAGTCATGCGCTCAGAAGCGCGGAGCCGGTGGGAATTGGCGGCGGCCGATCTCGAATCCGCCAGGATTACACTCACAGCCGGCCGCGAGGGCATCGAACGCTGACCGACCACTTGGAGCTCACCATCGCCGTGCAGCCGCAGGCGGTGGAGGCGGCGGCCGATCTGTTACGCCGCCACGCACCAGCGGGCGTCAGCATCGAGCCGCCGTTCCAGGCGCTAGATGAGGACGGCAACGTCGCCTTCGACAGCGCATCCCCGATTCAACTGCGCGTCTGGCTGCCGGCCGGCGCGCCAGACCGCAGTCTGGACGCGCTACGCCGCGATCTGGCCGAGTTCGGCGATGGCGTCGTCCAGCCGCTGCGCGTCCGCATCGTCCAAGATGATTCGTGGGCCAACAACTGGAAGGAGCACTTCCACGTCATACGCATTGGCCGGCGAATCGTGCTGCGACCGTCCTGGCGTACATACGATGCGCAGCCGGACGACATCGTTGTCGAGATCGACCCCGGCCAGGCGTTCGGCACGGGCCAGCACGCCACCACGCGCCTCTGCCTGGAGCAGATCGAACAGCGCCTGCGGCCCGGCGACACGGTGCTGGACATCGGCAGCGGCTCCGGCATTCTCTCCACCACGGCGGCGTTGCTCGGCGCGGCGCAGGTCGACGCCATCGATATCGACCCGGCGGCCGTGCGGTCGACTAGAGAGAACGCCGAGCGCAACGGCGTAGGAGCGCTCGTACACATCGCGCAGGGCTCGCTGGGCAACGGCTGGCCGTTCCTAGAAGCAGCGGCCAGACGCTACGACCTTGTGCTGGCGAACCTGAGCGGCCGCATCGTCCGTGAGTTGGCCCAGCCGCTGGTCGCCTCGCTCGCGACCGCCGGCGTCGCGCTGGTGAGCGGCATCATCGACGAGCAGGAAACGGCCTGCGCCGAAGCGCTGGTGGCAGCAGGCGGCCGCGTCGGCGAGCGCTATGCGGAAGATGAATGGCTGCTACTCGCCGTCACACGCAGATAGTAGACCCTGCGACAACCTGCCTGCTGGCAGGCCTGCCTGTCGAAGCATCTCGTCCCCATCTCCACCACGGCTCAGGCTTCATCCTGACCGAAGCACCGTAGGCGAGGCTTTCTAACCTCGCCCGCTACGGCCCAACCTCGTCGAACGTCCAGAGCACCGGGTCCAGTTCGACGCCGCCCACCACCAGCTCCCAGTGCAGGTGCGGGCCAGTCGCCAGCCCCGACGCCCCGACGAAACCGACCAGGTCGCCCTTCGCGACCGCCTGGCCCTCTTCCACCGCCAACTCCGACAAGTGGTGGTAGGCCGTAAAGACGCCAGCGCCGTGGTCGATAATGACGCTCAGTCCGCGAACGGGCAGCTCCGCGGCGAACGCCACCCGCCCCGCGTTCGACGCCGCCACCGGCGTCCCTTCGTCCAGCGCGAAGTCCGTCCCGTGGTGGTAGCCTGCCACCGGCCCGCCGTTATAGCTGCGGCCGACGCCGTAGGGGCTGCTGATCGGCCCAGGCACGGGGAAGAGGAACGGGCCGGACCAGAGCCGCTCCGGCGTGAACAGCGCGTAGACCGCCCCTCGCACCGCCGCCTCCTGCTGCGACAGCGCCGGGTCAAGCAGCGTCGACTGCTCCGGCGTGAGAAAGATCTGCTCGACGGGGTACGGCGTATCGACCACGTCAACCGACACCGGCAGCGTGGCATATACCCCGCCGCCGCCGTCGTACAGCGATATGGTTGCGACTTGGGAGCCGGTGGCATGATCCGCCCCGACCCCGATGATGCCCCAGAACCCATCGCCGGCGGGCAGTAACAGATACTCTTGGCCGTCGAATGTGGCGACTGCCGACGTGGCGACGGCGCTCACCCGCAGCACAGCCATCCCGCCCTGCGCCAGCGTCACCGTATCCGTCTCCAGACGAGGCTCCGGCGTCGGGGTGGGTGTTGGCGTCGCGGTCGGCGTTGGCGGCGGCGATGTGCTCTCAAAGACGCCGCAGGCCGCGACGAATGGAGAAATGAGGACGAGCAGCAAGGGAGCGAGCCGGAACAGCGGGCGCATCGCCTGTATTGTACTGAGCCATAACGCGATAGGGCAGCGGCGCGGGCCAACCCTCAGGCCAACAACCGGTGAGACGGCTCCCCCGGCTTGCTATAATCGACAGGCCGAGCAGCAACGATCAGGAGGTAGCTAGTGGAAGAGCCGAAGGTCATCGCCGAACGCATCCTCGCCAACGTCGAGCGCGTGATCATCGGCAAGGCAGAAGCCGTCCGGCTCGCCCTCATCGCCCTCATGTGCCAGGGCCACGTCCTGATCGAAGACGTGCCGGGCGTCGGCAAGACCGTGCTCGCGCGCAGCCTGGCTGCATCGACCGGCTGCAGCTTCCGCCGCATCCAGTTCACACCCGACCTGCTGCCATCCGATGTCACCGGCGTCTCCATCTACAACCAGAAGGTCGGCGACTTCGAGTTCCGTCCCGGGCCGATCATGGCCCAGGTGGTGCTGGCCGACGAGATCAACCGCGCCACGCCGAAGACGCAGTCCGCGCTGCTGGAAGCGATGGGAGAGCGCCAGACGACCGTCGACGGCGTCACGCACCCGCTGCCGCGGCCGTTCATCGTCCTCGCCACCCAGAACCCGATCGAGTACGAGGGGACGTTCCCGCTGCCGGAAGCGGAGCTGGACCGCTTCCTGCTCCGGATCGAGCTCGGCTATCCTTCGCAGGCGGACGAAGTGCGCATCATGGAGGCGCAGCAGATCGCCCATCCGATCGACTCGCTGGAGGCGGTGACGACGCCGGCGGAGATCGTGCGGCTACAGCAGGCGATCAAGGAGATCTACGCCGATGATCTGATCAAGCAGTACATCGTCGCTGTGATGAACGCCACGCGCCAGCACGAATCGGTCTACCTGGGCGCGTCGCCGCGCGGCTCGCTCGCGCTCTACCGCGCCTGCCAGGCCCGGGCGCTGCTGGACGGCCGCGAATTCGTCACGCCGGACGACGTGAAGGAGCTGGCGTACGCGACGCTGGGACACCGGCTGATCATCAGCCCCTCGGCCCGCGTCAAGGACGTCGACCCGGCGAGCATCGTCGCGGGCTGCCTCGCGCGCGTGCCGGTGCCGGGCAGCCGGCCCGGCCGCTGGGCGCGGCCGGACGGCCAGGCGGCCGCGACGAGCGACGGAGCCACGCGCTAAGGCCGGGGCCGCCATGCGCTCCCTCCGCCGGCTGATCCGCATCCTCTTCGTCCGCCACCGATCGCTGACGGTGCTGACGGCGGTCTTCTTCGTTGCGCTCATCCTCGCCTTCGCTAACGGCTTCTGGCTGCTCTCGCGCCTGGCCAACGTCATCCTCGTCGCGATCCCTGTCGCCTACCTATGGACGCGAATCAACCTGCGCGGCCTGGAAGTGACAGTCGAACGGCCGGTAGACCGGCTGCAGGAGGGCAACGACTTCGAAGAGCGCATCACGGTCGTCAATCGCGACTGGTTCAGCAAGCTCTGGCTGGAAGTCGAAGACCCGGCTGAGCTGCCCGGCCACCGCGCCAAGCGCGTGATTACATTAGGGCCGCGGCAGCGGCGCACCTGGCGCACCGTCACGCCCTGCACCCGCAGGGGCCGCTACAGCGTCGGGCCGGTGCGCGTGACCAGCGGCGACCTCTTCGGCCTGTTCCGCCGGTCGCGTTCGTTCGGGGCGCGGCAGGAGATCCTCGTCTACCCGCGCGCGGTCGAGCTGCCGAGCGTCTCCGTTCCGCCGGCGATGCTGCCGGGAGAGGGGCGGTTTCGCCGGCCAACGCAGCAGGTGACGCCGAACGCCGCCGGCATCCGCGAGTACCAGCCCGGCGATAGCTTTAATCGTATCCACTGGCGCAGCACCGCCCGCACCGGCAACCTGATGGTCAAGCTCTTCGAGCTCGATCCGGCCAGCGACATTTGGCTGGTGCTCGACCTGCAGCGCGGCGTGCAGGCGGGCGAAGGCGACGAGGGCACGGAAGAGCACGCCGTCCGCATCACCGCATCGATCGCGCGCTACTTCCTGATGGCCAATCGCAGCGTCGGCTTCATGGCCTACGGCGACCGGTTCCACGTGCAGGAGGCGCAGCGCGGCCTCTCCCACTACACCCGCATTCTCGAATCGCTGGCGCTGGCCCGCGCCGAAGGCGATCTGCCGCTGGCCGATCTGCTCACGCGCGAAGGCCAGCGCTTCGGCCGCCACACGACGCTGGTGGTGATCACGCCATCGACGGACGAATCGTGGCTGGCCGGCCTGCAACTGCTCGCCAGCCACGGCGCCCGGCTCGCGGTGGTACTGCTGGAGCCGCGCACCTACGGCGGAAACGCAAATGCCTTGCCCGTCTTCAGCGCGCTGACGGCGGCGCAGATCACGACCTTCCTCGTCAAGCGCGGCGACGACCTGGCAAAGACGCTGAGCGTGGGGACAGAGGCAGGCAGATTCGTGGGGCGCAGACCATGAGGCAAGCGAGCTGGAACGAGATGTTCGCGCCCCGGCGTGAGTCGTACGGCATCACGCCGGAGGTGCCTCAGGAACCGGACGGCTGGAGGCGGCTGCTCTGGTGGGAGGACCTGCTCAGCCTGGCGCTGCTGGGCATCATCTACCTCAGCGTGATCGTCTCCGTCGACCGGGCGAACTGGGTGGACGAGATGCCGTCGCTCTACCTGATCGCCCTCCTCGGCCTCGTGATGGGCGCGACGTTCGCACGCCTGCCCTGGCGCGAGCCGTTCGTCCACCTGCTGGCGCTGCCGATCGGTGCGGCGGCGGCGCTCGGCCAGATCCTACTGACGCTGCCCGGCGCGACGCCGTGGGATCGCTACTGGGTGCTACACGAGCGCATGGGAGATTGGTTCCACGCGGCGTTCACCGGCGGCATCAGCAACGACGAGCTGCCGGTGATCGTGCTCGTCGTCCCGCTCTCCTGGCTGGCCGCCTACCTCTCGTCGTGGGCGGCGTTCCGCTGGCAGAACGTCTGGCTGGCGCTGATCCCGGGCGGCGTCGTCCTGCTGGCGAACATCAGCTACCTGCCCGGCCAGTTCAGCTTCGCCTTCGTCGTCTATCTGCTCGGCGGTGCCCTGTTCATTACTAGGTTACACCTGATGTCGCAGTCGAAATCGTGGCGGCAGAGCGATACACCGTACCCGCCGCTGCTCAGCCTCTCCGTGCTTCACGCCAGCTTCTGGCTCGCGCTGGCGCTCGTCATCGCCGCCTGGCTGATGCCCGCAGCCAACGAAACCGGCGCGCTGGAATCGCTCTGGCGGCGGGCGACTTCGCCCATCACGGAACGCGCCGAGGGCTGGAGCCGGCTCTTCGTTGCCGTGAACAGCCCGGGGAGCGCGCGTGTCCACAGCTTCGACGACATCGTCCCGTTCCTCGGGAGCTTGGAGCTGCCCAGCTCGGTCGCGCTGGAGGTGCTGGCCGACCGACGGGATGGCCCCCAGTTCCTGCGAGGTGGTTCGTACGCGATCTACACATCGGCCGGCTGGCAGCGCCTCTACGAGCGGCGGCTGGGGCTGGACACGAACCAGATCACGGACGTGGACAACAACCTGCAGGACCGCGCCACCGTCTCCATCTGGCTGACTACGCCTGGAGACGAATCCGAAACCGTCTTCAGCATCGGGCAGCCGCGCCGCGTCAATAAACAGACGGCGGTGCACTATAGGCGGGTGCCCGAAGACGTCACCGGCGTGTCGTTCATCCACCCGCTGCCGGAAGGCGCCTGGTACCAGTCGGTCGGCAGCGTGTCGGTCGCGAGCGAAGAGATGCTGCGCGCAGCCGGCTCCCTGTATCCCGGCTGGGTCACCATCTACCTGGAACTGCCGTCCAGCATGCCAACCAGGGTGGGTGAGCTGGCGGCGCGCCTGGCCGCAGGCGAGGCGAACGCCTACGACCGGGCAGAGGCGATAGAAGCGTACGTGCGCACGATCCCGTACGACCTGAACGTGCCGAATCCGCCTCGTTATCAGGACACCGTCGACTACTTCCTCTTCGAATCGCGGCGCGGCTACTTTGACTACCACGCCTCCGCGATGGTGGTGATGCTGCGTTCGCTGGGCATCCCGGCGCGGCTGGCAGTCGGCTACGTGCTGGAGGTAAGCGAAGACGGCTCGGGTCGAGTGGTGGTGACCGAACAGAACGCCTTCGCCTGGCCGGAGGTCTACTTCCCCAGCTACGGCTGGATCGAGTTCAACCCGACGCCCAGCGAGCCGATGATCGAGCGGCCGCAGCCGCAGGGCGCGATCGTCTCGCAGCCCGGCGGAGTGGGCGGTGAGACAACGCCGCTCGACCTGGCGGGGCTGCTGGACGGCTTCCCGGACGAAGACGGCGCATCTGCCGCCATCGAAGCGAGTGCTGGCAGCGACCGCACACAGTGGGTGCTGCTCGGCGTCGCGGCTAGCCTCGCCGCCGTCGCGCTGGCGGCTGCCGGCGGCTTGCGCATCGCTTGGGTGCGCGGCCTCGGCGAGTTGACGCCGGTCGAGCGCTACTGGGAGCAGACCATCCGGTTGGCGGCGTGGACGCGCCTCCCGCACGACCCAACGCAGACCCCGCGCGAGCGCGCCCACGCCCTCCGAGAGCAGCTACCGGCAGTGGAAGGCATCGACCAGCTGGCCGAAGCCTACGTTCGGGAGCGTTTCGGCCGCGCGCCACCGGAAGCAGCCGAACATGCGCGGCTGGAGCAGGCTTGGCGCTCCGTACGCAACGGCCTGCTGCGGCGCGTGGTCAGGCAGCGGTCTGCGAACGGCAGAACAACAGCCTCGTAGGCCGGGAGTTCTAGACCCCGGCGATACGACGACTCTCCCACAATGTTGACCTGATAAGACACTTGTTCTACTATGCTACCAGCGATATCTAAAGACCCCAATCGCACCGCAAACGAGAGGAGACCTCCCATGAAATTCGCACTGTGTGAGACAACGCTCGGCTGGGCGGCGATCGGTATCGAAGACGGGGCGATCTGCGCAGCGGCGCTACCTGCATCACGTAGGGCGGCCGAGGACGCCATCGCGCAATGGAACGCCGAAGGGCCTGCGGACGAAGAGGAGGCCGCCCCGTTCATCGACCTGGTCATGCGCGCCGCCAACGGCGAGCGCGTCGAGGCGAACGGCGCGCTCCGGCTCGTCGGTGGTACGCCGTTCCAGCGCGCCGTCTGGCAGCAGATGCGTTCGATACCGTACGGTGCCACGATCACCTACGCAGAGCTAGCGCGGCGCATCGGGCGGCCGGGTGCGGCGCGCGCCGTCGGCCAGGCGGTGGGTTGCAACCCGATCCCGCTGCTGATCCCGTGCCACCGCGTCCTAGCCTCCGATGGCATCGGCGGCTTTGGCGGCGGCCTGCCGCTAAAGCGGGCGTTGCTCGGCAACGAGGGCGTCAGCGCCTAGCTGCCGCCACCTTCCCCTCCACCGGACAAGCGTTAGGCGTCGTCGACGTCAGTAGCGCCGTCATCGTCTTCGATCGGCTCTGCTTCGCCGTCCTCTTCATCCGTGTCGAACGGAGGCGGCCGGAGGGTCGGAATCCGCGCGAGCGCCATCGTGAATACGGTCAGCGCCGCAAAGCCGGCCATCAGCAGCGTTGCCCAGACCCAGGCCGGCGGGCCCGCCACCAGCACGACGCCGGCGTCCGCGCCAAGGAGTTGTTGAACGATGACGAAGGATGCGATCACAGCGACGCTGGGGACGCACGCCAGGAGAGATCGACGAGGGCATCCATCAACTACCCCTTGCTCGTCCGTCCGCCGCAGGACTGCCGGCGGCTCGCTATCAGTGTAACCTACAAGCAGAGGGGCAAGGCAGCGTCTAGCGGCCGGCTTCTAGTCTCCAGAATCCAGGCCCACCTGCGATGAGAGGCCGGTGTGCCGGTCCGGCTCCCAGTCCGGTGAACTGACGTACGGATCGAAGAACGTCCGGCCGGTCTGCAGCGCCCGGTAGCCGTACTTCTCGCGTAATCGATCGATGCTGTGCAATAGCTCTTCAGCCGGCAACTCCCGCTCGCCGAAGAGGCCGAGCTGCACTACGTCGTCGCCCAGGTTAGACGTCCCCAGCCCCAGCAGCCGCACCGCCCTGCCGTCTCGCTCCAACGCCTGCTCCAGCAGCGCCGCGCCCGTCCGGTAGATCTCCTCGTCGGAGAACGTGGGCTGCGACAGCGTCCGGCTGCGGGAGATGGTCGTGAAGTCGCTGTAGCGCAGCTTCAGCGTGATGCAGCGCGCCCGCCGGCCCAGCCTGCGTAGCTCCGCACCGACGCTCTCCGCATAGCCGCGCAGCGATCCGCGCAGCACCGCCGCGTCATCGATGTCGCGGGCAAACGTCCCTTCGCGGCTGACCGATTTCACCCGGTCGCGGCCGCTCGCCACCGGCGCCGGGTCGATGCCGCGCGCCCGCTCGGCCAGCGCTGGGCCCCACCCGCCGAAGAGCGACCGTAGCCGCGCGGCAGGCATATTGGCCACCTGGCCGAGCGTTTTTACCCCCAGCCGAAGCAACGCCGCCTCCGCTTTCGGGCCGAGGCCGGGCAGCTCGCGCAGCGGTCGCGGCGCCAGAAACGCCGCCTCTTCGCCGGGCGGCACCAGCAGCAGGCCGTCCGGCTTCGCCGCGTCCGACGCGACCTTTGCCAACGATTTGCCGGAGGCGATGCCGACAGACGCCGCCAGCGATAGCTCCTCCCGCACGCGGCGGCGCAGCGATTCCGCCGCCGCGCGAGCGATCTCCTCCGGCGTGTCCGATGCCACCGGCCCGGCGATCGCGTCGATCACGGGCTTACAGCCGGTGATGTCCAGATACGCTTCGTCCAGACCGCCCGGCTCCACCAGCGGCGAGTAGTCGCGCAGGATGGCGTGAAACCGATCCGAGACGCGCTGGTACTCCTTGAAATCGCCGCGCAGGAACACCGCCTGCGGGCAGAGCCTTCGCGCCGTGCTCAGCGCCATGCCGGAGCGCACCCCGAAGACGCGCGCCTCGTAGGACGCCGTCGCCGCGACGCCCCGGCCGTCCGGGTCGCCGCCGACGATGACGGGCTTGCCCAGCAGGTCGGGGTTGCGCGCCTGCTCCACGGCGACGAAGAACGCGTCGAGATCGACGTGCATGATCGGTCGAGCGTCAGCCACCGGCC
>JADFKB010000135.1 GCA_022565155.1 Chloroflexota bacterium | reverse complement strand
GATGTTTACGGCTTCCGTACCTGGCGCTACGTGCCGCAGGGCGTGGAGATCAACGAAATCTCGGAGCCGCCGGAGATCCTCCACGCGCTCATGCCACCCTTCGCCCGCAAGCTCATGCGCGGCCGGTAACCGGCTGGAATCCCCGCGCGTAGCGGCGACCTTCAGGTCGCCACCGGCGTATCGATGCCGGCACGGTCGCCACCGGGCATTCCCTAGGATGACGCCTCACACCGCCAGCGCCGCCTCGATCTCCTCGCGGTGGTCGGGATAGCGGGCGCCAAACGCGCGCACCAGTCCGAAGCAGCCGCTGATCATCATGTCGCCGTGGGGTGTGGCAAAGTACGGCTGCAGCCTGCTGCCGCGTAGCCGGCCGCGCTGTGGCCCGGTCACCGCGATCAGCGGCGTTGCGCCGTCCGACGCTCCGTCATCAGCGTAGAAGACGCCGTGGCCTTTGCTATCGAACACCTCTTCGTGCGCCAGCTCGCCGCTGATCAGGCGCTCCGTGAAGTCCTCGATCTGCTCGGTGCTCATCTCACCGGTGTGGTGCTCGTAGAGGCTGCGGATCCGCGTGCCGGAGAGGTGGAACGCCAGGGCGTGCATGTTGCCCAGGTTCAGCACCAGCCGCTCGTTCTCATCGGCCACCGCCGGGTCCTGGAGCGCGCCCAGGGCCGCGGCCGGGCCGGTGTCGAGGAACACCACCGGCGTCTCGCCGGACGCGCTGGTGAGCATCGTGCGGGCGCGTGTCAGGTACTCCGGCAGCTCGTCCGGCAGGTAGGCGAAGGCGGAGAGATCGTTGTGTTCGCTGACCACCCGGCGCAGATGGTCGAATCGGAACAGCCGGTCGGAGTAGTCCGGCGGGGCGTTGCCGTGATCGAGGCAGCCGAGAGCCAGGCCGTCGAAGTCGCCCGGCACGTCGAATGCGGCGAGCGCGCTGCGGATGGCGTCCATGTCGAGGTCGCGCAGAACGATGCGCTCGACGCCGCCCGGCCGCTCGTCTTCGCCGACGATGCGCACGCCCATCGCTTCGACGCGCTCCAGGTCGTCATCGAACGTTCGCGCCGCTTCTGGCGTAGCGTAGGCGGCGTTCCCTGCTCTCAGGTGATCTTCCAGCGCCCAGTGGCAGGGGCCGCCGCCCTGGATGATGCCGGTCAGGAGCACTGGCTGGTTGGCTTCAGTTGCCTTGCGGATGCGCCCGGCCGCGATCGTCGTCGCGCTGGGCATCACCAGCTTGACGCTGTTCTCCACCGGGCCGGTTGAATCGAAGAGCAGAATGTCCTGGGTGCCGGTGCCCATATCGACGGCTAGGATGCGCATGCTGGATGTCCTTGCTTATCGCGATCGCAAACGTTGCCTCATTGTAGCAACAGGCCGGCAGGAAGGGACGGGATCGCATGTGCGCCCACACACTTCGAAGAAGTGTCCAGGCACAACGATAATCGCCCGTGCGGTCCGCATATTGGGAAAGGGTGCGTACTTTAAATACGCGCCCGCCGCCCCCGCCGTAAGGCGGGCAGGCGCCGGACGAGGAAGGTACGGGGGAAATCCGGCGCTTGCCTGCTGTCAAGCAGGGGCGGCGTAGCGGGCGCGGTTTGGTACCTCGGCCGGAGCTCAAGTGCACGGATGCAGCGAGCTCAGCCGAGTGGCTGTCGGGCAGGGCCTAAGGATGCGGTTCCTGCAGCTCGCCCGTGTACCACTGGTGAAAGAGATAGGCAGAAGAGAGCAGCAGTACCAGTACCAGCGCGAATGCGAACATCATGGCGTCTTCCTTTCGCTTGGCAGGCCGTTCGGCCCACCGTGAGAATATGCGTTCTTATCGAACACATGTACTATAGAACAGATATGCTGTCCTGTCAAGCGCGTAATGTGAGGTTGCTTAGAAGCGGTTGGGAGAGTGAGAACGAGATTCTGCGGCCGCTTGCCTGCCAGCAAGCGGCTCAGGATGACTGGGATCTAGGGGGCGAGCAACTACTGAGAATGAAACCGCTCGAGTTTTGACTTCGAACTTCGAGCCGAACTTCGAGCCTCGAAGCTAGCCGCCGCCGTTGCGCTTATCGGTGGAAGCGGGGCCGATCGGCTGGTAGCTGCCCAGCTTCTCCCGCTGCCGCCACTGATCCTTGCCTTGCTGTAGCAGGTCGCCGCCGTGCATGTCGCAGCAGACGATGGCCGGGAAGCCATCGACCTCCAGCCGCTTGATCGATTCCGTGCCCAGGTCCTCATAGGCGATTACTTCCAGGCTGCGGATCGTTTTCGACAGCAGCGCGCCCGCGCCGCCGACGGCGAGGCAGTAGACCGCCTTGTGGTCCTGCAGCGCCTGCCGCACTATCGGGCCGCGCCCGCCCTTGCCGATGATCATCTTCACGCCCAGCTCCAGCATCTTCGGGGTGAACGGGTCCATCCGCATCGCTGTCGTCGGGCCGGCGGAGCCGATGACGCGGCCGGGCCGCGCCGGCGTCGGGCCGACGTAGTAGATGATCTGCCCCTGCAGGTCGATGGGCGGCGCTTCGCCCTTCTCTGCCGCGGCGATGATCCGCTTATGGGCAGCGTCGCGGGCGGTGTACATCGTGCCGTCGAAGAGGACGTGCTCGCCCGCCCGTAGTTCGGCAACGTCGTCTTCCGTCAGCGGCGCGCTGAGGCGGATCTCACCGTCTCGTCTCTCGATGGGCATGGTTTTATCGCTCCTCTACGTCTACGTTGACGACGACGTTCTCTTGGCCGTTGCGCCCGACGATCATCTCGACGGGGGTGTTGTCGTCCATGTTCAGCTCCTGGTGTACCACCTTGGGTGGTACGAAGACGAAGTCGCCCGGCCCGGCGTCGATCTCGCGCTCGAGTCGCTGGCCGAAGCGGAAGCGAGCCCGGCCGCTGATGATGTAGATCGCGCTCTCGACCGCGCCGTGGTGGTGGGCGCCGGAGACCATGCCGGGGGCCATCGTGACGTGGCCGAGCCACAGCTGCTCTGCGCCGACGGTCGAGGCGGCAACCCCCGCCGCGCGCTGCATGCCCGGCGTCTGGGCCGTCGCCACGTCGCGCTCGTCCGGCCGGACGACGCGCAGCTCAGCCGCATGTTCGGCGGTCACCCGCCGCCTTGCGAGGGCCTGCCGTCACCTGCCGGAGGCCTGCCGCTACCTGCCGGAGGCCTGATAATTCGCAGCACCAGTTCGTCGCCCTCCTCCGACTGCTCGAACGCGAAGAAGGGGCAGCACTCGCCCTCCTCATCGACGAACGCGCTCATCCGCTCCCACGTGCCAGGCTCGGCCGCGAATCGAAACGTCGCGCCGTCCTCCCGCGTCTCCTGCGATCGCGCGGACGCGAGGAAGGCGTCCGGCGGCTCGCTGCGACGAGCGGCGGCCTCCTTATCGAGCAGGCAGACCTGGTCCGCCTGCGGATCCCGCGGCGCGACGTAGCGGAGGCGCGGTTCCAGCTTCGAGGTCATAGCTCCGCTTCCTTCAGCCGTGCGCTGTGGCACTGTAGGTTCACCGCCACCGGCAGTGCTGTGATATGGGTAGGATACGTTTCGATGTTGACGGCCAGGGCGGTGTTCACCCCGCCCACCGCCTGCGGCCCGACGCCGAGCGCGTTCACTTGCTCCAGCAGCTCCCTCTCGAACTCCGCCGTCTCGGGGTCGTCGCTGGGGTTGTCGACGCTGCGTATGACCGCCTTCTTCGCCAGGTACATCGCATACTCCGCAGAGCCGCCGACGCCGACGCCGACGACGAGCGGCGGGCACGGATTGCCGCCCGATTCCTCGATCGTGCGCAGGACCATCTCGCTGATCGGCTCCTTGCCCGCGGCGGGAAGCAAGACGGCGAAGCGGCTCATGTTCTCGCAGCCACCGCCCTTTGGCAGCACCTTTAGCTTCAGCCGATCACCCGGCGTGACATCGATGTGCATCACGGCCGGCGTGTTGTCTTTTGTATTGATGCGACTCGAGAACGGGTGGGCGACTATGGAGGCGCGCAGGTAGCCCTCCGTGTAGCCCTTCGAGACACCCTTGTTGATCGCCTCCGTCAGCGAGCCGCCGACGATATGCACGTCCTGCCCGAGCTCGATGAAGACGACGGTCGTGCCGGTGTCCTGGCAGAGCGGCAACATCTCCTTCTTAGCGATATCGACGTTCTCCAGGATCTCGATAAGTACTTGCTTGCCCAACTCCGACTGCTCGCTGTCTTTCGCGCGCTCCAGCCCGGCGACGACGTCATCCGGTAGGAAGTGCGTAGCCGATTGGCATAACTCCGCCACCTGCTCGGTGATCTTATCGACGTGGATCTCGCGCACGCTGGTTGTTGCGTCTGCTGTCATGGTAGACCTGCCTCTCTCGTATCGTGTCATTCTCAGTATACCGCCGCGGGCAGCGTGGATTACAGCGGCGGCCTTCAAGGCTTGATCCCGAGGTATACTGCCGTGACGCGCATCGATTACGCCGCGCTGGTTCTGCAATTCACAGCGGGGCTGCTAGGGAGTCTCTGACCTGGGGAGAATGCCATGACATTGTTCCGCTTGCCTATCAAGCATGTCGTGTGGGTGTGTAGCTTGTCCGTCGTGGTCCTCTCGCTCGTGTTCCTCGGTGGCGTTGGCATACCAAGACTTGCAGGCGCCGAGTCGCCGGATTCCATCGTTGGTGGCGTGCCGGCTGGCGGTGGCATTAGCGGCATGGTTTCGGCCGACGGCGGAGGGCCATTAGAGGGCATCTGCGTATATGTTCAGGAAGCGTCCTTCTTCGACCATGACCCCACGACGACCGATGACGGAGGAGCATATGAAGTTCGCGGGCTGCCCCCGGGAGAGTATCTTGTGCGGTTCCAGGACTGCCGCGACTCGACGCTGTACATCTCCGAGTGGTATAACGACCAACCCGATCGCTCCTCAGCGGACCCGATCACGGTGTCGGACCAGGAGGTTTCGGGCATCGATGCCATCCTCACCGAGGGCGGTAGTGTTGCGGGCACAGTCACGGACCTCGAGACTGGCGACCCCCTAGAAGGTATCTGCGTCTCTGCTGATGAGGTGTCGCACGGGTCCTCCGGATCCGGTCGGACGGACGCGTCAGGGAAGTACGTTGCAGGCGGTCTAGTTTCCGGCAATTTTGCAGTGCGGTTCCGCGACTGCAATGAAGCCCCAACCTACGTCCTTGAGTGGTACGACGATCAGGAAGACCTCAGCACCGCCGATCCTATTTCGGTCACTTTCGGAGAGCAAACGTCTGGCATCGATGCCGCCTTATTGCTCGGCGGTAGCATCAACGGCGTCGTCACGGACGAGGCCACTGGCGAACCGTTGGCGGACATCTGCGTGTCGGTGAGAGACGCGTCTTTCTTCTCGTTCTTCACCTTCCTGGTCGCCCAATCTGATTCCTCCGGTAACTACTCCGTAGGCGCCCTGGCGTCAGGCGACTACACCGTTGAGTTCTCAGATTGTGACGCGGGAGTCTATCTCACCGAGTGGCACAACGACCGGCGTGAGTTCTTCGCCCGGGATCCGGTCACGGTGACAGTCGGCATGAAGACCTCTGGTGTCGATGCCGCATTGGCGGTCGGCGGCAGCATCAACGGCGTTGTCACCGACGAGAGCACCGGGGAACCGCTTGCGGATATCTGTGTAGAGATAAACGATACGTCGTTCTTCGCCTTCCGGTTCGCCCAAACTGATTCGTCCGGTAACTACTCCGTAGGCCCCCTGGCCTCGGCCGACTATCACGTCTTCTTTGTGGACTGCAGGTCTCAACCTATCTACGTTTCGGAGTGGTACGACAACCGCGAAGACGCTGACACATCGGACCCGGTGTCAGTCACGATCGGCGTGAAGACTTCTGGCGTCGATGCCGCGTTGGCGATTGGCGGCAGCATCAACGGGACCGTCACGGACGAGACCACGGGCGAACTGCTTGCGGATATCTGTGTGTCGGTACAGGACACGCCGTTCTCGTTCGCCGGCTCCGCCCGAACTGATTCCTCCGGCAACTACTCCATAGCCGGAATGGCATCAGGCGACTACCAGGTCTTCTTTCGGGACTGTAGCTCCCCACCGGTTCATGCTTCGGAGTGGTACGACAACCGCGGAG
>JADFKB010000134.1 GCA_022565155.1 Chloroflexota bacterium | reverse complement strand
CGCGGCGCGTCCGGCGATACCCAGGCCTCCGTGATCGTCCGGCCGAGGACGGTCGCCCGGAGATCGCGTGCCAGCGTCTCTACTTCAGGCAGTTCCGGCATGAGTGTACCTCTCGAGGATCAGCCTCAATACTCTGGGATAAACGCCCCCTAGCCAGAGAGCCTCATCCCCAAATGATCAAGCATCTCAAACAGGCTGTCCCACGCCACTTCGAAGTAATCACACACAATCGGGAGTTTCACTCTCGGAGTCCTGCCGGCAACTGCGCCGGTCTCAAGCGTTATGACTGTTCCTCCATGTACTCGGGCGTAAGCGACCATCCAAGGATCGGCTCCATCCAAGAAGTCATTAGCGGCTTTGACGGACCCGTATTCCGAATTCACGTAGTTCGCGATGTCATTAAGCGAGCCTTGTACTGCCTGGCTCGGATCCATAAAGAAAGGCATGCCCTTCCTTTCCTTGGCCCAGGCTGCCAGGTCATCGTCTGTTCGTTTGACAAGTTCATCGTAGACGGCGACAGGAGAGCAGATCACGCCATCACTCACTTTGTTGTCGATGAATGACCAGAAGCCAGGAACTACGTCGAAACGGTACCATCGCTTCTTCGATTCGATGAGTGCGCTGGTATCCAGCCAATATTCAGGCGACGCCATGTCTCCTCACTTCAAAATATCCCTAAGTTTGTCGAGATGACCGACCTTCACATTCAGCAACTGGGCAGCCTCTCTATAGGAGATAGAGCCTTGTGCTAACGAGGTGAGTAGTGCCTCCGTCAGCCGAGCACTGCTCTTGGCCAGCAAATTGTTGTAGAAGTTCCCGCCCTCATCACTACCTCTGCCCGACTGGCTCATAAACTCATCGTATTGCGCCCAATAGTCGTCCTGGCCAACCTTGCCAAGCTCGAACGCCTGCCGAAGCAAGACGAACCGGCTCACTCGAAATATACGTGTCAATTGATCCAAATTCTCTCGAAGCTCCGCGTGGTTATTCCACAAGCTCAGGAACCTTGCTGCTGGTACCAATATCTCAGCGGCCACCTTGTCGCAGACGCGTTCGATAGAGTTCGGCTGTTGGGCAGACTTCATTCGATAGTTGAGATTGGATACACCACTCTCAGCGATCCAGAGATGGGCTATCTCGTGAGCAAGTGAGAAGATCTGGGCAACTTTGGCGTCCCGAGAATTCACGAACACGAGTGGCGCGATTTCGTCCACGATTGCGAAGCCGCGGAACTCTGATACATTGAGTGTTCTTGAAGTGTTGTTGCCAACGATGCCACTTCTTAACACCGTCACACCCTTAGCCTCGCTCTGGCGAACAAAGCGTGTCAGGAAGTTGTCCCAACTCGTAGCTCTAGCTCTCATGTCGTCGTCGACCGAAAGCGTTGAGCGGATTGATTCTGCTATGACGAGCGGATCTGTGTTCTCAGAAAAGCTGCCGATGAACGGGACAGTGGTCGCGCCTGCATCTAATAGATACGCTCGATACCATTCCTGCTTTGAGAGGGCGTCATTGACGATCCAGAGTAGTTCTGGACTCGGTTGTGAAGGCGTTTGGCCCGAAACTGTCCGGAGGTCTGGTACCGGAAATTCCTCCGTTGGTGGCTCGGACAGGAACAGGTAAGTAAACGGAATGTTTAGCTTATGGGCCAGAGCCTGTGCTTTCCTGAGGGTCGGACGCTGTTCTCCATCTTCCCATGCCAACACGCGCTCGACTGTGACATCGACGCTCTTGGCCGCGTCTTCAACAGAAAGGCCGTCTCTTTCACGCGCCCATCGCAACATTGGTCCGGTGATGAATGCTTCTGTAGCCATGCTCGCTACTCTGTGCTCGCGCCCGCCGCCACCGCCTCCAACGCACCCCAGCTCTTGCCGGCCTTCAGGTCTACCTTCAGCGCCACGTCCAGCTCCAGCGACTGCGGCATGATGCGCAGCACCAGCTCTCGCACGTCCTTCTGCTCCTTGGACGGGCCTTCGAAGATCAGCTCGTCGTGCACCTGCAGGATCATCTTCGTCGCCAGGCCGCGCTCCCGCAGCTCGGCGTCGATGCCGTTCATCGCGATCTTGATGATGTCCGACGCCGCGCCCTGCACCGGCATGTTGACGGCGACGCGCTCGGCGGCGGAGCGCACCTGGAAGTTCGACGACGTGATCTCCGGGATGCGCCGCCTGCGCCCGACGAGCGTCTCCGCGTAGCCGCGCTCGCGGCACTGCTCGATCACTTCGTCGCGCCACTCCCGTACCTTGGGGTACTTGGCGAAGTAGGTCTCGATGAACTCCGCCGCCTCGTCGCGGGAGATGCCCTCGCGAGTCGATAGGCCGAACTCGCTGAGGCCATAGAGCACGCCGAAGTTGAAGACCTTGGCGCGCCGCCGCTGGTCGTCCGTCACCTCCCCGATCGGCACGTTGAAGACCTGCGAAGCGGTGGCGGCGTGGACGTCCTCATCGTTCCGGAACGCGGCGAGCAGGCCGGCGTCCTGCGACAGGTGGGCGAGGATGCGCAGCTCGATCTGGGAGTAGTCGGCCGCCAGCAGCACGGGCTTCGGGCCGTAGTCGCGCGCGACGAAGCAGCGGCGGATGGCCGTACCCAGCTCTGTGCGCACGGGGATGTTCTGCAGATTCGGGTCCTGCGACGACAGGCGGCCGGTGGCGGCCACGGTCTGGTTGAAGTTGGAGTGGATGCGGCCCGTCTTCGGATGCACCATCGTCGGCAGCGCATCGATGTAGGTCGACTTCAGCTTTGTCAGTTGCCGCCACTCGAGCAAGATGTCGATGATGGCGTGTGCGCCGCGCAGCCCTTCCAGCGCGACCGCGTCGGTCGTGTGGCCCTGCTTGGTCTTGCGCGTCTTGGGCAGCCCCAGCTCCTCGAAGAAGAGCTGGGATAGCTGCTGCGGCGAACCGAGATTGAACTCGTGGCCGACGGCATCGTACGCTTCGCGCTCCAGCGCCTCCACCTGTCCGCCCAGGCTCTGCGACATCTCGCGCAGCGCGTCGGTGTCGATCGCGACGCCGGCCTGCTCCATGCGCATCAGCACGGGCACGAGCGGCATCTCGATCTCGGTGTAGAGCGGCCAGAGCTCCTGCTCCTTCAGCTCGGCTTCCAGGATTGGTTGTAGGCGCGCCGTCATGTCGGCGTCCGCCGAGGCGTAGGGAGCGGCTTGCTCCACGCTCACCTCCGCCATCGTCACCTGCTTTGCGCCCTTGCCGATCAGGTCAACGATCGGCGTCATCTCGATGCCGAGCCGAGCGGAGGCGAGCCGCTTCAGGCCGAGGCCGCCGCCGGCGCGCATGCCCTCGCTGCCGCCTTCGCCCAGCAGGTAGGCAGCGAGCATCGTGTCCGAGGTGACGCCGCGCACCTCGACGCCGCAGGCGCCGAGCACCTCCATGTCGAACTTGGCGTTGTGCGCGACTTTCGCGATCTTCTCGTTCTCGAACAGCGGCCCTAACTTCTCCAGCACCGTGTCTAGCGAAAGCTGCTCGCGATCACCCAGCGCGGGTCGGTGGCCGATGGGCACGTAGGCGGCCTCGCCCTCCGCCCAGGAGACGGAGAGGCCCACCAGCGATGTGTTCAGCGCATGGATGCCGGTCGTCTCGGTATCGAAGGCGAACGCCTTCGCCGACTTCAACTGCTTCGCCAGCTTGTTCAGCTCCGCCTTCGTGAAGATCGTCTGGTAGGCTACACCATCCGCCGGGGCCTTCTCCTCTTCATCATCGTCAGCGTCAGGCAAGCCGGACGCCCCCGGCAGCCGGGGCAGCAGGCTGCGAAACTCTAGCTCTTTGAACAGCGCCCGCGTTCCAACAGAATCGAACCGTTCCAATGAGCAGGCGTCCATGTCCAGCGTCACCGGTACGCCGGTATCGATCGTCACCATCTCTTTGCTGTGGCGAGCTGCCTCCTCGTGCTCGCGCAGCCTCTCGCGCAGCTTCTCCGGCGTCACCTCATCCAAGCGCTCATAGATGCTCTCGATGCTGCCGAACTCGCTGACGAGCTTTAGCGCCGTCTTCTCGCCAACGCCGGGGACGCCGGAGATGTTGTCCGACGCATCGCCCTTGAGCCCCTTCAGGTCTATCATCTGCGCCGGTTCGATGCCGTAGCGCTCGCGGACGCGATCGACATCGTAGATCACGGTGTCACGCTGGTAGGGGCGTATCATGTAGACCTTCACTTCGCCGCCGACGAGCTGAACGATGTCGCTGTCCAGCGTGACGAGGTACGTCTCGACGCCGGCCTCGTCCGCCTGCCGCGCCAGCGTGCCCAGCACATCGTCCGCCTCGAAGCCGTCCACCATGTAGATCGGGATGTTGAACGTCTCGATCATGCTGCGCACACGCGGAATCTGTTCTTTGAGGTCGTCCGGAGCGGGTGCGCGGTGCGCCTTGTACGTCGCGTCCATCTCGTGGCGGAACGTCGGGCCGGGCGGATCGAGCGCGACCGCGACGTGCGTCGGTTGCAGCTCGTCCAGCACGGAGAAGAGCGTGTTCGCGAAGCCAAAGGCGACGGTCACCACCTCGCCAGTAGCGGAAACGGTCAGCGCCTCTGGGATGCCGAAGTAGGAGCGAAAGATGATGCCGTGGCCGTCCAGAATGACGAGCCGCTGCTTGCTATTGCCCGTACGTGTCTTCGCCTTCTTCGCACTCACGTTGGGAGTATAGCACCGAGGACAGCGTTGGCTGCGTTGTGGCGCTTACGTGCGCGACAGCAGCCGCTCGCGCAGGGCATCGTCGCCGGCGATGTCGATCGCAGTCCAGGCCATGGCCAGCGCGCCGTCGTAGACGGCCTGGTCTGCGTCGTCCGTCGCGCAATGCTCCGCGAACTCCGGCTGGTGGTTCCCCGCCGGCAACGAGTTGATGCCGATCAGCGGATGGATCGAGGGCATCACCAGGGAGACGTTCCCCATGTCCGTGGAGCCGCCTGAACGATCGGCCGCAGAGCCGCCGTCGAAGAACTTTCGGCCCAGCGTCTCCGCGTTTGCGCGGTAGGCAGCGGCGATGCCGGCGTCGTGGACCATCTGAGCGTAGGGCTTGCCCTCTTTGATCTCCAGCTTCGCCCCAGTAGCAATCGCGCCCGCCTCGAAGCAGCGCCGCACCTTCTCCTGCATGTCGCCAAGCTGGTCTAACGTGCGGGCGCGCACCGCGAACTCGGCGCTGGTGTGCGCCGGTACGATGTTTCGCGCGTCCCCACCCTTCGTGATGATGCCGTGAACGCGGTCCGTCGGACGAATATGCTGGCGTAGCAACCCGATGGCGACCTGGGCGATGGTCAGCGCATCGGCGGCGTTGATCCCCTGCTGCGGCGCCGCCGAGGCGTGCGCCTCCTTGCCGGTGTACTGCACGTCCATCGCCGCGACGGCGATCATCATCGGTTCCAGGATGTCCCGCGGCGCTGGGTGAACCATCATCGCCGCGTGCTCATGCTCAAACGCGCCGTGTTCCAACAGCAAGATCTTGCCGCCGCCGCCCTCCTCTCCCGGCGTACCGAACACCGTCACCGTCAGGCCGG
This sequence comes from Chloroflexota bacterium, assembly GCA_022565155.1. Lineage (GTDB taxonomy): Bacteria > Chloroflexota > Dehalococcoidia > DSTF01 > RBG-16-68-14 > JADFKB01. The sequence goes on along the minus strand of JADFKB010000134.1, from coordinate 801 downwards.
CCTCGCCCGCGACCTCCGCCGCCGCGATGCCCGCGCCCGCAGCCGCGGCGGCGATGATGTTGTGGCCGCAGGCGTGGCCGATTGCGGGCAGGGCGTCGTACTCGGCGCAGATCGCTACGTGGAGAGGGCCGCTGCCGGCGCGGGCGACGAACGCGGTCGGCAGGTCGTACGCTCCGCTCTCGACGGCGAAGCCGTTATCGGAGAGCAGCGCGGCCAGCCATGATGACGCCTGCTCCTCTTCAAACTTTAGCTCCGGATGCGCGTGGATCCTGTGGCTCAGTTCGATCAGGTCGTCGCGGACCCGATCCAGGCGCTCTTGGGCTTTCGCCTTCATGCTTGTCCCTTCCAGTGGTTGACTGGCGAACGGCCTTCGGCCGGCAGCGAACGCCAGCTATCAGCGGCATCGATACGCGGGGAGTATACACCGGGGAGAGGGTCGCGGGTCGAGGAAGGCTAGTGGGCCGGCCGCTGGGCGTAGGTGAAGGGGATGATGCCGCCCACGACCGCCTTCTCGCCCGAGTCCTCCGAAGCCGCCAGCCGGTCGCGCAGGCGGTACAGCACGTCGCCGAAGACGGTCTCGCCGAAGAGCCAGTCGTTCAGCTCCGTCCCGGTTGGCGAGGCCCGGCCGGGCTGAGCCGCCGCCGCCTCGAAGTAGTAGGCCTTGAGGTCGTCCGCCAGGAAGCGCAGCAGCACGGGCATCTCCTCGCTCGCTCCCTCCGGCGGCACGGGCGGCTCACCGGCGGCGAAGCCCGCCAGGAACGACGCCATCCCGTCGACCGCCGCCGAGCCCAGCCCGCCCAG
>JADFKB010000028.1 GCA_022565155.1 Chloroflexota bacterium | reverse complement strand
TGAAGGGGATGATGCCGCCCACAACCGCCTTCTCCCCCGAGTCCTCCGAAGCCGCCAGCCGGTCGCGCAGGCGGTACAGCACGTCGCCGAAGACGGTCTCGCCGAAGAGCCAGTCGTTCAGCTCCGTCCCGGTCGGCGAGGCCCGGCCGGGCTGGGCCGCCGCCGCCTCGAAGTAGTAGGCCTTGAGGTCGTCCGCCAGGAAGCGCAGCAGCACGGGCATCTCCTCGCTCGCTCCCTCCGGCGGCACGGGCGACTCACCGGCGGCGAAGCCAGCCAGGAACGACGCCATCTCGTCGACCGCGTCCGAGCGCAGCCCGCTCAGCCCGACGGCCGAGCGCCCCCGCGAGCGCACTGCCTCGTCGTACCACGACCGCAGCAGCGACACCTCATTCAGGAGCCGATCGCGGAACGCACCGGCCTCTGTTTCGGCCGGTTCCGGAGACGGCAGCGCGACCGGGCAGGCCCACGGCTGGCCGCCCTCCGCGCCTTTCGGAGCGTCGTGCGGGTAATCCTCCAGCACCGGGCCGCGCTCGCTTTCGAGCAGGCGCAGCGCCGCTCGCACCACGTCGAGTTGGAACCCGGGCTCGTCCGGCACACCGAAGGGCCGGCCCAGCTCGAAGGGTACCCAGAGCGCGCGCGGCGGCTTTATCTTCTCCGTGTGCTCGCGGATCAGGCTGATGCTGACCGTCGGCATGCCCTGCGCCTCGATGTAGTGGGAGAGCGCGCCAACGGCGCGCGTGCAGAACGGTCAGACGGGCACGAGGAGCGCGCAGGTGACGCCGTCTTCCTTGAGCAGGCGGGCGACCTCGGCGCCGGTCTCCTCGAACCGCGTCGGCTCGGTGGCGCCCATGAACGAGTAGTGCCACTGTGCCACCGAGGCGATCTCGCCCGCCGATGCCAGCGCGCGCAGGTGATCGAGGGGGAACACCAGGTTGACGTCCTGCTGGAAGCCGCTGCGGTCGAAGTTGACGCTGACGTGGCTCATCGCCAGGTCGGCCAGGTCGACGTCGCCGGGGATGATGCGGTAGTCGTTGGCGCCGCCCTGGAACATGCGGTCGGCGCGGCGGTGCAGCCCGGCCGTAGAGACGATGGCGACGCGGGCATCACGCAGCGGGGGTGGCGCGGCCCACGGCGTCGAGGCGAACTCGGGCATGGGCATGTTGGCCAGGAAATCGGCGGCGGGCGGCGGCAGGTCAGACAGTCGAACCATACGCGACTTATCTTACTAGCCGGGATTCCCCATATCAACCTGGTGACCCCTAGGGCCACCGCTGTCAGGAATGCCATGACCTGGTCTGCTACGCCGCTGCACGCACAGAGCATATAACTAACTGGTAAGCCGCTTCACGCGACCAACTCTCCTCTTTACGATGTCGAACCTGACTCATTGGAGGGTTGGAGCTCCTCGGCCGTGTGACGACAGGGCTTGCGGGCGGGAGCCTGGAAGGAGACGGTTGTTTGAACGCTCTGCGTCAGGCCACGTAGATACGGGCCACTTCGCCGAACAGCGTCGCGTAGTAGACGTCGCGGTCCCAGCCAGGACAGAAGAACATGCCGGATGACTGGGCGGCACCCGAGTGGACCCGTCCCTTTTCTTCGCCAGTTCCCAGGTCCAGCACCACCACGTAATCACCGTCCTCCTGGACGTCATCGACAATCAGCTCCCTCGTGTCGGCGAACAACATCGGCTGCTGCCGGTTGCGGATGTCTGCAGTCCAGAGCTCACGGAGATCGCCATCGCTTTCGTAGCGCCAGCCACCTAGCTTTCCGTTGTTTGAGTCATATGCGACAAGCACGCGCGTGTCCTGGTCGTAGAGGGGCGGTGCGACAATACCACCGTTCCGCATCCCGAACGGCGTCAGGGTACCGCAATCGCTTGCGTCAGCCGTGGAAATCCGGAAGACGTGCTGCGGCCCAGACGCCACGTTCGGCGTTGATAGCGGGGCTGTGCCAATCGGCCGCGCGGCAAGCATCGCCCTCACCGCTTGGGCCTCGCCCATGTCCATGAACCAGACATTGTCGTCCCCTAGGCAGGTGTCCCAAGCGAACGACTGGTCCTCGTCCGGCAGGTCGTAGTGCCCGATCCAAGCGTCGTCCAACCCAAGCTTCCCATCCGCGTAGTACAGCCGATAGGCTTTTGTATCGCTCGTGACGTAGATGAACTCACCCTCCGGCGACCGGTCAATTGAGAAGCGACCGACTGAGTTCTCAGGGAACTCGAAGTGCTCTATCTCGTCGAGCCGTTCCGGCTCCAGCACAGAGAAGTGGGACCGGTCGCTGAGCTGGATGTCTTTCATGATCAGGTTGCCATCGGAGAGGATCAGCAGGCCGTTGTAGGCACAGTCCTCTGGAAGTTCACGTTCCGCTACGACCGAACAGTCCGGCGACAGCCGGTGACAGAACCGACCGTTCGTCATGTAGAGGTCGCCGTTTTCGTGGACAACGACCGCGCCACACCAGTTGTGGCCGCCCGATTGCAGCTTCGGCGAACGCGCGACCGGTTCCAGCGATTTGGGGTCGACCTTTTCTAGCCAGCCGAACGACTCATCGGCCTGGAACGGCTGTGCCCCGCCCTGCAGGTACAGCTCGCCGCCATCGCGCTGGACAAACATCACCGGCCAGCGCCCGTCCATCGTCCGCGTGGTCGCCTGCAGCTTCTCGTCCGGTTGAAGGTTGAGGCCCGGGCCCGACACCGATTTCTGACGCCGCGGGCCGCCGCATTCGCACGGCCAGGCAGAGGGGTAATAGCCTGGAATGGGCCCGGAACGGTCGAGCTCGGTCACGAGAGATACTGCCTGGACAAGCCTTCCACCGACTCGATGAACTTTGCCTTGGCTTCCTCGATGATGTCTCTCACGGGCAGGACTTCATCGATCCGACCGGCGACGTGGCCGCTGAAGGCGATACTGACGTAATCCAAAGACTGCACGTACTGGATTCGTGGCTCCACTGCGATCAGATTCTACAGCGATCTGTCACTATGCTATACGCTCGTCGGATTTGAGGCGAATGGCTTTACAGTCTGGAGGCACAGAGCTAAGAGGGGCATCTGCACCGATACGGGGGGAGTATAGCAGCCCGTCGTGGCCGAGTCCGGTACACTCTGTCTGCTATGCCCGCACGCCGCCCGCGCCGCCGCCGCTCGTCCCGAAGAGCCCGAGAAGAAGCCGCCGCGGCATCTAACGAGCTGCTAGGTGGCATCGGCCAGTTCTGGCTGCGATTCCTGCGGCGGCGCAGCACGAAGTGGCTAGCGGCGGCGATCATCACGCTGGCGATCGGCATTAGCCTGGGGCAGTTGACAGGTGGCGGCGGAGACGCGGACGACATCGCTCCGACACCGACGATCAGCGCCGAAGCTTCGCCGCCGGGCGGCTAGCCGCCCGCTCCCGGCCGAAGGCCGTCCGCCAGCTATTCAATAGGAGAGTTGAGTTGGAAAATCTGGACGCTGTTGTGGTACTGCAGCAGGTAGTGCTCCGGCGTCTGAGTGAACCAGGCCAACTGATTGACATCTCCCGCCACAATCTCTACGCGCCAGGCGTCGAACGTGCCGGCGGGTACCGTGATCTGTTCGATGCTATCCACGCGTAGCCGGACGGTGCGCTGCGCGCCGCCCTGGTTCGCCAGCACGGTCTCGTAGCTGATCTCGTAACCCTCCTCAAACCGGATCGTGCGCCAGAGAAAGAGCGACGTTTCGTTATCGAAGTAGCGCTCTTCGTCCAGGCGGCGCGGGATCTCGCGACGGTCGTCGCCGATGAGTTCGACAACGTGGATCACCTTCTCGACATCGTCGTACTCGGCTTCGACGATCTCGGAGTTGCCGTCGATCAGCCGCACGCGCCGCACGGAGGCGGGCTGCAGCGTCTCGGCGTCGACGAGCACCGTCGTCACATCGGTATTGCCCTCGCTCTCGAACCGAAGCGACAGCTCGTACTGGTCGCCTATACGTGAAATCGAAAGCGTGCCTTCGCCGCAGACCTCGCCGTCGTTGGGATCCAGCAGCAGGTAGTCCGCCGACTCCTGATCCGCCCAGGGGATGGACGCGACGATATCCGAATCTTCCTGGGCGCAAGCCGACTGCGTGTCCAGGCAGGCGGCAGCGAAGACGAGGAGCCCCAGGCAAATCGAGAGAGCTGGCAGCAGCGCGCGCATTGCTACGCCGCCTGTCCGATCGCGCGGCCCGCGCAGGCCAGCGCCCGTTCAATATCGGCGCGGGTGACGCCGTAGTGGGTGACCATGCGCAGCCTGTCGGGCCCGAACGCCGAGATGAGAACGCCGTCTTCGCGCATGCGCTTCTGGAACGCGACGCCTTCTCGCACTTCGACGACAACGATGTTGCTCTGAACGCGCGCCGGATCGATGCGCAGGCCCGGCATCTGGGCCAGGCCGTTCGCTAGCAGCGCGGCGTGTTCGTGGTCTTCGGCCAGCCGCTCGACCATCGTCTCCAGCGCGACGATGCCGGGCGCGGCGATGATGCCGGCCTGGCGCATGCCGCCGCCCACCATCTTGCGCGCCCGCCGCGCTTTGGCGACGAATTCGGCAGTGCCGCAGACGACGGAGCCGACGGGCGCCGACAGCCCTTTCGAGAGGCAGAAGCTAACGGAATCGACGTGCTCCGTCAGCGCCGTGACCGGCACGCCCAGAGCGATACTGGCGTTGAAGATGCGCGCGCCGTCCAGGTGCACGGCGATATCGTGGGCGCGGGCGACGCGGGCGACCGCCGCCATCTCCTCCGGCGACAAGACGCCACCGCTACAGCGGTTGTGCGTGTTCTCCAGGCAGACGACGGCCGTGCGCGGGAAGTGGACGTTCTTACCGCGGATCGTCGCCTCCAGGGCATCGAGATCGAGCATGCCGTGGCTGTCGTTGGGCACGGTGCGGAGCTGGATCGCGCCTAACGCCGGCACACCGCCCGCCTCGTAGTGGAGGACGTGCGCTTCGTCGCCGACGATCGCCTCGTCACCGCGGCCGCAGTGCGCCAGCAGCGACGTGAGGTTGCCCATCGTACCGCTGGCGACGAGGACGGCGGCCTCCTTGCCCATGCGCTCCGCCGCCATCTCCTCCAGCCGGCGCACCGTCGGGTCTTCGCCGTAGACGTCGTCGCCCAACTCGGCCTCCGCCATCGCCTGGCGCATGGCGGGCGTGGGCTGGGTGACGGTATCGCTACGCAGGTCGATGATATGTGGTTCGTTCATGCTGCCCTGGCATTCTATGAAGCGCGCTGTTGGGGGGCAAGGCGACCACTGCCTGGCTAACCGATGTACTTGACAGGTATGTCATAATAGTGACGGTGACTAGACCTCTGCTGGTGGAGCTTAACTTCAAACGAACGGATCGGCGTGGAGTACGCAGCCCAGATCCTGTTGCTTAGCCCCGACGCGACGCTGCTGCAAGCGGCGCAACAGAGCCTGTCGTCGCTCGGCCACCACGTGCTGCTCGCTAGGAGCTTGAGCCAGGCGCAGCGGACGCTGACGCGTGTCCGCGCCGATGTCATTTGCCTCGATAGCGTGCTGCCAGAGGACGAGCTGGATGAGTTCTCGCGTTGGCTGCGCCGCGATGGCGATCAGCCATCGCCCTCCGTCATTTTCCTGGCGCCGCCATCGGCGCGCATGGTGCCATCGACGCTGCCGGCATTCTACCGGCGCGGCGACTACAGCGTCGTGCAGAAGCCGCTGGAGAGCGATGAGCTCGTCCGGGAGGTGACGCGCCTCCTGGCGGCGCGCCCTCGCGGCGAGACCGAGGCGACACTACTGCGCGTCGGGCCGATAGCTCTCGACGGCGCAGCGAGGCGGCTGCTCTTCGCGGCTGGCGGCGCGCTCGCCGTCACCCCTACCGAGTACCGGCTGCTGCGCTGCCTCATGGAGCGGCCGGGTGAGTTCGTCTCGCCTGAGCAACTGCTGACGGAGGTCTGGGGATATCCGCCGGACACCGGCGGGGCCGAGATAGTGCGGGCCCACGTGAGCAACCTGCGCCGCAAATTGCGCTTGATGGGAGAGGATCCGCAGCTTCTGCGCACCATTCCCTACCAGGGCTACGCCATCGTCGCCGAAGAAGCCGAGCGTACAGTCGAAAGCCGCGCGTAGCTAGCCCACACCCCTACATCCATCCACTCCACCGACCAAAATACGGGTATTCCCTAATGCCGCGCACCCCCACGCCCACGGGATAATGACACTACTGCCCGAGTGAGCAAGGAGGCGCATCCATCTCAACCATCGAAGCGCCGATGTCCAGCTATGTCCGGCCGTTTGTGTTGCCGGCGCGTCTGCTACCCGGTATCCAGATCGTCATCGGCGTGGCGATCCTCATCGCGCTCGCCGTGCCGCTCCTGACGGCGGAGGGCGGGCCGCTCACGTCCGGCGAGTCGCTCTACGTCTCGGAAGCCCTGAACCTGGCGGAAGGCAAGGGCTTCACCTACGCCACCGGCGAGCGAGTGCACGATCGCGGACCGCTGTATCCCACCCTGCTGGCAGCCGACTTCAGCATCGCCGGCTACTCGCTCGACCACGCCCGCTGGGTGACGAAGCTGTTCGCGCTCGGCAGCGCGGCGCTGCTGCTCGGCATCGGCTGGCGTCTCTTCGGCCGCGAGGCGGGATTCCTCGCCGCCGCCGCCGCGCTCGCGTCGTCGTTACTAAACACCATGGGCTCCAGCCTCCTCCCGGACAGCGCGCAGACGTTCTTCCTGCTGCTGACGCTCCTCTGCCTCTACCCGGCATTCAAGGAGGCGAAGCCGGAGTGGGCCGGCGCATCCGGCGCGGCCCTGGGGCTGGCGATGCTGACGAAGGAATCTGCGCTGCTCTGGCTGCCGCTGCCGTTCCTGGCTGTGCTGCTGCTAGGGCCTGCGGTGAGCCGGCCGAAGACGCTACTTGCCGCGTACACGCTGGGCTTCCTCGCCGTCGCGGGCTGGTGGTGGCCGTACGTGTATGCCGTCACGGGTCAGGTCTATCTGCTGGGCGATCCGTCCGGCGCCGCCGTGTGGCTGGCGGCGGGCACAGCCTGCATGACGTGCGCAATCCTGGCGGCGATCGTCTATACGAGACGTGACGCCGCCCGCGCTTCTCACACCCGCGTCCGATGGCTGGCCGCAGGGACGATTCTGATTGCCTGGGGCGCACTGTTCATCGTCGGCCTGGAGAAGAACGCCGCCTGGCCGTCCTCGACCGCTTACCTGTACAACGTGCCCGCCTACACCACGAGCGTTCTTGCCTCCTGGGTGCAACCGCTGCCGCTGATCGCCGTTGCCTGGGGCTACATCGCCTACCGGGCCTGGCGCGGGTCGTTGGGCGACCGCTTGCTCTTGCTCGCGTTACTGCTCTTCCTGCCGTTCGCTCTCTTCGCAGCGAATCGCGCCCTCTCCGTAGGCGATCTACTGCCGCTAGCCTACCTCTCCTACCTGGCGCTGGGCCGCTCCGCGTTCGATTTCGCTCGCTGGCTGGCGGAGCTGACGAGCGACAGCCTCTCGACGACGGTGAGCGGCGCGGTCGCCGCCGTCCTGGTGCTGGCGGCGTTCGGCTGGTTCGTGATGGAAGAGTCGCAACGCTTCAGCGACCAGCAGCAGGCGTTCGAGGCATCGACGATCAGCCAGGAGCACTGGGACAACCCTCTGGCCCGGCAGACTGCGGCGTGGGTGAAGGAGAACGTGCCGCCCGGAACGCCGATCATGTCCGGCCGGCTCTACTCCACGCACCTCTACACGCTCACTGACGGCCGCTATCCGTGGTGGCAACTGCCGACGGTGCGCGTCGACTTCGAGGGCAGTCCTCTCTCCGCCGTCCGCGCCAGCACGCTCTTCCGCTGGGAGGACCACCGGATTCCTGAGGGCGCGGCGGAGCCGTGGCTGTATGTGCGCCGGGAGGCGGAGCGAGGCTACTACGTGGCGCTGTCCGAGATCGACCTGCTGACGGAGCTGGCCGAGAATCGGATCCGCTACCTGATCCTCACCGGCGACGACGCCGGCTTCAGCTCGCTGAGCCTGCTGCCGTACTTCGAGAAGCACCCGTACTTCCAGAAGGCGAAGTCGTTCACGTTCGACGCACGAAACCAGGTGCACATCTTCGAGGTGCTGCCCGGGTTCGAGCAGCCGGTAGCGCCGCCGACGCTGGTCAACGGCGCCACGGACGAGGCGTTGCGAGCCGAATTAGGCAACAAAAAGGCGCAGGAGCTGCTGGATGGGCTTAGCCCCGGCGGCTACGCGATCAGCGCCGCCTACGCCGCCGTACGGCCGCCGGCAGCGGACAGGGAACCTTCACACGAGCAGTAGCCCAGGCCGCGTGGCGAGCGCGTCAAGGTCCCCACGCCGTTCTTAGTCTAGCGGCTTGACAAACGCTGCCAAGCGCGTATACTGGCGGGGACTGATGGCCGCACCTGGTCTAAGCATCTCGCCAAGTGTTGCCCCGCCAAGGTTTGGCGACTTTGAGGGGAATGGTAGCTATGCGCACAGCATTGGCGGAACATCGTCTCTTCTTAACCCTGGCTATGCTCGGGCTTTTGATCGTACTCATAGGCGGCGTCCTAGGGTTACCAACTGATACGGCGAACGCCGACCCGACACCTCCTGCCAACGACGAATTCGCGAACGCCACGCTCGTGGGGGAGCCTCTCCCGTTCAGCGACACCGTCAATACTACAGCGGCAGGCCTGGAGCTAACGTTTGTGCCGTGTTTTGTCAGCGATCTCGAACGCACCGTCTGGTACTCATTCACGCCAAGCGCTGATGTCGTCGTGACCGCAGACACCTTTGGAAGCGATTTTCCTGCGGGAGTTGTGGTCTTCGTTGGCAACAGCCTGGCAACGCTAGTGCCAGTTGCATGCCAAGGGGCGATCTCTGGAGAGGTCGTCTTTCCCACCAATGCCGGAGTGACATACAGCATACAAGTCGGGGGGCACGACTTCCCACCAGGCGGCAGTCTCAGCTTCCAGATGACTGTGAAGCCCCCGCCTATTAAAGGCAATGATGACTTCGCAGATAGCGTAATCATCCCCGAGCCTCTGCCTTTCAACAACACGCAAAATGTGCGAGGAGCCACGTTCGAAGCTGGGGAACCCCAGTCCTGCTCTTCAAAGCGACAAACTGTCTGGTACTCCTTTACACCAACCAGCGATTCAGTCCTCACACCGACCGTCTCCGGCAGCGACTTCTCTGCTGACGTGGCCGCATATCGAGGAACAATTCTAGACACGTTGACCTCTGTCGGCTGTGGAAGTGTCGGGGGTTCTTTTACCGCAAGCGCTGGCGTGACTTACTACTTCCAGGTCGGTACGACATCTGGTAACCCTGGTAACCTTGTCTTTGCTCTCTCGTCAGCAGCCTGTCCGGCGACGGGATGTGTAGAAGTGGTCATGAATATTACTGGGGGCGTCTGCGATGATTTGTTTCAGCCTTCTACGTGTGATGTTCCGATAGGAGAGGAATTCGGCTTGTCAGTCGAAGCGGTGGCAGTGCCTCCCGAGGGATACACATTCATGCAGACCTTTGTAGAGTTCGGCGACGATCTCTCCTATAAGCCGACTGACAGTGCCCTAGACGAGATTACTTGGCCCGATTGCTCCGGCCTGGCAGCGCGCCCACAAATCACGGACGACACGGTGGGCCATGGCTGCGCTACAGGTATCCTTCCGCCAGTCCCAATCAGCCATCATGTTGGAACTCTCGTCGAGTTCACGCTGAGCTGTTCGCAGGAGGTCAGCAGCACCAACGTGAGGCTCCTGGCCTACGACAGCTCGTTTCTGTCATCAGTAGGTGGCACGAGCAGTACCGTATTCGTCTTGCCTTCCGCCGATTTCGCCATCCCTAAGCTGAGAAACTTGGCTATCAACTGTGTCGTACCTCCACCCACACCCACACCGACCCCATGTCCGGCTTCAGGATGTCCTACAGCGGCCGCCACACCAATGCCGACGGCCACCCCTGCGGCAACGCCATGTCCTCCTGAAGGCTGTCCGGAGCCCGAGATGACCTTGAACGTGAAGAGCGGAGCTACTTCTTGCGTTCCAGCCAAGTGCGACGCCCCGCTCAACGGCAAGTTTACACTGGCGGTTGAGGTCGTCGAAATGCCCGCCGGTGGCTACACCGGTGCGCAAACCTTCATCGACTATGGCCCCGACCTCACATACGATTCGGGCGTGCTGTCAGCAGCTGATGAGATCGTCTGGCCAGATTGCGCACCCGGTATCGCTCTCCGCGCGGGGTCAGGCTCGATACTCGTCCACGGCTGCTTAACCGGCATTATACTACCGCTGCCGGTCAGCACCTACGTGGGCACCATTGTCGAGATTTCGGTAACATGCTCATCTGCCAGCAGCACCACAGAGATCCGATTGGTGCCTGACGGCGACCCGAAAGCACATACCGCCGGCGCCGCATTTCTAGCGGCTGACAGCAATACTATAGTGGTACCGAAGGTGAGCAACCTCACGATCAACTGCGTCGAACCGCCACCCACACCCACACCGACGACAACGCCGACACCGACCGCCACACCGACGATAGGTATTGTCAGCACACCACCGCCCTTCCCGCGGATGGCGAAGCTGCCGGCACTGCAGAACGTCTGGCTGACGCGGCAAGGCGATAAGATCCCGCCGCCGGACTGCCTGGCCGGCACGAACGTCGGTGGCCTAAGCGAGCAGTTAAGCCAGGCGATCACTTCGCCGGACCCGAAGAATCCCAGCGTCGCCCAGCAGATCGCGGCATTTGAGTTCGAGGTGCACTACGACGCCACGAAAGTCTGCGTTGACCTGAGCGCTGGTGCTAGCTTCACCGCCGCGGGCGCCGTATGCATCATCGAAGACTCCGCCTCCAAGCCGGAGCTGGAGGGCGTCGCCCGCATCGGCTGTTTCACGCAAGGCAAGGGCCACACCATCGATGAGCTGGCGGCGCTGGCGCAGGTAGACGTCTACCCGCAGCCTGATGTCTACTCGCAGGCGAAGCCGAACCAGGACAACGGTGTTGTGGTACAGATCAACAACGTCGACTGTGACCTGGGTGACGAGCAGGGTGAGGCTATTCCGATCTTCTCCTGCGACGACGCAGACATCACGTTCCGCTACCTAGAGGGCGACGTGCTGCCTAACTGCGACGTCGGCGCTGACGACGCGCAGGCGGTCGCATTCCGCTGGGGCGCTGAGAAGGGTAGCCTGGCCTACAACGACTTCATGAACCTGGAGCCATCCGGCACGCAGTCCGACAACGACATCGACATCAACGACCTGCAGTTCGTCTTCGGCCGCTTCGGCAGCACGTGCGGTGACCCGCACCCGCCGCAGCCGCCGGTGAACCCGAAGGCGTAGCCAGGGCCGCGTTACGGAACATCACAGGGGGCCGAAAAATCGGTCCCCTGCTGCTTATCCAGGGCACTGAGGCGCGGCCTCATCGACGCAGCATACGCAAGAGCGAGCGCCGCCGTACGGCCGCCGGCGGTGGAAGCTGAGTAGGCCGCACTACCGAACGGTCACTCTTTGAGGCCGTTGCCGTCCAGCTCCTCCACCGACTCCTCCTCCAACTCCTCAGAGTAGACGCCGGCATGGCGGCCCAGCCAGACGGTGACAACGAAGTCTTCCCGGAACGGATGCGCCGACATGACGAGCCGTTCATCGACCTCGCCGATGAGGTCCTGGACGTCGCTATCGGAGAAGTCCTCCGGCATGCAGATCGTCGCGCTTGCTACGTCGGAGCCGAAGTGGATGTCCACGCGGCCGATCTCCTTGTCCTCAGACATGACGGTGAACGATTCGGAGCTAGGGGTACGAGATTCGCGTTCGAACTGAAAGCGGGGCATGGGAAACTCCTTCTCTCTCCTTCCTGTGCCTGCGTTGGAAGGACGCACGACAGACGTGCTCTGCCGATATTGTGCCGGATTAGGGCTCTAGGGTCGAGGGTGAAGGGTTAGGGGTCGCGCGTTAGCGGCGGCCGCCGAACATGCCCTTGATATTGTCCCAAACGCCTCGGTTGCCGACGCGGCCGAGGAACTTGCCCCACGCCTCTTCGGCGGAGGCGGCACGCGCCAGGCCGCGAACCCGCTCCTCCATGATGTCGTGCACGCGCCCCTCTTCACCCGCGTCCAGCCAGAAGCCATGCTCATCTTCGCAGGTATCGATCTCCAGGTTGTAGGCGCGATAGTTGAACGCGCGCATCTCCTTCTCGCAGACCGGGCACTTCAGTTCGCTGGGCCGCTTCGCGTATTCGACCATCGCTTTGCGCGTGTCCTCGTCGGGCGCAGCCAGCGCTTCGAGCTGGTCGAGCTCGTGGTGGTCGAGCCAGCGGCCGTTGCACGTGGGACAGTGATCGACCTCGATGCCTTTGTGGTGCTCGATAATGAGCTCGGTTTCGTCGCGGGGGCACTTCAGCATGGTAGGTGTAGTCTATCAGATAAGAAAAATGCAGTGGGACTCCTGAGGGTTGAAACCCTCAGCTTTTGTTTGCGAACGGTGTAGCTGCAGGATGAATCCCGCAGAGTGATGTCGATTACGGCCGTATCTGGCCGCTGCCCTGCACCACCCACTTGTAGGTGGTGATCTCCTCCAGGCCGACAGGCCCGCGCGCGTGCAGCTTCTGCGTGGAGTCGATGATCTCCGCGCCCAGGCCGAACTGCGCGCCGTCCGTGAACTGCGTCGAGGCGTTGACGTAGACGACGGCGGTGTCGACCTCCAGGACGAAGCGCTGCGAGGAAGAGTAGTCCTCCGTCACAATACACTCCGAGTGGCCGGTGCCGTACTGGTAGATGACGTCCAGCGCGTCGTCCAACGAGTCGACGAGCTTCACGGTGGCGACCAGCGCCAGATGCTCTTTGCCAAAGTCGTCCGGCGTGGCAGCGCACGATTTAAGATTCGCAACACTGGAGACGATTTCGAGCGCCTCCGGGTCGCAGCGCATCTCGACGCCGGACTCCGCCCAGACTGCGGCCAGCTTCGGCAGGTAGCCGGCGGCGACATCACGATGCACCAGCAGCGTATCGAGGGCGTTGCAGATCGAGGGCCGGCGCGTCTTGGCGTTGTCGGCGATGGCGACGGCCATGTCGATATCGGCCGACTTGTCGACGTAGGTGTGGCAAACGCCAACGCCGCCGATCAGCACCGGCACTTTGGCGTTTTCCAGGACGAAATCGATCAGCCCGCCGCCGCGCGGCACGAGCAGGTCGATGTAGTCGCGCATCGTCACCAGCTCGAGGATGAGGGCGCGGTCCGTCGATTCGACGAACTGGATCGCGCCTTCCGGCAGGCCCGCGGCGGTGGCGGCGCGAGAGATGATGCGCGCGATCGTGCTGTTGGAGTGGAACGCCTCCTTGCCGCCGCGCAGCACAGTTGCGTTGCCGGCCTTCAGGCAGAGCGCGGCGACGTCCGCCGTGACGTTGGGCCGCGCTTCGTAGATGCAGGCGACGACGCCCAGCGGCACGCGCACCTTGCTCAGCACCAGGCCGTTGGCCAGCGTGCGCCGGTCCAGCCCCTGGCCGATGGGATCCGGCAGCGCGGCGACGTTGCGTACATCCGATGTGTACTGGTCCAGCCGCTCCGGCGTCAGCAGCAGCCGATCGAGGATGTAGCCGGTGACGCCGGCGTCGTGGGCGGCCTGCATATCGTGCTGGTTGGCGCGCAGGATCTCGTCCTGGTGCGCGGCGAGCGCGTCCGACATTGCTAGCAGCGCCGCGTTCTTGACGTCGGTGCTGATCGTCGCGAGGCGGCGCGCGGCGTCCTTCGCCGTGCGGCCTATCGCCTGCATGTCTACTCGTTCGGCCGTGGTCATGGTGAGAGTAGTGTAGCGAATCGAGGTGAGGCTGGGAACATTCGCGGCAGCGTTTACTCTACGCTTCGACCATATAGGCGGGCAAGACGCACGATAGTGCTGCACGTCCTGCGATTGCCAATGTAGCGTCTTCCAGGCGCACTGTCTTGAAGCCGCCAGATGGGCTAGCGATCCGCGCTGATATGCTCCGGCACGGTCTCTTCCGCCGATGCGGGCGACGCTGGCATGTGGCTGTCGTCGGGTTCCGCGATCTTGGGGTCGTCACCGTCCAGGTAGTCCTTGAGATTTTGCGGCTTATAGACCGGCGGATCCCCGTCATACCTGGTCGTGGCCGCACGGTGCACGGCCTCGGTAACCAGCCAGGTCGTACCCAGTATCCGCACGAACGTACCGAGCTTGAACCTGCCGATGAGTTTGGAGATGGCCCTCCTTGGGTCGTGCACGGGGCCGGCGTGGTTCGGATGAAGCTCTTTCTTTATGTACTCCTCGTCAAACGCTAGCCAAGGCTTCGCCTTCTCCATCATCCACTTCAAGGCAAGATCGGAGAGGCCGGCGCATTTCGTGCCCCCGCCGACGTCGCTGTGATGGCCGGCGAACCAGACCTGCTCGACGACCTGGCCTTCCTTCACGGGTGCATCTGGGAGCGGTTGACCGTCCTCTGATCTGCGGACCCAGATGGAAGGTTCGAACGGCGCTCGTCGCTCGTCGATGGCGAGGGCGTGATAGCCGTACTTAACGGAGCCGCTCAGCTCGACGTCGTGGAACGTGTGGCGTCGATTAAGGAAGCGTCCCAGAACGCCGAGGAACCGTCCCAGTCCGAGAGGCGGAATACCGAGAGCGCCGACGGTGTCCCACACGCCGAGGAACTTGATGTCTACCTCGTGTGAGTAGGCGTTTCTGAAGCTTGTCGCCACTTCTGAATCCGGCGGCGCATCTTCACGGCGGTAGAGGTCGAAGGCCGCCTGCAACCGTTCAGCGTTGCTCTTTTGCAGCAGGCCGCTGTTGCGCAACATGCCGGCAAGACTTCGCACGGTGTATGCGCCGCGACTGAATCCAAAGAGAAGTATCTCGTCGCCCGGCTCATACGTGTGCATCAGGAAGCGATAGCCGTCCAGGATGTTCTTGTTCAGTCCCCGTCCGGACGCCCCGCCGATGAGGCGTTGAATGAAGTTCCCCTCGGTGCCAACGCCTTCGTCGTAGAACTTCACTTGACGAACCTCGCCCGGAGCTACGGGCTCGATTGCCCGCCACATCTTGACGACGTTGGTCGGACGAATCTCACCGCCGCTGCGCTGGTCCGGCCTGTTCCAGGTGCCGTCTGAGCAGACGATGAGTCGTTTAGCCATGCAACCGCCTCCTAACTGACCAGAGTGGAGAAAGGCCTAGCGTAACACCGAGTTCATGAACTGTCAACGCCCCTATCGCTGTATACGACAGGGGACTCTGAGGATTGAAACCCCCGCCTGTCGGCAGACAAGCACCGTAAGCTCTGCCGTCCTGGCCTTGACACCCTAGCGCCCGCCACCGTAACCTTACGTACGCGTCAAGGTCGGCTGCCCCTTTTTCGTACGCAGCGGGCTGCGCCCTATCGGCTGTTCGACGTGGCAATTGAGACATGACGCAGGACACGCGCGTGTACTTGATCAGAGAGGATCACTCCATGAAATTCGGACTCTTCTACGAGATGCAACTCCCCAAGCCCTGGGGGCCGACCAGCGAGCTGGATATCTTCCAGCAGTCGTTGGAGCAGGTGGAGTTGGCCGATGAGTTGGGCTACGACTACGTCTGGGACGTGGAGCACCACTTCCTGGAGGAGTATTCGCACTCCTCGGCGCCTGAGGTGTTTCTCGCCGCCGCCAGCCAGCGAACGGAGCGCATCCGCCTCGGCCACGGCATCGTCCTGATGCCGCCGGGCTACAACCATCCGGCGCGCACGGCGGAGCGCATCGCCACGCTGGACCTGGTTTCGAATGGCCGTGTCGACTTCGGCACCGGCGAATCGTCGTCCGATATGGAGCTGGCCGGATTCGGCGTCGACCGCGCGGAGAAACGGGCGATGTGGGAGGAGTCGCTGCGCTGCCTCGTCGGCATGTTCCGCGACGAAGCCTGGGAGTTCCACGGCGAGTACATCGACTTCCCCAAACGCAACGTCATCCCCAAACCGCTGCAGAAGCCGCACCCGCCGCTCTGGGTCGCCTGCTCCAACCCGGACACCGTCTACATGGCCGCGAAGTACGGCCTCGGCACGCTGGGGTTCGACTTCGCCGAAGTCGAGGAGTTGCGCAGCCGCTGCGCGGAGTACTATCGCATCATCCGCGAGGAGTGCGAGCCGATCGGCGATGCCGTCAACGCCCAGTACGCCGTCGTCTCCGGCTTCATGTGCTGCCCGCAGGACGCGGACGCGGCGGCAAAGGGCGTGCCGGGCATGCGCTTCTTCGGCTACGCGCTCCAGCACTACTACGGCGGCCGCCAGCACAAGCCGGGCGCGACCGACATCATGCGCGCCTTCAACTCGACGCCGCCCGGCGAGGAAGTCGGCCCGTTCGGCTGCATCGGCTCGCCGAAGACGATCCGCGAGCGGCTGCTGGCCTACGAAGACGCCGGCGTCGACCAGTTGATCCTGGTCGCTCAGGCCGGCGCGACGAAGCACGAGGACATCATGAGTTCGCTCCGGCTCTTCGCCTCCGAACTGCTGCCGGAGTTCAAGGAGCGCGACGCAGCGCACCAGCGCCGCCGCCAGGACTGGCTCGGCCAACCGGCGACGGTGGTGTAGGGGGCATGTGCGGCGGCGCGATGACTTCGCCCAAGGTCTGGCTACTCGGCATCACCGCGCTGGCTGCAATCGCCGTGATCGCCGTCGGCTGCGTTGATGTCTCACCTTCCGCCGCACCGACAGCAACGGCCGACCCAGCGCTGGCTGACCTCGTCATCACAATGACGCGCGGCGCGTACCCCGCCGAGCCTGCGGAGGACTCCTGTCGCGGTCCGTGCCCCGACTACAGCCTGACGATTCGCGGCGACGGCAGCGTGGAGTACGAGGGATTTCAAAACGTCGACACTATCGGAACGCAACGCGCCCAGATCTTGCAAGAGGACGTCAGCCTTCTGCTACGCCGCTTTGAAGAGAGCGGCTTCTTCGAGCTTCCAGAGGACTTTCACTGCCAGGTTCTGGGCGTGGGAGCAACCGTAATGTCGGTCCGGCTTGGGGATCGGGAACACGGGATCGAGCGCTGCCACACGTCCGACAAGCAAGGCCGGCTCGCGGCACTAGAGAAGATTGAACAGCTAATCGACGAGCTTACGGACTCCGCGCGCTGGACCGGGCCGCCGAGAACCCCGCCATCTTCTTGAAGTACGGGGGCTCGAGTCGCAATGCTGCCAGGATCGACCACAGCGACCGCTGTTTCTACTCCGCGTCAGGACGCGGCAGCCTTTCGCTCACCGGCGGCAGCGGCGGGAAGGCGGCATGCGGCTCCGTCTGGTACCAGTAGGCGGTCGATGAGTAGTCGTTCGAGAGGTTGTTGGCGTGGCCGTGTTCGATACTGACGAGGATCGACTCTCGAAAATACACCGGGTCCTCGATGTGGAAGCGGTACATGGAGTGCTTGCCCTTGTACGGCCACTCCTCCGTGCCCGACGTCAGCGGGAGGCCGTGGTACGGTGCGCAGAACTCCTGTCGCGGGCTCCAGGCGGTGTTGAAGTAGTCCTCCGTGCCCGTGCCGTGGAGCGTCGGCGTCGTGTCGCCGTCGATGAAGATCATGTCGTCGCCCTCGCCGTACCAGTCGTTCTTGGCGCGCCGGAAGCAATCGATGTTCAGGTTGCAGCCGACGTAGTGGCCGCGTCCCTCGGCTTCGAGAATGACGTAGTTGCCTGAACCATCCAGGTTTGGCGTCCCCCAGACCTCGCCGCGATAGTCGGGGTCGTCGGGGAAGCGGCGGTCGTCGTCACCCCAGCCGTCGGTGGGGTTCTGGCGACGCCACTGGGCGTGGAAACGGCCGAGGTCGGGTTGCGGCTCATCGTACTCTTCGTAGTCGACGTAGAAGAAGACGACGAGGCGTCGCTCTCCCTCATTACACAGCTCGATGCGTGCGCCGGAGCCAAAGGGCATCGGGAAGAAGCAGTTGAACGCGCGACCGTCCTGCGGGCTCATCGTCAGCGGCAGCGACCAGAACTCCTTCATCAGGCCGTGGCCGATGCCGAAGAAGTCGCCGGTTGGCACTTCGACGCAGGGCGTCTCCGCGCCGTCCCAGTACATGCGCAGCACGCTCCGGCGCGGGTAGGCCTCCTCGCGCGAGGCGAGCGTTACCCAGAGGTGCTTGACGCAGCCGGGGCCGTCGATCTGCGTCAGCGTGCGCGTTTCGCCGGGCTGCAGCAGCCAGAAGTCGCTATTGCCGCCAGAAGTATCGTAGGACGACGCGCGGCGCCGGCGGACGTCGCGCAGGCGGGGCAGGTCAGAGAGGGCGCCGAGCATCGCTCGAACCTCGAAATTCGAGCTAGTCTACGGCGACGAGGACTTCGCCGTTCTCTTCCTTCACGTCGTAGGTGGCGATGCTGCGCTTCATGAAGGCGGGCATCGTCGCGTCGAAGAGCAGCTTCATCCACGCCGGCCTCTGCACCCACTTCGCCACGCAGCCGTCGGCGACGTCAAACTGCGAGCCGTGCCAGGGGCACTCCAGCAGCGCGCCGTTCAGCGTGCCGCCGCCCAGCTGGGCGCGCATGTGCGTGCAGCGCCCGCCGACCGCGAAGAGCTGCCCGCCGACGAGCCGGCCAACAGCCAGCTCCTTGCCGCGCGCCTTTAGCGGGCGCACCTCGCCCTCCGGCAGCTCGTCGGAGCGGCAGACGGTGACGAACGTGTAGGCGGTCGATTCCGCGCCCTTCGGCGCTTCCGTCTTCTTCTTATCGACGGCCACGTTAGCTTCCTCCCAAACACGATCTCGTTTCCCGACGAGACGGTAGCAAAAGCGCTGAGAGCGGACAAGCAGAATGGTGTAGAATAGCCCTACTATGCAACCGCGCATCCAGTACGCGAAGACCGAGGACGGGTTGAATATCGCCTATTACGTCATCGGTGATGGGGAGCCACTCGTCTTCCCGTCCGGGGGCACGATGAGCCACATTCAGCTTGAATGGCGGACGCCTCAGAGGCGCGAGTTTTACTCGGCGCTGGCAGAAGGTAGATCGCTCGTCCGCTATGACGGGCGGGGTTCCGGCCTATCGGACGAAAACGTCGAGCCGCTCTCACTGGATGCGTGCTTCCTCGATCTCGATGCGGTCGTTGACGCTCTGAAACTTGAGCGCTTCTCTCTGCTCGCACTCTCCTTC
Source organism: Chloroflexota bacterium (assembly GCA_022565155.1). GTDB lineage: Bacteria > Chloroflexota > Dehalococcoidia > DSTF01 > RBG-16-68-14 > JADFKB01. Next base: position 8,121 of record JADFKB010000028.1, on the reverse strand, counting down.
TTCGGACCTCCCGCGATCGCGTACGCCGCTCGCAACCCTGAGCGAGTGTCAGAACTGATCCTCTGGTGCACATCCGCACGCAACGTCGAGGTTGTCAGCAGTCCCGGTAACCGCGCTCTGGGTGCCCTGAGAGAAGCGGACTGGCACCTATACACGGAGGTTGTAGCGTTCATTAACTACGGCTGGGATGCGGGTGACGCCGGGCGCTCATTTGCCAAGCGGATGCGAGAGACGATGACACCGGAGGAATCCCGGAGGAGCTTTTCTGAGATGTACCGCCTCGATGCTTCGACCGAGCTAGAAAACGTCCAGGCGCGAACTCTCGTCATGCAGCGCGGGTCGGCAGGACCTGTGGGGAGCAAAAGCGTGGGAGCAGGTCGTGCGCTCGCGGCCGCGATCCCGAACGCTGAGCTGCTGATCTTAGAAGGTGAGGTGGAACAAATCACGTCAGGTGATACTGCCACCACGATCGCTGCCATCAACGAGTTCTTGGGTGCGGCTGGAGAGACGGAGACCAGCCTCCCCTCAGGCACCGCCATCATCCTCTTCCTCGACATCGCCGACTCCACCGCGCTCACCACCAAGCTGGGCGACGCGGCGTATCGCGAGAAGGAGCGCGCGATGGACACCTCGCTCCGCGCCGCCATCACCGGCGCAGCCGGCACGCCAATCGAGGGCAAGGTGCTGGGCGATGGCGTCATGGCCGTGTTCACGTCGGCGCGGGATGCAATCGAGGCGGCGCAGCGCTGCCGCGACCTCGGCAACGAGGCCGGCCTGCCGCTCCACCTCGGTATCCACGCCGGCGACGTGGTGCGAGAAGGGAACAACGTCCACGGCGGCGCGGTGCAGGTCGCTGCGCGGTACAGAGCGCGGCCGCGCCAGGGGAGATCCTGGTGTCTGACATTGTGCGCGGCCTCGCCCGCACGTCGGCGGGCGTCGAGTTCGAAGATCGCGGTGAGCACGAGCTGAAGGGCATCGCGGAGCCGCAGCGGCTGTTCAGTGTAAAGGGAGACGCTAGCTAACGGAGGACTGCAGGATGTATGCCCAAGTCTCATCAGTAACGCTGCAGCCCGGCAAGGCTGACGAGTGGATCGCCATCACGAGAGACTCCATTCTCCCCGCTGCTAAGGAGAGGCAGGGCTTCGTCAACGCTTTGATATTAGTCGACCGAGAGAAGAACACGGGAATCGGCATTAGCCTCTGGGAGTCAGCGGAAGACGTGGACGCCGTCGCATCGAGCGGCTTCTACCAGGAGCAGGTGGCGAAGGTCGCCGAATGCATCGTCAGCTCGGAGCGCCAGGTTCTCGAAGTGGCAGTCGAGGCATAGCTGATGGAACCGCGCGCATCCGCCCTGGTCTACAGGCCCCTGCCTACGTCTCGGGATTCGAGTGCCAGCCGCCGGTGTCTTCGTGCTCGTCACCTTCCGCCAGATCGAACGTGCCCAGTATCTCCTCGGCGCGCGCCAGGTCGCTCTGCTTGACGAACAGGTCGTAATCGTTACCGAACGAGCCGGTCTCATGTGTCACTGTGAGAAAGTTCATGTTCTTCGACATCACCGGCACGCCGCTGTCCTCCAACACCTCTCGCAGCAATAGCGCCTCCGACTCGCTCAGCGCCGCACGCACTTTCACCACCGGATCGTCGCTGTAGAAGAACTTGCGTAGCCAGCGCATCAGACCAGCACCAGATTGTTGCGGTGTACCAACTCGGCGCCGTACTCGTGGCCGAGCAGCTTGGCGATGCGGTCCGACCGGACGCCTAGTATCTGGGCCGCGTCCTCTCGGCTGTAGTTCGTGATACCGATAGCGAAGCGGCGGCCCTCCTCGTCGCAGATCGAGACGGTATCGCCGCGGTCGAATCGGCCCGAGACCTCGCGCGCGCCAGCGGGCAGCAGGCTCTTCCCGCGCGATATGAGCGCATTCGCCGCGCCGGCGTCGACGACGATCTTGCCGCGCGCCGCCAGCCCGGCGAGCATCCAGCGCTTGCGGCTCTCCAGCCGGTCGGTCGTCGCCGGGAAGATCGTGCCGACCGATTCGCCCGCGATCAGCCGCTCGAGCAGCTCCGGCTCGTGGCCGCCCGCGATCACGACGTCGGCGCCGCCCGCAGTCGCCAGCTTCGCGGCTTGGAGCTTCGTAATCATGCCGCCGACGCCGTGGCGCGTCGCCGAGTCGTCGGCCAGGCTCTCGATCTCCGTCGTGATCTTCTCGACGCAGGAGATCAACTCGGCGTCCGGCTGGCGGCGCGGGTCGGCTGTGTAGAGGCCGCCGGTGTCCGTTGCGATGACGAGCAGATCAGCGTCGACGAGGTTCGTAACGAGCGCGGAGAGGCTGTCGTTGTCGCCGATGCGCACCTCCTCGATCTCATCGAGAGCGACGGCATCGTTCTCGTTGACGACCGGCACCGCGCCCAGGTCCAGCAGTTGCAGCAGCGTGTTGCGCGCGTTCAGGTAGCCGACGCGGTCGGCCAGGTCGCGGCGGGTGAGCAGCGTCTGCGCGGCGACGAGGCCGTGCTCGGCGAAGAGGCCGTCGTAGATGTGCATCAGGTGGCTCTGGCCGACGGACGCCAGCACCTGCCGCGACGCCGTGCCCTTGCGACGCGAAGCGCTGGTCGCACCTGCACTGCCGCCCAGCCGATGACGCCCGGCCGCGATCGAGCCGGAGGTGACGACGATAACTTCGATCTCGCGACCGTGCAGCGCGGCCACCTGGCGCACCAGGCCAGCCATCGTCTCGGTATCGAGCTGATCTGTCCCTGACGTCAGCAGGTTCGTGCCGAACTTGGCGACAATGCGCCGATAGGCACGCCGGCCGCTCGCGGACTTGCTCGCTCGTGTTCCTGCCATGCCAGCCAGTATAGCAACGCTTCCGGCAATGGGATGAGCGGAGGGGCTTCCTACACCGGCAACAAGGCGATAAGGCCGGCGACGAGCTGGAGGATCAACGCCGCGTCGATGGCATCGACGGCGCCGCTCTCGTTCACGTCTGCGTTCTCCTCGCAAGCCAGCGAGTCGACTAGGCCCGCGCCGAGTTGCAGCACCAGCGCCGCATCGATGCTGTTCACGCCGCCGTTGCAGTCGACGTCGCCGACCACGGCGGGCACTGGCGTGGGCGTGCACGGTAGCGGCAACGTGGGCACGGCGAGGAAGGCAGTGAGGGCGTTGTTCTCTTCATCGCTCTCTGTCACCTGGAGCTTCGCGTCGGCGATCGCCGTGTTCTCGCCGAAGAGATAACCGCTGAACCAAAGCGAGACCCTGTCGCCCAGCGCGAGACCGGCGTCTACAGACTGCTGCACGCCGTTCACCTCGACAGCAAACGGCCCGGCGTCCGCGGTCCCAAAGTTGCCAACAAACACACGAATGCCGAGCGGCGTGGACGCGAGGTCGCAGCCGCCGCCGATCTCGGGCACGATGCGCATGTTGGCGACGAATAGGTCTGGCAGGTTAGGAGGCGGCGTCGGGGTCGGCGGGCTGCAGACGACCCGCCAGGCGTCCGCCACGTCCACGGTCTCCGCCGGCGTCGCGCCGTCGCCGTCGAGGTCGAGCGTTCGCTGGCCGGTCGCCGGCGCAGCAACCGTCGCTCCCAGCTCCCCGGTCTCGGCGTCCAGCGGCCGGACGCCCGCGCCCAGCGGCCGGGCTATCGGGTCGTACGGCAACAGCGCGATATCGAACGCGGCCTCTTCCGATGCGCAGGTGAGCGTGAGCGAAAGCACCGCGCCGGTATGGCTGCTCGGCGGCAGCGGCGGCGACGTGCCGGTGACATCGCCGTGGACGACGAAGCGCTCCTGGCCGCCGGGGCTCGCCGGCGAGCGTACCGGCAGCGCGCTCTCCGGCCAGGCGATCTCGTCCGCTACGACCGCCGTTGGCTTGTAGGTGAGGCCGCTGTAGAACACGTAGGTCTGCAAGCCGGCGTAGGCGGCCGGCTGCTGGCTTGCGGGGTCGAGCGGGAGCGAATCGAGAGACACGGTTACCGTGAACTCCTGCCCCAGCAAGACTCCGCAACTGGCGGCCGCAACATTGCAGACAACTGACGGCCCGCCGATAGCGAGCGACATGGAGCCGGGCGGCTTCTCCGGCCCGGATGCCGCGCTGGCGGCCAACTGCCACGCCAGCACGATCGCGACGGCCAGCAGCACAACGGCCGCTGCTAGCCCCGTACGCATCGATCTCCCTCCCGGCATCCCGGCTCCGTCCTCCACTGCCGCCCGGCCTGCGAGCCAGGCGGCGCGCCCAGTATAACAACGCGTTTTCCCCTGCGGGATGATTCCCGCGGCTACGCCGTTCGGAGCGATAGCTGAGCCTGCCCGCCGGCAGGCGGGGGTTTCGACCCTCAGGTGTATCGTTCACCCTCTCGATCCTCAGCCCTCTTATCTTGTACGCTGGTATCGATGCGCATCCTACTGATTAACGGCCCGAACCTGAACACGCTTGGCGAGCGCGAGCCGGAGGTCTACGGCAGCCTGACGCTGGCCGAAATCGAGGGGCGGGTGGCCGCGCGCGCGAAGGAACTGGGCGCGGAGTTGATTACGTTTCAATCCAACCACGAAGGCGGCATCATCGACTACCTGCAGAAGGAAGCGCCAGCCGCCGATGGCATCATTATCAACCCGGGCGCGCTTAGCCACTACGCGCTGTCGTTGCGAGATGCGCTCGCCGGCACCGGCAAGCCGGTGATCGAGGTGCACATCTCCAACATCCATGCCCGCGAGCAGTTTCGCCGCCGGTCGGTCACGGCCGCCGTCAGCCGTGGCGTCGTCACCGGCCTCGGCTGGTTTGGCTACATCGCCGCGCTGGAGGCGTTGGTGGAGCAGCTAGGAGCATAGCGCTAGCCCTTCTGAATGATGGGGCGGCCAGCGCTACTGAGGAGCGATGACGAAACAGCGAATCCAACGCTTACGCGAGAAGCTCGACGAGCATAAGCTCGACGCGCTCTTTATCGTCAGTCCGGAGACGGCCAGCCCGGTCAACCGCCGCTACCTCTCCGGCTTCACTGGCACCTCGGCGTATCTGCTCGTCACCCGCGACGACGCCGTGCTCGCCACCGACTTCCGCTACTGGGAGCAGGCTGCCCAGCAGGCGGTAGAATGCCGCGTCTACAAGGCCGTCGGCGGCATGGAGAAATGGCTGCCGGACGTGTTGCAAGGGCTGGGCGGCAAACGCGTCGCGTTTGAAGCCGCGCACATCTCCTATCAGGGCCATCGGACGTTGCGAAAGGCGATCCAGAACCTGCCGGAGGCAGAGCGGCCGAAGCTCGTCGCGACAACGAACATGGTCGAGGGTCTGCGCGTGGTCAAGCAGCCGGAGGAGTTGGCCGCGATCCAGGCCGCGATCGACATCGGCGACGCTGCTTTCCAGGATGTCGCGGAGCGCGTCGAGCCGGGGTGGACGGAAAAGCAGGTGGCCTGGGAGATCGAGAAGTACATCCGCGAGCACGGCGGCGACGGCATCTCCTTCCCGACAATCGTAGGCGGCGGGCCGTGGGGAGCGATGGCGCACTGCTTCCCGCGCGACTACGCGCTGAAGAAGGGCGAAGGCATCATCATCGATATGGGCGTCACGCTCGACGGCTACGTCTCCGACCTCACGCGCACGATCTTCCTTGGCGAGCCGGACGACCAGTTCAAGAAGGTCTACGACATCGTTCTCGCCGCCCAGCAGACCGCGACCGCACTCGTCGAAGAGGGGATGACCGGCGAGCAGGCGCACATGCTGGCCCACACCGTGATCGGGGAGGCCGGCTACGGCGAGAACTTCGGCCACGGACTCGGCCACGGACTCGGGCTGCAGGTGCACGAACTGCCCCGCATCGCCAAGACATCGAAAGACAAGCTGACGGACGGCATGGTCTTCACTATCGAACCGGGCATCTACCTCACCGACTGGGGTGGCGTCCGTATCGAAGACGTGGTCGTGATGGAGAACGGCAAAGCGCGTGTCCTTAGCCACGCGCCGAAGCTGAGCACAGCGGCCGCATAGTCCTCATACCTATCAAGATGAGCGAACGGAGACATGACTAGATGATCAACGTCACTGACATGCGCAGGGGCATCACCGTCGAGATGGACGGCAACCTCTACCAGGTGCTGGAGTACGCGCACATCAAGAACGCGCGCGGCTCCGCCCAGGTGAAGGTGAAGCTGAAGGACGTGCGCGGCGGCCACATCATCGACAAGTCGTTCCAGGCGACGGCCAAGCTCCCGCGCGTCCGCATCGAGCGGCTCGCCGTTCAGTACCTCTACCAGGACGGCGATCTCTTCTACTTCATGAACAACGAGACGTACGACCAGACGCCGGTCGGCCGCGAGCAGGTGGGCGAGGCGGCGCGGTACCTGGCCGAGAACGCCAACTGCGATCTGCTGATGTACGGCGACGAAGCGATCGGCATCGAGGTGCCGGCGGCGGTCGTGCTGACCGTGGCTGAGACGGACCCCGGCGTCAAGGGCGACACCGCTTCCGGCGCGACGAAACCGGCGAAGATGGAGACGGGCCTGGTAGTCAACGTCCCCCTCTTCATCAGCGCCGGCGACAAGCTCAAGATCGACACCCGCTCCGGCGAGTACACAGAGCGGGCGTAGGGATTGGGAATGTCTGCGAGATCAATCGCGCAGCTACCCCCGTTCGAAATCAGTAGCTGAGGGTTTCAACCCTCAGAGCGATCTCTGTGAGGACAGTGTTCTATGCCCAGCCGGATGAACCCTCAGGAGCGCGAGCGCTTCCTGCGAGGCCGCCACGTCGCCGTGCTCATCACCACCGACGCTGAAGGTCGTTCGGTCCCCACGCCCATCTGGTACATGTACCGCGATGGGCTCCTCTACTTCCGCACGGACGAAGATTCGGCGAAGGTTGCGAACGTGCGTCGCGATCCTCGAGTCTCGGTCTGCGTACAGGAAGAGCGGCCGCCCTACAAGGCGGTGATCGTGCACGGCAGCGCCGACGTTCAGGACGACCCCGACTGGCTGGCTGACGCCACGCCGCGCCACTACCTGGGCTTCATCGGCGCGATTGGCTACAAGCAGGCGGCCCAGAGCGCGATCGAGGTGGGGCCTGCCGTCGCTATCGTCGTGACGCCGGAGCGCTACGCCACCTGGGATTACACGGAAGAGACGCCCTGGTTCGGGCGTCTCTGGCTACTGGCGAAGCGCCTGCTGCCGCCCTGGCTGTAGGGGGCTACGGCGGGGCCGGGCTACCAATCTACACCTTCCAGCACCAACCATATGACAACGACCAAGCCGACTAGCAACGGAAGAATGATTCGTATCACCCGTTTCGACCATTCGCTTCTTTGCATCGAGAGCAATCGCGCATGGATATGAAGCCACCATTCGGGCCCGGTTGCGCCGCCCTCACGAAGCGTGGCCAGAGCCGCATCGAACTGCTCGTAAGCTCTCCTTGCCGAAGACGTGGAGTAGATCAGTAAGAGCATCCCCACGAGCCAGGAAAGGGCAAGTACGCATGGAATCCACGCAGGGTTTATTTCTTCGGAAATGGAGATATAGCTGACGCCCACCGCGGAGGCGATCGAAACAGCACCCACTTGGAACTTCAAGCCTGAAGGCAGCGTGCGGAAGGCTGGGTATGCACGAACGGCGAAAGGCGTGATTCCAATCGCCAGCACGAAGGATAGCGACGTAATTCCTACTAGAAGCATGACGCCTCGTAGTGTACTATTTGGCCGTGTCCTAGGGTCATGATTCTCCGCCTCTTAGGTGAGTATCGACCTACACGCTAGCTAACTTGCACCCCTGCCCCTATCGGCGCGATACTGAGGGCGATGCAGGTCTACTCCGTCCGACAGGTCGCCACCCACCTGCGCGAGCTGCTGGAGAGCGATCTCTTCCTGAGCGACCTCTGGATCAGCGGCGAGGTCTCCAACCTCCGCCGCTACCCCTCCGGCCACATCTACTTCAGCCTGAAGGAAGCCGATGCAGCCCTGAGTTGCGTGCTCTTCAAGCGCGCCAACAAGGGCTTCCAGTTCGAGGACGGCGACGCCGTCGTCGCCCACGGCCAGGTCTCGTTCTACGAAGTGCGCGGCGACCTCCAGTTCATCGTCGATTTCGTCCAGCCGGAGGGCGTCGGCGCGCTGCAAGCGGAGTACGAGCGGCTGAAGTCGCGGCTGCAAGAGGAGG
>JADFKB010000133.1 GCA_022565155.1 Chloroflexota bacterium | reverse complement strand
GGCCTGCTCCTGGGGTCTCGGCTATCCGGCACGAGGAATAGGCTTGCTGCAATCGCGATAACGGCGATCGGCACGTTCACCAGGAACACCGACCCCCAGTAAAAGTACTTGAGCAGCGCCCCCCCAAGCATCGGTCCAAGCGCGACGCCGATCCCTGCCATCATCGCCCATATCGCGATCGCTTTCGGCCTCTCCCGTTCTTCGAACACATTCACGATGACGGCGAGGGTCGCCGGCATCATCATCGCTCCGCCCATGCCCATGATTGCTCGGGCCCCGATCAGCTGTGCGGGAGATTGCGCCAGCGCCGCTCCCAGCGAAGACAGGGCGAACACCGCGAGGCCATAACGCAGCATCCGGGCCCGTCCGAACCGGTCACCGACACCGCCCATCGTCAAGAGCAAGCCACCGAAGACCAGCATGTACGAGTTGACCATCCACTGCAGCGACGAGGCCGACGCTCCCAGGTCTCGTTGCAGCGACGGGATAGCCACGTTGAGAATCGTTTCGTCGATGGTTGCTAACAGGACAGTGACCGATACTACTGCGAGCGTCCACCAGCGCATCCGGTACATGCGCGACTGTGTCTTTTCCCGGGTCGTGATGCCGTCCATGATTGCCTCCTTTCGGTGCTCTTGATCGCTTAATCTAGGCTCGTTTCCCTCTGCTGTTCTCATCCGACTGTCTCCTTTTTCGGTGATTTCATCCGTGTGACTGACCCTCAGTCACTACGTTGCAAAAAAACCCTACGCGGTTCTTCGCCTTAGTGCATTCAGAAGCAATGTGGAAACACCTTGCTCAAGCCGGTCCACATCTTCGCCGCCACCAAAGAGAAAGGCCTCGAGCATCGCATGCTGAAGCAGGCCAATTGCCAGCCGAGCCGCGATCTCCGGATCCATCGTTTCCATCTCCCCCGCGTCGACCGCGTCCCTGAACAGATCGGTAATAGCTCTCAAGAACGAGGCGTGCTCCGGGGACTGGCTGTGCATCTCCGGGTGTGTTTCGTCAGCCCCTATGAACGACAGCCTCAAGAGGTCAGCATTCTTTCGAGCTACCTTGAAGCCTGCTGCGATCATCGATTCGAGCCGGTCCTCAAAGGACGTGCGCGATTCCACAGCGGTTGCCATTGCCTGGGCCATGGTCTCCATCAGCCCGTCGCGCAGGGACACGGCGGCGTCCTTCTTCGACGGGAAGTAGAGATAGAAAGTCCCTTGGGCCACCCCTGCCTCACGCACTATCTCAGAGACAGTCGCTCCGTCGTATCCTTTTGCACGAAACACCTTTCGAGCTGCTCTGAGTAGCTGTGCCCTTCGCACTGGTTCGCTTTCGGTCCTTCTAGCTCTGGTCGCAGTCACCGCGTTCTCCCCTCATTAGTAGATGCTGGCCATAGTATGACTGATTATCAGTCATTTGTCAAGGGGGGCGGCCTAGCGTAGTCAAAATCCACCTTGCGCGCCGGTGCTAAGGCATCACCGCTAATCCGAGCAACGTCCGCTGGGAGGAAAGGGTCGAGGGTTCGAGTCCCTTCTCCCGCTCCGGAGAACGGCTGACTTGGCCGAATCACAGATAGAGCAAACTGTCACGTTTCGGAGCGCGACCACGACACGCTGACCGCCCTTAGGTGAAACCTGAGACCCTTTCTCGAAACGTCGCCGAACACGCCACGCACTGCACTGTGCCTACGCCCTGAAGCCAATAGAAGCGCCATCGCCCTTCTGTCACGATTCCCTCGATCACCAGCCTATTGGTATACTGCAATCGGAGGTGGCCGTGAAGGTCTCAACAGAGCGTATCCCAGACAGCCAGATCGTCCTCGAAATCGAGGTCGATGAGGAACGGCTGGAACAGGCCAAGTCGAGCGCGTATCGCCGCCTGGCGGCGAAGGCGAAGATACCCGGCTTTCGGCCGGGCAAGGCGCCGCGGAACGTCGTAGAGCGCCACTTCGGGGAGCAGACCATCCTGCAGGAGGCGATCGACGGGCTGATGCCACAGGTGTACAAGGAAGCGCTGGAGCAGGAGGAGATCGACCCGATCGACCAGGCGGGATACGAACTAGTGAAGGAAACGCCGCTGGTAGCGAAGTTCACGGTTCCCGTCCAGCCCACGGTCGATATCGGCGACTACGCCTCGCTGCGCGTGCCGCGCGAGCCCGTCGTCGTCGAAGCAGAGCGCGTGCAGGAGGGCCTGGAATCGCTGCGCCACCGCTACGCGACGCTGGAGCCCGTGGCCAGGCCGGCCGATTGGAACGACATCGTCCGGGCAGACGTAGACGGCACGGTAGACGGCGCGACGCTGGTGCACGAGGAGGACGCGGAGTTCCAGCTACTGGAAGAGCGGACGATCTCCCTGCCAGGCTTCGTGGAGGCGCTGATCGGCCGGGAGAAGGGCGGCGCGTTTGAGTTCGAGGTGACGGTGCCGGACGACGCACCCCAAGAGCAGATGCGCGGCCGGCCGGCGCTCTACAAGGTAGCGATCAAGGAAGTGAAGCAGGAGATCCTGCCGGAGCTGGACGACGAGTTCGCGCGCCAGGTTGGCGAAGGATTCGACAGTCTGGGAGCGTTGCGCACCCGCGTGGAGGACGACCTGCGGCAGGCGCTGGAACAGGAGGACGAGCAGCGCTATCGCGACGAGGTTCTGGAGACGCTGGTGAAGCGCGTGCGGCCGGAGTTCCCGCCGATCCTGGCCGAACGCGAGGTGGAGCACCTGCTGCAAGAGCAGAACAACGCGCTCCAGCCGAAGAACGCGCGCGGCAATAGCCGCGAAGGGCTGGAACGGTACCTGCGACAGGCCGGCAAATCGGAGGAAGAGCTACGAGAGGAGCTGCGTCCGATTGCGGAAGCGCGAATCAGCCGCTCCCTAGTATTGTCGGAGGTTACAGAAGCCGAACATATAGCAGTGACAGATACGGAGCTTGAGGAGGAGATAGACAGACTCAGCTCCGGCGCCGGTGAGCAAGCGGATGAGCTCCGCCGCCTCTTCTCCAGCGAAGCGGCGAAGGAGAATCTGCGGCGCTCTCTGACGACGAAACAGACTGTAGAACGGCTGGTGGAGATCGCCTCGTCCGAAGAGGCGACGCCAGTAGAAGCTGAAGCAAGCGCCTCTCGGAACGGATAGCCGAACGGCATGTACGACAGGCGTTGGACGCCTGCCTGGTTGAAGGAGCACCTTGCCCATGACGAGCAACCTGCCATACAACGCGATCATTCCATCTGTGATCGAAACGAGTCCGCGCGGCGAGCGCGCGTTCGATATCTTCTCGATGCTGCTGCGAGAACGGATCATCTTCCTCGGCGCGCCGATCGACGACCAGATCGCCAACCTCGTAATCGCGCAGCTCCTCTTCCTCGACCGGGAAGACCCGGACAAGGACATCCAGATATACATCCATTCGCCGGGCGGCGTCATCCCTTCCGGCCTGGCGATCTACGACGCGATGCAGCTGACGCGAGCTGACGTCAGCACGTTCTGCGTCGGCGTCACGGCCAGCATGGCCACCGTGCTGCTCTGCGCCGGCACGCCCGGCAAGCGCTACGCCATGCCCCACGCCACGGTGCACATGCACCAGGCACTGGGCGGCGGCCGCGGCCAGGCCGTGGATGTCGAGATCATGGCGAAGGAGTTGATACGAGAGAACGACATCATTCGCGACATCCTCGTCAAACACACCGGCCAGACATCGGACCAAATTCGCAAAGACTTTGACCGAGATTTCTTTATGAACCCTGAACAGGCGAAGAAGTACGGGATCATCGATGAGATCCTGTCGAAGTCCGAGGATCCTGAAAAGTCGGAGTAACTGAAACAGCGCCACGGCGTTAGAGACTAGTGACAGCAGCGTCTAGCGAAGGGGAGAGAGCATGGCGAGCAGCCGTAGCGGCAGAGTGCAGTACAACTGTTCATTCTGCAGCAAGACCCAGGATCAGGTAAAACGGCTGATCGCGGGCCCGGGCGCCGTCTACATCTGCGACGAATGCGTCGATCTCTGCCGTGAGATCATCGACGAAGAGGTCTCCGGCGCTATCCGGCCGAAGGCCAACAGCCAGCGCGTGCCGCCTCCCAAGGAGATCCTCTCGCAGCTAGGCGAGTACGTCATCGGCCAGGAGCAGGCGAAGAAGGTGCTCTCCGTCGGCGTCTACAACCACTACAAGCGCATCGGCTCCACACCCGTCCAGGACGACGTAGAGCTGGAGAAAAGCAACATCCTGCTGCTGGGCCCCACGGGCTGCGGCAAGACGCACCTGGCGCGCACCCTGGCGCGCATCCTGGATGTCCCCTTCACCATCGCCGACGCCACCGCGTTGACGGAGGCCGGCTACGTGGGCGAGGACGTGGAGAACATTCTGCTCCAGCTGATCCAGGCAGCCGATTTCGACATCCAGCGCGCCGAACGCGGCATCGTCTACATCGACGAAATCGACAAGATCGCCCGCAAGGGCGACAACCCATCGATCACGCGCGATGTCTCTGGCGAGGGTGTCCAGCAGGCGCTGCTCAAGATCATCGAGGGTACGGTTGCGAACGTGCCGCCCCAGGGCGGCAGGAAGCACCCTCATCAGGACTTCATCCAGATCAACACCGCCAACATCCTCTTCATCTGCGGCGGCGCCTTCGAGGGGCTGGACCGCATCGTGGAGCGCAGGCTGGCGTACAACCGCCGGTCGATGGGCTTCAACGCGGATTACAACCGCAAGGCAGGCCAAGAGCGTGTCGACGAGCTGTTCAAGTACGTTAGCCACGACGACTTGCTCCAGTATGGTCTGATTCCGGAGTTCGTCGGACGGCTGCCGATCTCCGTCAGCCTGGAGGCGCTGGGCATCGAAGAGCTACGCCGCATCCTCACCGAGCCGAAGAACGCGCTGATGAAGCAGTTCCAGCGCTTCTTCGCCATGGACGGCGTGGAGCTGACCTTCACCGACGATGCTCTGGACGCCTGCGCTGAGGACTCTTTGAAGCACAAGACCGGCGCCCGCGGCTTACGCACTGTCCTGGAGGACGTTCTGCTAGACGTGATGTACGAGATTCCGTCGCGCGCCGACGTCAAGAAGTGCCTGGTCACCGCTGAGGTGATACGGGACGGCGAGCGGCCGCGCCTGCTCACCCGTGGCGGCGAGGAGGTTCAGAATGAACCGCCAGAAGCGCCCGAAATTGAAGACGCGGAAGAGGCACGCAAGGACGCCTCCGCCTAACGTACCGTAGTAGCCAACAAGGCACGAGAGGAGCCGGGCGTAACGCCCGGCTCCTTGTTTGTTTTGTGCCGGGGTGCTGCCCGCCCGCTATGCCAGGGGGCTGACCGGGTCCTGCGACGGGTGCGGGTCATCGCACGTGCTGCCGAAGCGACCGAAGACGAACTGCAGGTCGTTGACGTCGATGTCATCGTCGGCCTGCGTGCCGGCCGGCTCCAGGTTCATGAAGTCGTTGTAGGCCAGGCTCCCCTCCTCAGCGCCCCAGCGCATCGCGATCGCCGTCGCGTCGAAAGCGTCGACGTCGCAGTCAGCGTCCACGTCGCCTTCCAGGTAGCGGAACGTGATGCTTGCGTCGTCGCAGGAGAAGATCGGAATAGCGTGGCCCTGCTCGTCGCTCACGTCACAGTCGACGTTGTTGATCTCCACCACGACACCGTTGTCCTGGTTCGGCTTCGCATCCGAATAGATATCAGGCTGCGGGTAGATGTCGATCTGCGCCAGCGGCGCCAGTTCATCGATACCCAGGCTCTTGCCAAAGGTGACGCAACCGATGCGGGCGACGCCCTCCAGGGCGAGTTCCGTGGCATTCGCCGTGGGATCGTCCTCAATAACGCAGACCGCTCCCGCTGCGCTCCAGGCGGCGCCGCTGGTGATGCCGACGCAGACCTTCGTGGCGTCGTAGTGCACTTCGAACTCGAACGCCCCGATCTGCTGGTCGACGCTGGGATCATCCGGGTCAGGCGAGGTGATCGCCTGGCTCAGACCCTCGCTGAGACGGCCGATGTCCGTGCCAGCCAGGCAGTCCGGCGGCGGGATATTCGCGCCCTGCCGCGTCAGCCAGACGTTCTGCAGCACTGGCAGTTTCGCCATATGCGGGAAGGGCGCGGGGGTACTGACAATACCGGTCGTCGGCGTCGGGGTCGGCGTATCCGTCGGCGGCACCGGTGTCGGCGTGAACGTCGCCGTCGGCGGCACTGGTGTGTTCGTCGGTGTGGCGGTGGCAGTAGCCGTCGCTGTTGCTGTCGGCGTCGCCGTCGGCGGCACCGGTGTGTTCGTCGGTGTGGCGGTGGCAGTAGCCGTCGCTGTTGCTGTCGGCGTCGCCGTCGGCGGCACCGGTGTGTTCGTCGGTGTGGCGGTGGCAGTAGCCGTCGCCGTTGCTATCGGCGTCGCCGTCGGCGGCACCGGGGTGTTCGTCGGTGTGGCG
>JADFKB010000132.1 GCA_022565155.1 Chloroflexota bacterium | reverse complement strand
CAGTCCGTCGGCGATTCCGTTCTCACGTCCAAATTCCGCGCGAAGGGCAGCTCTATCTTTCGTGATGTCAGCCATGAGACGCAAGCGGACAGACTTCGCCTCCACGAGTGTTGCGGCTCCGGGTTCGAGGCAGATAAAGTCGCAGTTCTTGGAACCGGGAGGAAGGAGATCCTGCGCTCTCTTAACATCGCCCGATCCGGGCACGCGTTCGAGCGATTCTCGCACGTACTGCTCATAGACGGTTCCGACGGCCGAGGTGAAGGTTCCGATCGCCGCGCTCCTCTTCCTCGAAAGGGCTCTCAGCGCGTCGATGGGGAAGCCTCGCGTCGGCCGTTCCAGTAAATCCGCTATGATCGGGGCCACGAGGTGGCCATCGGTGCGTTTGATCAGTGGCCAACGAATCAGAGGGGACAGCGCATAGATTTCCAAGCCCGTGGGAACCACGTTCTCGTCGGCAGCGTAGCTCTTGAATGCTAGATAATCGGCCGAGCAAGCTTTGAAGAACGAGTCGAGACGCTCCCGAGAGATTTTGGTGACGTTGTTTCGATTCCAGTTCGATGGCTCAATCGTCACACCATCTTTCGCAGCGAGTGTGCTATATGCAGCGAAGCTCAGGAACGCCAGTTCTGAGTAGGTGAAACCGTAGGCTTCTTCGTACGCTTTTTCCAGATCCAAGCCTGCGGATTGCGCCTCGGCAACTGTCGACCTGTTGAGCCAGAGCTCCCGCTTGTAGTGGGAGAAGTCGAGCTGATCGTGGAACTGATCCTGCAAGACTCTCATGGCCAGAGAACTCACAGAGCCCCTTCGCCGGGCCTCCCTATCCTTGATTGCGGCCATGTCCATTAGCACCTGCTCAGCTCTGAGTAGCCACTCTGGTGTAATCGCCTCGGCACACTGATCGGGGAGATCGCGTCCTGCGACTGCCAAAGTAACGAGCCGTCTCATCAGGTGGGGGGTGAACGTCGTTCGGGGATCAAACCCCTCTTTAACGATAATATCATCGAAGGCTTTGCGGTCTCGAAGGCGTAACCCTGTTAGAAAGGCCACCAGTGACACAATTGAATCCAGTGAGAATGCAGTTCTCTCGCCAAACACCTTTGTTGGATCGTCGGTCTTCAGAGTACCACGGGGAACGGCCCACTTATGGACGGCGTAAGGATTATCGTACTCGCTGGGTTGAACGAGGAGTTGATATCCGTAAAGAGTACCAACTTCCTGAGGTGGCGCCTTGAGGGGCATGACTCAGTCTAGCAAGGCCACCACCCTGGGATTGAAACGCGCGGTGTCGGCGCGATGCGGGGCTACTGGTAGATGACGTGGGCTGGCTGCGGGTGTTCAAGCTACAGCCTCGCGGCACGATGGTCTCGGGGACCTACATGCTGATGGCCTGGATTCTGTGGCGGAGGACGCTAGGCACTGGTACTACGAGGCTTCCTAGTCATGGTGAAGACCAGGCTCTCACCGCGCTTCCCCCTAGGAACAAGGCCCGCTCGCTGGGCTACGTGCTGAGAATCTTTGTTATCGGCATGTGTGAGTAGCTCGATTCGTTCGATAGGGAGGGTCTCGAACGCCCAGCGCGCCATTGTGCGAACCGCCTCCGTTGCTGCTCCGCGACCGCGAGCTGGCGCTGCAAGCCAGAACGATACTTCTGCCCAACAGCGTTCCGACTCAGTGATAACAAGCGATATGTTGCCCAGCAGGCTGCCGGACGACGCATCGGTGATGGCGAAACCGGCGTACGTAGGGCGGCTCAGGTAACGTTCAATTGCGTTGCGGAGAAGCTCCGGTGTGAGATCTCGGGGCTCGGTGGTCCATCGGAATACGTCTTCGTCACGTGCGCGGACGTACCACTCGGCATCGTCTTGTTCCCACGTTCGCAAGACAATGGCTGCACCGAGAAGAGGCCTTTGAGGGAGGGGGATGAGCATTGCCCCGCGCCTATCGTGTCTAGTCGCTTAAGCGGTGGAAGTTACGTTGACGTGATCGCTGGAGTAGCCGCTATACGCTTCTCCTTGTATCGCCCCAATCTGCGAGATTGATTCTATAAATACTAGCACGGGTCCACGACCGTGTCGATCTCGTCCGAGACAGAAGCAGGGCGCAAGTACTCGAGATGAGCAGAAAATCACGATTTCGGAGGCGAAGGCCCTAGGATTTGGCGGCAAGTCGGCCGCGGTTCGGCCGCTAGGGGTGAGAGAGGGGACGTGGCCTTAACGAGCGTTCGCTCAGATCGCAAAACCGCTCAGCCTGGGTCAGCTGATACACGATAACTAGTCCGCTTTTGCTCAGCCCGGCACTGGTGTAAGCACAGCGCATTGCGCGGCGCGGCGTTGGCGCGACGCGGCGCTACTGGTAGACGACGATGGCGGGGGTTGGTTCTAGGCGGAGGACGTCTCGCTCGGACATGAGGTCGGTGTCATGCTGGAGGAAGAGCTTGATGGCGGCGTGGGCGGCGTAGGGCCGCTCCGCGTACCGCTCGTAGGTGGCGCGCTTGACGTCGGGCGGGCCGAAGCCGTCCATATCGATGATCAGCGCCACGTCAGGGTAAGGCTGGATCGCGTCGCCGCCGACCACCATGTCGTCGATGAACTGATGCACCATCAGCAGCTTGGGCGGGATCCGCTCCTCCAGCACCAGCGCCTGCAGCATCGCCTGGGCGTCGCCGATGTCGTCGGCGTTCAGGCTGCCGATGACGGCGCCCGGCACAGCGCGGCCGCTGACGGCGAACTCCGGGTCGAGGGCGAGGTGCACCTGGGGGTGGCGCAGGTACGGCAGCACCTTCTCTACCTCGGCGGCGACGGTGCTGCGGGCTATCTGCAGGTCAAGGAAGAGCAGCATGCCCCGCTCCTCTGTCAGCTTCAGGTAGCGCTGGACGGTGGCGTCGTTGACGTAGGTGAGGTAGAGGCCGTTATCCGTTGGCTGGGCCTGGGCGACGGCGTAGACGAGGTGGATGGCAGGGATAACGTCGATGTCGCCGTTGAGCCGGTCGTAGCGGGCGGCTTGCTCCGCGAGCGCATCGGCGATCGTCTCGATGTCGGCGGTGCCGAGGATGCCCATCGCGGCGCTGGCGGGGTTGCCGTAGTAGCTGACGATCTGGCTGTCGGGCAGGAGGGAGCGGGTAGGCGCGAGGGTGACGGCCATCTCTGGAAAGCGCCCGGCGAGGTCGATGGTGAGCAGCGGCTCGAGCAGGCGCGGAGGGTCGATGGGCGGCGGCGGGAGGACGAGGGCGCGAGCGTTCGGCGGATGGAGAGGCGCGGGGCTGGCGCTGGCGTCATAGCCGGTCGCAACGCCGAGCGCGACGATGCCGGCCAGCGCGCCGGCTAATAGCAGAGAGAAGCGCCGGTCGGCGCTTGCTGCGAGCACGATGTGTCAGTTCCTGTTGATCTCGGAAACGGCCTGTCTGCGTCCATTGCCAGGCGCGGAACGCTAACGCGGAGCGCTTACGCGCGGCGCTGGCACGGTAACGGGAAGGAGAGGGACGAATCGAGACGTTATGTGTGAATGTGGAGAGATAACGGCGTGCTGTGGAAAACTTAGCCCGGAGCGAGGCTAACGGATGAGTTTGCGGCGGCTACGCGCGCTGCCGGTCGTCGCTCCAGCGGCTGAGGACGGCGCCTGCGGCGAGGAGGATGCCGCCGCCAGCGCAGAAGATGATGCCGTTGCGGATGGGCGCCCAGGCTAGCTCCTGCGACAGCTCGAAGATCTGCTCAGCCAGGTAATCGTCCACACCGTCTGCGGCGAGGCGGAGGGCGAAGCGCACGCCAACGGCTGTGATGAGCACGGGCGTGGCGGCGAGCAGGACGCTGAGGCCGAGCGCCAGCAACCTGCCGTAGCCGCGCGTGGCGAGCAGGAGGCCGAGGGCGAGCGCGGCGGCGCCGGTGGCGAAGACGTAGACGAGCGCTATCGCGATGCCGTGCGGCGTGGGCCGCAGGAAGTCCATCGCCGCGCGGAGCATCCCTTCCGTCGAGATGAGGCGGATGTTGGCGTCACGATCAACCCGAAACGTGGCGACGCCGTCTTCGTGGACGCGATCGGCCGCGCGCGCCAGCAGCAGCTCGCGGAAGCTATCGCGGTTGGACGCGAGGACTTCTTCCGGCGTGAAGGGCACGTCGATAGGGAAGCCAGCCAGCGTCAGGATGGCGTTCGACGCTGCCGCCTCTTCGCGCAACGAGTCGTAGTTGGCGTCGAGCAGCGCATCGACTTCCGTGAGGATGGCGACGCTCTGCGCCAACGTGCGCTTCGCAGGGCCCTCGGCGGTGACGTTGGCGAGGGCGAGCACGACGAGGAGGAGAGCAAGATCGAGGACGAGCAGGCCGCCCAGGAGCCACTTGGCGCGGCGGAGCCGCTCGCCGGGTTGGCGGCTGCCGGCAGCGGGCGGGTGGGCCGATAGCTCGGGCGGCGGCGAGGCGCTCGTCACGGTTGATCGATATGCACGACGAGCGTGCCGGCGAGCCGGTCGTGGAGGGCGCGGCGGTTCGGGTCGACGGCCATCGCCAGCAGGCTCGCCGCGGGCGCGACGACGCAGAGCAGCACGAGGGCGACGGTGATGACGAAGACGATCTGGCTGAGTGTGACGGAGACGCTGTAGAGGGCGAGCAGCGCCCAGATGGGGAGCAGGAACGGGTGGAAGAGGAGCGGGTGAAGCCCGAACCAGCGCAGCAAGACGATGCGAGTGGCCAGCGGCGCGCCGCCTTCCGCCACGGTCCTGATGCCGACGATGTACATGCCCAGCGATTGGCCGCGCCAGCGCATGAGCGCCAGGTTGAACGCGCTCCAGGAGAGGAGCGGGCCGCCGAGCAGGATGGCGAGGAAGGCGCTGAAGGCGGCGTCCGGCGCATCGTTGCTGCCGAGGTCGCTGGAGAAGAGCAGGACGGCGCCGCCAATGACGAAGAAGGCGAGGATGAAGGCGAGGAGGATGATCGAGTCGGCGAGGTAGGCGGAGATGCGGGCGTTGAGGCGCGCGACGGTCGGCGTCGCGGCCGGGGATGGCGCGGCCCGGGCACGTTCTGCAACGGCTTGCTTCATTGTGGAGACCATCCGCGGCGAGTATACCACTCTCGCGCCGGATGGTCTGCAATGGGCGAGCAGTGCGCTCCGGAGATGCTCGTCGAGGCCGAGGATGTGATGCCGCTGTGGCTGGTTGCTAGTGACTCGTTGTCCGGGCTGGGCCTACGCTTTGCGCTGGCGTTGGCGAAGAAGTAGCACCGAGTTGCCTGCGTCTCGATTCAGGCGAAGTAAGCGTGTCAGGCAGCACTGACGGGGGACCCCTGCCCCGAAGCCGGAAAACAGAGGCCGATCATGTCACCTGAAAGGGCTGAGAGTGTTATAGTGCGTCGGCCATGAGCAAGCGCGCGCTCGTCGCGGTGGCGATCGGACAACTGGACGAAGGCGACGGTCACCACTCGACGGTTGACCTGCTCGCGTCGATACGGGATGGTGAAGCGGGCGGCAGCTTCCGCTTCTTCTGCGAGGAGGCAGGCTACTACAACGGTGGCGTGCGGACGCTCTCTGTCAGCAACGGCGTGATCAGCGTCACGGGCGCAGGCGGCTTATTCAGGCCGGACGGCACGCGCATCGGCGTGCAGTACGACGCGCAGTTCTCGATCGAGACCGGAGAGGCACGGATTCACGCCACGGGCCGCGACTACGAGTACACGATGATCGGCGTTATCGATGGGCTGGTGACCGTCAAGGAGCCGCCGGCGGAGCGATAGCAGGCGCGGAATCGGATTACCGGAGAGAGAGGCGACCTGCCCGGCGGGTCTCCTCTCGGCGTCGCTGATAGACACGCGCCGGTGGTCTATGGTGGCAGGCCGGGGATGAGGCCGGCAGTGAACTGCAGGATGAGCGCGGCGTCCACGCTAGTAATGTCGCCGTCGCCGTTGACGTCGGCGGCATCCGGGCAGGCAAGCGCTGCGATGAGGCCCGCGTCGAACTGGAGGACAAGTGCTGCGTCGATGCTGTTCGTCGCCCGATCGCAGTTGGCGTCACCGTCGCGGAACGGAGAGAAGGCGCAGGAGCTGACGCCGCAACTGACCGAGCCGTTGTCCGGCAGGCAGTCGGTAGTGCCGAAGCCGGTGGCATCCACCAATATGCTGAAGCTCAGCATGTTGTCGCCTCCCAACGCGGCGAGAGGCAGGATGACGGTAAACGACCTTTCGTCGAACAGGACAGCGCCGAAACCTAGGACGAAGTCTTGGGCCGGAGCAAACGAACCGATGGTCACGAGCAAACCGGAGTCGCCCAGGAAGCCTGCCGACTTATCGACGCCAAGGCCGGTCAGTCCTGGGCACGGGTGTCTAACGAAGCCCATTTTGGTGCGGCTGTCGCTGTCCGTATCGATGTTTATTCGCGCAGCTAGGCCGACAGGGTCGAAGGGGTCGGCGAGTTCCACCCTGAGGCAGAGGTTCTCTGCGTCGAAGCTGCCGTCGACAGAGACGATATCATGCTGCGGCTGCTCAACGCCGAGCGTGTCGCCGG
>JADFKB010000131.1 GCA_022565155.1 Chloroflexota bacterium | reverse complement strand
CGCACCGTGGTAGATGCGGCCATCGATGATGATGCCTCCGCCGATGCCCGTACCCAGCGTCGCATAGACGATGTGCCGGCTGCCCCGGCCGGCGCCGTAGCGATACTCGCCGTAGCAGGCGGCGGCGGCATCGTGCTCCAGCACCGCCGACACGCCGAGCTGCTCGCTGACGATGCGAGCCAGCTCAACGTTCCGCCAGCCGGGCAGGTTCGGCGCATCAACGACGACGCCGCGCGCCGGATCGCACGGCCCGGGCGCCGAGATGCCCGCACCGAGGATCGCATCCGTGGTCACGCCAGCTTCGTCGATCGCCTTCCGGAGCGAGGCGACGATGCGTTCGATGACAGCGTCCGGCCCGTCCGCCGCCAGCGTCGGGCGGCGGTCTTCGGCCAGGACGCTGCCGTCCGCCGTCGCCACAATCGAGAGGATCTTCGTGCCGCCTAGGTCGACGCCGGCGGCGATCTTCTGCTCGCTCATCCTCCCTCCGCTCGTAGTCCGACCGCGCGCTGGTAGAGATCGCGGTACCGCTCCGCCGCGCGCGACCAGGAGAAGTCCTGCGCCATGCCCCGCCGCTGCAACCGGCGCCAAGCTTCCGTGTCGCCGTAGACCGCCAGCGCCTGCTCTATCGCCGCTGCCAGCGCCTGTGGCGTCGCCTCGTCGAAGAGGAAGCCGGTGCCTTGACCGCCGCCGGCGCCGGCGGGCTCGTACGGAGCGACCGAATCGGCGAGGCCGCCGGTGTGGCGGACGATCGGCACCGCGCCGTAGCGCATGGCGACGAGCTGGCCCAGCCCGCCCGGCTCGTAGCGCGAAGGCATCAGGAAGAGATCGCAGCCGCCGAAGATGAGCTGGCCCAGCGGTTCGTCGAAGTCCAGGCGCACCGCCACCTGCTGCGGATAGCGGGCCGCCAGCGCCAGCAGCGGCCGCGTGTGCTCCTCGTCGCCCTGGCCTAGGACGACGAACTGCAGCGGATGCGCCGCCAGCACGTCTTCTACAGCGGCGGCGGCCAGGTCCGAGCCCTTCTGCCAGAACAGCCGCGAGACCATCGCCAGCACCGGCGTCTCTCCGCCTTCTGGCAGCCTAAGCCGCTGCTGCAGCGCCAGCTTGTTATCGGCGCGGAGGTGTAACTGGTTGGCATCGAACGTCGCCGCCAGATGCGAATCGGTCGCCGGATTGAACGCCTCCGCATCGATGCCGCTCAGGATGCCGCAGAGCCGGTCACCGTATCGCCGCAGCAGCGGCGCCAGGTCCCAGCCGTAGTCGTCCGTCAACAGCTCCCGCGCGTAGGTCGGGCTGACCGTGGAGATCAGATCGGCGTGGCGGATGCTGCGGGCGAGCGCGCTGTCCGGCGCGTCCGGTTCCGACGCCGCCAGGCCGTGTTGCCGTACGAAGTCTTGATCGACTGGACCGGTGAAGCCGAGGTTGTGGATGGTGCAGACGCGCGCCGCGCCGGTCCACGGATGCCGGCGGTCGCCGGCGAGGCGGGCGGCGATGAAGCCGGGGTGCCAATCGTTCAGGTGCAAAACGTCCGGCTGCCAGTCCGCTTCGCCGGGCTCAGCCGTCCCGAAGATGCCGGCAGCAGCAGCGAGCACGCCGTCGCAGAAGGCGAGAAAGCGCGCGGCATCGTCGTCGTAGCCGTAGATCTCCTGCCGGTCGAATGCTGCCGACTGCTCGAACAGGTAGACGGGCACGCCTGCGACGTCCGTGCGCCAGAGTGCCCCGCCGTCCGGCAGTCCGGCGATTTTCGCCGTCTCCGTCCTGTCAATGGCAGCGTAGAACGGTAGCGCCACCCGCACATCGACGCCCAGTTCGCGCAGCGCGCGGGGCAGCGCGCCGCCGATGTCGGCCAGGCCGCCCACCTTCACCAGCGGCGCCATCTCTGCAATCACGAAGAGGACTCTCATGGGCACGGCTTCGGCAATGATAGCACCTTCCGCTCTCCGGCCGAGCGGGCTACATCCCTTCAGAACACGCTGCGGATGCAGAGAGCCGGAGCATCTCTGCTCCGGCTCTGATCTGCGTTCTTATCTGGGCGCAGCTACATCGGTGGCATGCCGCCGGGCATCCCGCCCATACCGCCGGCTGGCATCGCGGGCATGTCGTTCTTCTCTGGCAGATCAGTCACCAGACAGTTGGTGGTGAGCACCATGCCGGCGATACTGATCGCGTTCTCCAGGGCGGCGCGCGTCACCTTCAGCGGATCGATGATGCCCTTTTCCTGCATGTTGCCAAAGTTGTCCTCTTCGGCATCGTAGCCCTCGCCCTTCTTCATGCCCTTCACCTTCTGGACGATGACCGAGCCGTCCTTGCCGGCGTTCTCGGCGATGCGGCGGATCGGCTCTTCCAGGGCGCGCCGGAGGATGGCGGCGCCAGTCAGCTCGTCGTCGCCCAGCTCCGCCTTATCCAGCGTGGCAAGGGCGTTCAGGTAAGCGACGCCGCCGCCAGCGACGATCCCTTCTTCTACCGCTGCGCGTGTTGCCGAGAGCGCGTCCTCAACGCGGTGCTTCTTCTCCTTCAGCTCGACCTCAGTGGCGGCGCCGACCGTGATCACCGCGACGCTGCCGGCCAGCTTGCCCAGCCGCTCCTCGAGCTTCTCGCGGTCCCAGTCGGATGTCGTCGCCTCCAGGGCGTTCCTGATCTGCGTCACGCGGCCATCCATCGCAGACTTCTTACCTTTGCCCTCGACGATCGTCGTGTCTTCCTTGGTGACGATCACGCGGCGGGCGCGGCCGAGGTCGGCGACCTGAACGGACTCCAGGTTGCGGCCCAGATCATCGCTAATCACCGTTGCGCCGGTCAGCGCCGCAATGTCGCCCAGGTTCTCCTTGCGACGGTCGCCGAAGCCGGGCGCCTTGACCGCAACGACGTTGATCGTGCCGCGCAGCTTGTTCACGGCCAGCGTCGCCAGCGCCTCGCCGTCGGTGTCTTCAGCGATGATCACAAGGTTCTTGCTCACCTGGAGCAGACGCTCCAGCCAGGGCAGGACGTCGTTGACGGCGGAGAGCTTCTTCTCTGTAATCAGGATGTAGGGATCCTCGATGTTCGCTTCCATCTTCTCGGAATCGGTGACGAAGTATGGGCTGATGTAGCCACGGTCGAACGCCATCCCCTCGACGAACTCCGTCTCGGTGACGATGCCCTTCGACTCTTCGACGGTGATCACGCCGTCTTTGCCAACTTTCTCCATCACCTCGCCGATCAGCTCTCCGATCTCGGGATCGGCAGCGGAGATCGAAGCGACTTGGGCCATCCGTTCGCGCGTTGTCACCCGCGTCGCGTTCTTTTGAAGCTGCTCAATCACAACAGCGCCCGCTTTCTCGATGCCGCGCTTGAGCGCCATCGGATTGGCGCCGGCGGCGACGTTCTTCAGCCCCTCGCGCACAATCGCCTGGCCGAGCACCGTCGCCGTCGTCGTGCCGTCGCCCGCGACGTCGTTGGTCTTGGAGGCGATCTCTTTGGCAAGCTGCGCGCCGATGTTCTCGAATGGCGCCTCCAGGTCGATGTCCTTGGCGATGGTAACCCCGTCATTAGTGATGGTGGGGGTGCCGAACTGCTTGTCCAGCACGACGTTGCGGCCCTTAGGCCCGAGCGTGATCTTGACCGCGTCGGCCAGGGCATCGATGCCATCCATGAGTGCCCGGCGGGCCTCCTCATCGAAGACCAGTTGCTTTGCCATAGTAGAACCTTCCCTTCAATCAGATGGATTAGCAGTCTGTTTCGGAGAGTGCTAATACACTTGTAACCGAATCTACGGTTGCAGGCAAGAGTCGGCAGGCGTTACTAGCCGTTATGTCAAATCAATGAAGCTGAGCGTGGCCCAGGCGGAACTGACTTTCGGGCGCGAGCGAACTAGTGGGAGAAAACGAGCGTCTACGCGACGGCGCCCTGGCGGCTCTCGCGCCGGTCCCAGGAGATGTAGTCGCGCTGATCGTGGCCCACGTAGATCTGGCGCGGGCGGGCGATCTTCTGCTCCTCGTCCAGCAGCATCTCCTGCCACTGGGCGATCCAGCCGACCGTGCGCGGGATGGCGAACAGCACCGGGAACATCGATACCGGGAACCCCATCGACTGGTAGATGATGCCGGAGTAGAAATCGACGTTCGGGTAGAGCTTGCGTTCGATGAAGTACTCGTCCTCCAGCGCGATCCGCTCCAGCTCTAACGCAATGTCGAGCAGCGGATTGCGGCCCGTCACCTCAAATACCTGATGCGCCAGCTCCTTGATCACGGAGGCGCGCGGGTCGAAGTTCTTGTAGACGCGGTGGCCGAATCCCATCAGCAGGTCTTCGCCGTCCTTGACGCGGTCGACGAACTTCGGAACGTTTTCGATGGAGGCGATCTCCGTAAGCATCTTCAGCACCGCCTCGTTGGCCCCGCCGTGCAACGGGCCGTAGAGGGCGGCGCAAGCGGCGGCGATCGTCGAGTAGGGGTCGCCGTGAGAGCTGCCGACGCAGCGCATGGCGTTGGTGCTGCAGTTCTGCTCGTGGTCGGCGTGGAGGATGAAGAGCACGTCCAGCGCACGCTCCAACACCGGATCCGGCTGGTATTTCGCCTCTGAGAACTTGTAGAGCATGTTCAGCAGGTTGCCGGTGTAGCTCAGATCGTTGTCTGGGTAGGCGTAGGGCAGCCCGGAGCTGTGCCTGTAGGCGAACGCCGCCATCGTCGGCATCTTGGCGATGAGCCGCTTCATATGGAGCAGCCGATCCTCCTCATCGAAGATCTCTTTCGACTGCGGGTAGAAGGTGGAGAGCGCCGCCACAGTGCTAACGAGCATCCCCATCGGATGGGCGTCGTAGAGGAAACCGTCCATGAACTTCTTCGCGTTCTCATGGATGTAGGTGTGGATGGTGATGTCGTGCTCCCACTCGACGAACTGCGCGCGCGTCGGCAGCTCACCGAAGAGGATCAGGTACGCGGTCTCCAAGTACGTGCTCTGGGCCGCCAGCTGCTCGATCGGGTAGCCGCGGTACCGAAGGATGCCCCGGTCGCCATCGATGTAGGTGATCTCGCTGCGGCAGGAGGCGGTGTTGGTAAAAGCCGGGTCGTACAGCTTCAGCCCGAAGTCGTCGTCGTGGACCTTAATCTGGCGGAAGTCCATCGCGCGGACGGCGCCGTCTTTGATCGGCATCTCGTAGGATCGGCCGGTGCGATTATCGGTGACGGAGAGCGTCTCTTCGCCCATATCGATGCTCCTTTTGCGCCGGAGGCGTACTACCGTATCGTCATCATCGATAGAAAACTAGAGGATCGTCTATAGTATACCGCCTCAGGGCATGCGTATAGTGACATATGACGGGTTCGCAACGCCAGGCCCTGGCCGTGCGAGCCGAAGGCAGATAGTAGCTGTTTGAGAGAGAGGCTGAGAGAGAAATACCGGGTGTGCGCGCCTAGGCGGCCTGGGACCGAGGCAGAGGGCCGATCGCCGCCGCCACGCGGGCCGCGTGAATCAGCGCCCCCGGCTCCTTCCCCTGCGTCCCATAGGCGGCGACGCCCCCGGTCACGTTCACCATCGCCGGCCCATCAAGGAGATGGGACAGCTCTGTGGCGACAGCATTCCGCAGCCGCTCCAGCAGGTCGTCCTGGCTGTCGCGGACCAGCTCGAACGCGAGAATCGCCAGTTCGCTGCCGCTCAGGAGAGCCACCAGGCCTGAGCGACGCGTAAGCCGGTTGATCAGTTCAGCGACCTGCTGGAGCATCGCGTTAGAGAGAGTAGGCAGTGGGCCGAGCGTGGGACGGTACAGCCGAATCTGCAGGACGATGACGTAGAAGACACCGCCGCTGTGCTCTGCCCGCTCACACTCGAGAGAGAGTCGATCGTAGAGGAAGGTGCGGTTGTGGAGCCCTGTCGCTTCGTCGTAGACAGCGGACCAGGCAATCAAGCCCTCCCGCTTGCGCCGAACCAGCTCTCGCGCCCCCAGGGCCAGGATGCCGGTGATGCCCACGCCAGCGAGCAGGTAGACGGTGAACGCGAGTTCGGGCGTGTAGTCGTCGGCGTCAAGACCGCTTGGCATCCACGGAAGGATCCAGAAGAAGAAGAGGCCTACCATGGCGAAGAAGGCGGCCAGAGCCAGGCGACTCAGACGCAGCCACTGATAGTAGCTTCGATGTACCTCGTTCGCCTGGCGGTTCTTCTCCGGGAAAGGCGCCGCGCCCCTGCGATACGGCGCATCGAGACTGCGGCCATCTCTACCGGCTTCGTCGACAGGTGTCTCTTCGGCCATACGGGACCGCTCGGCTCCTTTCTCCGCCCTGCCTAAAGTATCGGCAGATGTCCAAGTGATCTCCACCGGCAAAGATGTGAGTAGGCTAAGAGGGTGACCCGCTCGGCTGAGCGGTCCTCCTGTAGCTTTCCGGGGCTTGAGACTTCGCCCGACGCTAGTCGGTCGGCTCCCAGCGGCCTTCCAGCTTCTTGGCGATGGTCGGCATGGTGGTGTACTCCATCTCCTCCAGCGGCAGGCGGTGCGGCTCCCACGGCCCGTGGCGGCGCAGGTAGTCGGCGACGAGGTTCGCCTGGTGGCGCGCCTCATCGAAGCTCGGGTCGTCGAACATATCGCGCGGGCC
>JADFKB010000130.1 GCA_022565155.1 Chloroflexota bacterium | reverse complement strand
GTCTAGGGGGAGGGCCGGACGGCTTCATCGACCTCTTATTTGATATTTTGGGCGTTATCCAGCACTACTCGCCAGGGGGAGGTCCGCCGTACGATGTGCAGTTTGACCGTGGGCCGTCAACAGGACCTAACTTCTGGAACATGACCGCGCCGGACGGGGTGATCGATCTGTTGAACGACGTGCTGGGCGTGATTCAGCAATTCAACCACGACTGTAGGTAGGCCGCGCTAGGCGCTCATAGTGTCACCTGTGATATGACTCCTCAGGCCGCTTGACAAGTCTTGGCGTTGAGGTACACTGGCGATGACTGGTGCCTCTTACCCAAGCCAGGAAACGTTCGCTAGCTTTGCCCCGCTGGAGCTTGGCGGCCCTATGGGTGGATATGGTGAGACGGCGACTGTTATCTAAGCATCGCGGAGCTGCTCTGGTTGGCGGGCTGATTCTAGCAGTCTTTTCCCTCATATCCTCCGCAGGCGCAGATCAGCCGCCCATTGGGCTGCTTCTGAACGACCCTGGATCGTTCGACGGCTACACTCTTTTCAAGCCCATTGGATACGATATGACCTACCTCATCGACAACCAGGGCGAACTGGTCCACTCCTGGAACAATACCTCTGGTCTGTTCGCCTCTCTGCTCGAAGACGGAAGGCTGCTACTGGCCGCCACGGGCGCTACGAATCCAGCATTCCCATACGGCGGAGCCACCGGGCGGCTGGAAATGTACGACTGGGACAGCAACCTCATCTGGGAATTCGACTACTCCACGGATAACTACATGCTTCACCATGACTTCGAGATATTGCCGAATGGCAATGTGCTGATGATCGCGTGGGAGCGCAAGACGGGGGCAGAGAGCATCGCGGCAGGGCGAGACCCATCCTTGCTACTAGATGGCGAGCTCGCGCCACTGCACGTCATCTAGGTTGAGCCAACCGGAGCGGTAGGAGGAAACATTGTCTGGGAATGGCACGTCTGGGACCATTTGGTTCAAGACCGCGACTTCACCGCGGGCAACTTCGGCGTCGTTGCAGACCATCCTGAGTTGGTCGACATTAACTACGTCGGGCTGGCTGGGCAGGGAGCCGACTGGACCCACGCCAACGCAATCGACTACAACGAGCAATTCGACCAGATCGTCATCAGCGTGAGACACCACAGCGAGCTGTGGGTGATTGACCACAGCACCACCACAGCCGACGCCGCAGGTCATTCCGGTGGGAACAGCGGTATGGGTGGAGACATTCTCTTTCGGTGGGGCAATCCTCAGGCGTATCGGGCGGGCGATGCCAACGATCAGCAACTCTATCTGCAAGACGACGTCAGGTGGATCAAGCCTGGCCTGCCGGGCGCGGGAAACTTGATGGTTCTGAACAACGGGAACTCCAGACCAGGAGGCGAGTACTCTTCTGTGGAAGAGATCAAGCCGTCAGTCGATGGCTCAGGAAACTATTCACTTACGCCCCGCGAAGTATACGGCCCCTCAGCTCCAAGCTGGACCTACACCGCGGCGAACCCGCCGGACTTCTTCTCCCTCTTTGCTTCCGGAGCTCATCGACTGCCCAATGGCAACACGTTCATAACGTCTGCAGCGGACGGCACGCTGTTCGAGGTCACCGGCGCCAATGCCACCGTCTGGAAGTACGTGAATCCGGTGACCATTCAAGGGCCTATCGTTGAAGGGACTTCTGCGAGCGGTAATGCCGTGTTCCGTGCCCACCGCTACGCGCCTGACTTCCCAGGGCTGCTTGGCAGAGATCTTGCGCCGCAAGGACAGATTGAGATCGAGGATTCCGACAAAGATGGCCTCACGGATGAGGCTGAGAGCATTCGCGGCACGAACCCGTTTATCGCCGATACGGACGGCGACGGGTGTAGGGACGGTTCCGAGGTACTGCTCGCCGTCGAGCTCGGCGCCGAGCGCGACCCGCTGAACCCCTCGGACTTCTACGATGTCGATGGCCCCGGGGGAGGGGCTGACGGCTTCATCGACCTCTTATTTGATATTCTGGGCGTTATCCAGCACTACGCGCCGCAGGGTAATCCGCCTTACGATGTTGCATTCGACCGCGGGCCGTCAGCAGGGCCTAACCCGTGGAACATGACCGCGCCGGGTGGTCGCATCGACCTGCTGAACGACATCCTCGGCATCCTCCTGCAATTCAACCACGACTGTAGGTAGGCCGTGCTCTCACCCTCGACCGTCGACCGTCGAACCTCGACCCCGCGGCCGGCCTGTCCGCCGCAGGCGGAGGCTACGGGGAGAGGATGAAGCACGTCACCTCGTCGCCCGGCTCGATAGCGGCGACGTCCTCCGGCACGACGGCGAGGGCGTTGGCCAGCGCCATGGAGGTGAGGATGCCGGAACCCTGCGGCCCCGTGAGCGACGCGTGGTATTGGCCATCCTGCTCCGTGAGGATGGCGCGGCACACGTGTTCCAGCGCAACTAGGGCGGCGCGGGCAACTGGGGCGCGGAGAGTCCTCGCCTGGCTGCGAGAAAACAAGGGCTAATGAGTTGCCGGAACGCGAAACGGGGTCGGGCTCATAGAGCCCGACCCTTCTGTTTGTCACCGCGGCCGACACTACTCGACGATGATCGTGCCCTGCATGCCGATGCCTCCGCCGCCAAGAACCAGCTTGTCGCCTCCGGAAGCGCCTGTGATTCTAGTGTGCCTTGGCGGGTGCAGTTCGCAGAAGTAGACGTAGACGCCCGGCTCGTCGAACGTCGCAGAATAGACATCGCCTTGAGCCATGTAATCGGAACCCCAACTGCCATCGTCAGCCGTCACGGTATGCGCAGCGAGATCCGAGTTCGACCAGACCACCGTCGTGCCAGCGGCCACACGGACGGGATCGGGGGCGTACTTGAAGTCGACGATCGCCACCTCGCGCACGCCGTCGGGGATGCCTTCGGAGGACGCACCCAGCTCTGAATCCTGTCCCGGCTTTGGATCAGCTACCGCAGTTCGTGCTCCATCTTCACTGATAGCGAATACAAGCGCCGTAATCGAGATCGCGACTGCAACGAGTACCGTTATCTCAAGTCGAATGCGATGCAACATGGTTCACCTCCAAGCAATATTCGCTGTTGTACCACTACTACACCGCTACCGCCCGAGCCGTTCCCCTGCTTAGCGGAGAGACTCCGCTATCCGGATCGCCTCGTCGAGAGACAAGCTCGTTTCCAACCGGTACGTCACCCCCACCTCCTCCCAGAGAAGGGTCGCCCGCTCGACTGAACGCAGCGTCTCAATGACGACTCGTCCCTGGGCGTCCAGGGAGGATGCGACGTGGCCGCCAACACCGATCCAGATCGCCTCTTGACCGTGCACCCTTGCATCCAGAAGCAGGTCTGCCTGTGGTAGCCCCTTACCGAAGTACCCCTGCGCGCTCTGATAGAGGTCGTAGCCTTCCTCTTCGTACACGGTGATGACGACTTCAGCACCGGGCCATCGATCCTCCACGTAGACTGCGTCTGGAAGCATCTGCACGCCACGCTCGGTCGGCAGGCGAATCCCGAAGTCCACGGCTTCTTGCGCTGTCTGCAGCGTGGCAGGCTCAGCAAAGCTTTCAGGACTCAGCACAGGAGGTGGCGGCCCGAGCACAGGCCCGATCTCTATCTTCACGCGGCTTAAGCCGAAGAAGTCCGCCAGCGCCTCCCGCGACTGGGGAACCACGAGCGCGGATGACACGATCACAGCGGCGACGAGCACCACGGCAGCCGCGGCCCGCAGGGTAGGTCGAGCTAGGATCGCCCGCAGGCGTTCGGCGAACGAGGCCTCATCGTCAAGTCGAATGCGAACGCTCGCTGCGATGACGTTCGGCGTCCTTGGATAGCTAAATGCCTTCGCGGAAGCGCGGAGGAGAGCGTCTACGTCACTGTATTCAGGTGTTAGTTGCTGACTCATACCTCTCCTCTCTCAGAAGCTGCGTGGCATATGGCAGCAGGTCTGGATAGCCATCTTCTATCACTCGCCGCAGACGTTTCAGCGCTCGGTGGAGACGGGACTTCACGGTGCCGACCGGCCTTCCGATCGACTCCGCCGCCTCCGCTTCGCTGGTCTCGAGGAAGTAGCGCAGGTAGATCAGCCGCTGATCGTCGTCCGGAAGGTCGGTGATCGCCGACCAGACGCGCTCCGATTGCTCAGCGGCTTCGACGGCGGCGTCTGGGCGCTGGTCTTTACCGGTCCCGGCATCGCGAGCTAGACGCTCCGTGGCCGCGTTCCGCCGCCCGGACGATCGAGCGCTGTTGAGCGCGACGTTCGTGACGATGCGCAGGAGCCATGGCCGGAAACGCCTGCTCGTATCGAAGGCGTCGAGCGATCGATACGCCCGCACGAAGGCGTCCTGGGCCACGTCAGCGGCATCGTCCTCGTCGCGCACGATGAGATACGCCGCGCGGAACGCCAGCTCCTGGTAGCTCTGTACGAGAGCATCGAACGCAGCGCGGTCGCCTCGTTGCGCCAGTCGCGCCAAGCCGCTGTCTTCCAGTACGGCCTCCTTCGCACAAAAGCACTCCGGTACTCGTTATACACCGGCTGGGGCACTTAGGTTCCATTGCGCTGGGATAACTATCTGCCGAACGACATCCTGGGCGTGATCCAGCAGTTTATGCAGGACTGCCGGGAGGCCGCGCCGCTCACTCTCGAGCCTCGACCCATGTGACCCTCGACCCCAGGGGTGGGGCTGAGGGGTGGCTCACCCCAGCAGCAGGCAGGTCACCTCGTCGCCCGGCTCGATAGCGGCGACGTCCTCCGGCACGACGATGAGGGCGTTGGCCAGCGCCATCGAGGTGAGGATGCCGGAGCCCTGCGGCCCCGTGAGCGACGCGTGGTAGCGGCCGTCCTGCTCCGTGAGGATGGCGCGGGCGTAGACGCGGCGGCCGTCCGTGTTGAGGATGCGATCTTCCGCGATCGCCTGCACCTGCTGTCGCTGCCAGCCCGATTTGCCCAGCATCTTGTAGATCGCCGCCCGCCCGAACAGCTCGAACGTGATCATGGAGCTGACCGGATTGCCCGGCAGGCCGATGTGCGGGACGCGGCGGTTACCAGCTCTAAATGTTCCGAACGCGAGCGGCTTGCCCGGCTTCATGCGCACCGTCCAGAAGTCGATCTCGCCTTCCTTCGCCAGCACGTCCTTCACCACGTCGTAGTCGCCGCGAGAGACGCCGGCGGAGGTGATCACGAGGTCGGCGTCCAGCGCTTCGTGGAGCTTGGCGGTGAGCGCCTCGACGGTGTCGGAGGCGATGCCGAGGCGCTTCGGGATGCCGCCCGCCTCGCGCACCATCGATGCGACGCTGTAGGCGTTGCTGTCGTAGATCTTCCCCGGCGCGATAGGCGCCCCGATCTCCAGCAGCTCGTCGCCGGTCGAGAGGATGGCGACGGCAGGCCGGCGGTAGACCGTCGCCTCCGCGTATCCCAACGAAGCGAGGACGCCGATCTGGGCCGCGTTCAGCGTCGTGCCGGCCCGCATGATTACGTCGCCCTGGCGCACGTCCTCGCCCGCGTTGCGGACGTTCGCGCCCTGCTTCGCGGCCTTGAGGATGCCGACGGTCTCCGCGCCCTTCTGGAACTTGCCGTGACGATGCTCGGAGCTGGCTACTTGCTCGTCCGTCTCCTCGAACGGGACGACGGCGTCCGCGCCCCGGGGCATCGGCGCGCCGGTCATGATGCGCACGGCGGCGCCGGCAGCCACCTCGCCTTCGTAGAGGTAGCCTGCCGCCAGCTCGCCTGAGATCTGGAGCCGGACGGGATTCGAATCACTGGCGTCCACCGTGTCGGCGGCACGCACAGCGTAGCCGTCCATCGCCGTGTTATCGAACGGCGGGATGTCGAAGCCGGCGACAGCGTCCTCGGCCAGCACCTGGCCCAGGGCGTCCGGCAGCGGCTGCCGCTCGGGCTCCAGCCTGATGACGAATGCGAGGATGCGCTCCAGCGCCTCCTCCACACTGATCATCTCTTGGTTGTCGATGTCTTGCCTCCAAACATGCGGCTCCGAACATGCGACTAAAGCAGGCGTCAGCCTGTCGGCCGGCCCTCGAAGGCCGTCAGATCATACGTCGGGCTGAAGCCCGGTTGCCAAGAAGCCAGATCGGCGGCAATCCAGGTTGCTGTCCTGTCAGCCCAGGTTGACCGCCAGGCAGGTGGTGGTGCGCTGCACGCCTTCTACCCGCTGGATGCCGTCGGTGATGCAGTTGCCCAGCTTGTCGAGGTCGTCCGCTTCTAGCTGGACGATGACGTCGAACGGGCCGGTGACGGTATCGACGGAGATCACTTTGGCGTCTGTGTGAGACAGCGCCTTCACCAGCTCTCCGACTCTCTTCGCCTGGCCCACCTCTCCCTCGATGAGAACGTAGCCGCGAACAGTCATGCCGGTATCCTCCTTGCGCGCTTAGGGTGGTGTGTCGCCATGTTACCGCCGCGCCGCTCACTTTTCAAGCGCCGCCGTTTGACGGGACAGGAGATAGGGATTTCCAAACCGGCCCCTAAGCTGCTACCGAGTCTGCCCCCATAGGGACACAGCCCCTGTCCACGCCCCGACAGACACATACCACGGGCACTAACTGGCGATGGGGCGAGACCTTACGGCGGAAGCGGCTCTATCAGCCCCGCCGTGAACTGGAGGATGATGGCAGCATCGATG
>JADFKB010000129.1 GCA_022565155.1 Chloroflexota bacterium | reverse complement strand
GACGCCGGGCCGCGCTCCGTCGCCGCCTACGGCGAGGCGTTGCAAGGCTGCCGGACAGTCGTCTGGAACGGGCCGTTGGGCGTCGCTGAGTTCCCGCAGTTCGCGCGCGGCTCCGCGTCGTTGGCGAAGATGGTCGCCGGCCTCGACGCCGTGACGATCGTTGGCGGCGGCGAGACGGTGGCGCTGGTGCGCGAAGCTGGCCTCGTCGACAAGTTCGATCACGTCTCGACCGGCGGCGGCGCGTTCTTGGAGTACCTCGAAGGGCGCGAGCTGCCCGGCATCGCGGCGTTAGACGACGCGTGACCACGAATAGCGCGCTGCGGGAGGCGTGACCGTGGCGGAAGCGCTGCTGGCCGCAATTCGCGAGGCGTTCGCCAGTCGTCGATACGTCCTGACTCTCCACACGGTTCGACAAGCAGAGGAACGGAAGATTGCCATACAGGAGCTGGAGGAAGCTGTCCTTGCTGCCGATGCCGAGATCATCGGGAATTATCCTGAGGATGAGAGAGGGCCTAGCTGTCTATTGCTAGGCGTGACTATGAAAGGTAGAGTTCTACATATCCAATTGTCGCACCCGCCCACAGTCTGGGTGATCACTGCCTACGAGCCCAGCGATGAAAAATGGACGGATGCTAAGACGAGGCGGTGATCCATGCAGAGTCAATGCGCGTTCTGCCAAGGCGATCTAGATGAGAAAACGATCACGTATCCTACAGAGTTCGATGGACGCGTGGTCATCGTCGATAACGTTCCGGCTCTGGTGTGCAGCCAATGTGGAGAAGTCGCGCTGCGCCCGGATGTGGCCGAGAAGCTGCAACAGATCGTATGGGGCAAGACGCTTCGTCCAAAGACGGTAGCGGTTGATGCGTACAACTTTGCGGACGTGGCGTAGCAGAACACAGTCCGTTTCTTCTTTGCGAGTTCAAAAACTGCCCGGCATCGCGGCGCTGGACGACGCGTGACCGTGGCGGAAGCGCTGCTGGCCGCTACGACCGGCGCTGTTAGAATGGTCGTATGGACCTAGACCTGGTGGGCCAGCTCTCCACTCCTAACGACACCAAGATTCTGCTCGTCGTCATCGATGGCCTCGGCGGACTAGCGAATCCGAGAACCGGCCGCAGCGAGCTGGAAGTGGCGGACACCCCGCAGCTCGACCGCCTGGCGCAAGAGAGCGCCTGTGGCATGACGATCCCCGTCGGCTACGGCATCACGCCCGGCAGCGGGCCGGGCCACCTGGCTCTGTTCGGCTACGATCCGCTCCGCTACACCGTCGGCCGCGGGGTGTTGGAATCGCTCGGAATCGACTTCGATCTGAAGCCGAAGGACGTGGCGGCACGCGGCAACTTTTGCACGCTCGACGACGAGGGCCGCATCACCGATCGGAGGGCCGGTCGCATCGCTACCGAACTGACCCTGCCGCTCTGCGAGGCGCTGCGTGAGATCGAGCTGCCGGGCGTCCAACTGTTCGTCGAGCCGGTGCGTGACTATCGATTCGTTCTCGTTCTGCGACCGAAGGGCCGGAAGCGCCTCTCAGGCGAGGTGCGCGATACCGATCCGCAGAAGGAGGGCGTCACGCCGCTGCCACCGGAGCCGCTGGCGCCGGAGGCGAAGGCGACTGCGGAAGTTGTCGCGAAGTTTCTCGCTGGCGCTGCCGAGAAGCTGCGCGGCCGCGAGCCTGCGAACGGGCTGATGCTGCGCGGCTTCGCGACTATCCCGGAGCTGCCGAACATGCCGGAAACGTTCAACCTGCGCGCGGGCGCCGTTGCGGCCTACCCGATGTACCGGGGCCTGGCGAAGTTGGCTGGCATGACGGTGCTGGCGACAGGCGAGACGTTCGACGATGAGATCGAGACCGTGCAAGCTCACTGGGATGAGTTCGACTTCATGTTCGTCCACTACAAGCCAGCGGACGCGGCTGGCGAAGACGGCGATTTCAAGGCGAAGGTGGCTGCGTTCGAGTCGTTCGACGCCGCTGTTCCCAAGCTGCGCGCGCTGGGGGCGGACGTGCTGATGATAGCGGGCGACCACTCGACGCCGGCTGTGCTGGGCACCCATAGCTGGCATTCGGTGCCGTTTCTCTTACAGTCGAAATGGGCCCGCCAGGACGAGGTGCGCGGGTTCAATGAGCGCCAATGCGTGCATGGCTCGCTCGGTACGTTTCCCGCCAGCGAGGTGTTGCCTCTGGCGATGGCCCATACCGGCCGCTTCGCCAAGTACGGGGCCTAGTCATGACTACAACCGATCGCCCCGCTCGGACGCCGTTCATCGCCGGCAACTGGAAGATGCACACGAATGCCGCGGAGTGCGAGGCGCTCTGCCGGGCGGTGGCGGAGCGAGTCGGATCGATCACAGGTGTCGACGTCGCTGTCTGCCCGCCGTTTCCGTTCCTCGCCCAGGCGAAGGAGGCGCTGGCTGGCTCTGCTGTCCGGCTGGGCGCGCAGAACGTCCACTGGGAGGAGCAGGGCGCCTACACCGGCGAAGTGAGCCCGGTAATGCTTCAGGGGCTGGTTGACGACGTGATCATCGGCCACTCCGAGCGGCGGCAGTACTTCTGCGAGACGGACGAGACCGTAAATCGTCGCCTGCGCGCCGCCCTGGCGCACGGCCTGCGGCCAATAATGTGCGTCGGCGAGACGCAGCAGGAGCGCGAGGCTGGGTTGACAAACGACGTGCTGGCACGACAGGTGCGAGACGGTCTGGCGAATGTGGACTGGACGGGCGACTGCGTCGTCGCCTACGAACCAATCTGGGCGATCGGTACCGGCCTCGTCGCCAGCGAGCAGGAGGCGAACGACGCGATCGGCTACATCCGCGGTCTCCTATCAGAGCTGTTCGGCGCGCCGGTCGCGCAGGCGACGCGGATCCAGTACGGCGGATCGGTGAAGCCGGACAACGCGGCTACGCTTCTCGCTCAGCCTGAGATCGACGGCGCGCTGGTGGGCGGCGCCAGCCTGGACGCGGACGCCTTCGCCAGCATCGTTCAGGCCGCGGCCGGAGGCGAGAGCGCGATCTCCTAACGCACCGTCGGGCGGCGGCGCGACGCTACTCTCCAGCCAATATGGACGTGTATCGTTGACTTCCCCCTCCCGTTATTGTTAGGCATGACAGTGTAACTAAGGAGCGCGTACGTGCAGAGTACGAGGTCGCTGTCAGCTACGACGCGAAAGCAGAATCCAGAGCTGCTGCGAGAGTTGATCGAGAGTCAGATGTGAATGGTGGCGACCACGATGGGAAGCGTCGGCTGATCGCTGTCGTTGGGCCGACGGCGGCCGGCAAGACGGCCCTGGCAGCGCGGCTGGCCGAGCGGCTGGGCGGCGAGGTGATCAACGCCGACTCCAGGCAGCTATATCGCGGGATGGAGATCGGCACCGCGAAGCCAACACGCGCGGAGCGCCATCGCGTCCGCCACCACCTGATCGACATCGCCGACCCCGACGAGCCGTTTAACCTCAGCCGCTACCTCGATCTGGCCAAAGAGGCCTTGAACGACTCCTGGTCGCGCGGCGCGTTGCCGTTCATCGCCGGCGGCACGGGCCAGTACGTCTGGGCGCTGCTGGAAGGCTGGCAGGTGCCGCGCGTCCCACCCGATCTGGAGCTACGCGCCGAGCTGGAGGCGCAGGCGCAGCGCGAAGGGCCGCAGTCGCTGCTCGATGAGTTGGCCGAAGTCGATCCGGAGTACGCGGCTCGGGTGGATTCCGCGAACATTCGTCGCGTCATTCGCGCGCTGGAGGTGTTTCGCCGGACGGGCCGGCCGATCTCCGCCTGCCAGACGCGCGAGCCACCGGACTGCGATGCGACCATCATCGGCCTGTCATGCGAACGGGATGCGCTCTACCGGCGTATCGACGAACGAGTCGAGGCGATGATCGCCGGCGGGCTGGTCGACGAGGTGCGAGGGCTGATCGAACGCGGCTACGGCTGCGAGTTGCCGGCGATGTCGGGCATCGGCTACCGGCAGGTCTGCCAGCACCTGGCGGGTGATCTGTCCTACGAGGAGATGATCGAGCGGATCAAGACAGCGACGCATCGATTAGCCCGTAGTCAGCGCGCGTGGTTCCGCGCGGACGACGCGCGCATCCACTGGGTCGATGCGACGACCGATGACCCGTTCCCGCAAGCGCTGCGTATTGTAGAATCGGAAGTGCTGGCGCCGTAACCGGAAGAAGGGAACATGAACGCCGAGGTTGAGCTGTACGCCGCACGTCTATACCGGGTGCTCGATAAGCTGGTTGAATCAGTTGAGGGGTTGGAAGAGGCGCAGCTCAACTGGCGGCCGCCGCTGCCCGGCGCGAACAGCCGCTACGTCTTGGTCGCGCACGTGCTAGGCAATCTGGAGGCGTGGGTGCTCGGCATCGCATGCGGCCAGGCTATCGACCGCGACCGGGCGGCGGAGTTCGCCGCGTCGGGGCCGGACGCTGGAGCGCTGATCGAACGGGCGCGCGCGCTCGGCCGCCGGTTCAACGCGGCGCTGGCCGCCCTGCCTGAGGACGCGCTGGGCGAGCAGAGAGAGCCGAGCAAGCTGCTCTGGGGCGAAGGCGTGCCGGAGCAGCGCACCGTGCGAGAGGCACTAATGCATGCAATAGAGCACGCCGCCGTTCATATCGGCCACATTCACCTGACGCGAGATATAGCCGAGGCGGCGAACTGATCTCGATGCGATTCACCAAGCTGCACGGCACGGGCAACGACTTTATTGTTGTTGATGCGCGCGACCGCGAAGCCAACTGGCCGAAGCTGGCCGAAGCGATCTGCGACCGTCACCTCGGCGCGGGCGCGGACGGCCTGTTACTGGTCTATATGTCAGACAGGGCTGACCTGCGTATGGGACTCTTCAACGCCGATGGTTCGGAGGCGGAAATGTCCGGTAACGGCATGCGCTGCTTCGTCAAGTACGCCGTCGATCGCGGGCTGATCACGCTGCGGGACTGTGTTGCGACCGTCGAGACGCTGGCCGGCGTGATCTCGGCGGAGGTAACGCTTGCGGCCGGTCGCGTCGAATCGGTGCGGGTGACGATGGGCCGGCCGCGTTTCCGCGCGCAGGAGATTCCGGTCGCACTAGCAGCTCAGCTGCGGCTGAAAGGCGAGGCGGAGCCGCCGCTGCAGGACCTGGCGATGGAGATCGACGGGCAGACGTTCGCAGTCACCTGCCTTTCGATGGGCAACCCGCACGCCGTCCATTTCATCAACGAGCCGGTTGAGAGCTTCCCATTGGCCGAGATCGGCCCGAAAGCCGAGCGCCACGCGCTCTTCCCACAGCGGGTGAACTTCGAAGTGGCGCGCGTGCTGGCCCGCGATCGTATCGACGTGCGCACGTGGGAGCGCGGCGTCGGGGAGACGTTGGCCTGCGGCACCGGCGCGGCGGCGGTGATGGTCGCCGCCCGGCTGCGCGGCCTCGTCGACGACCAAGCGGAGCTGCGCGAGCCCGGCGGCGTGCTCACGCTGGAGTGGGCCGGTGGCGACAGCGATGTCTACCTGACCGGCCCCGCCGTCGAGGTCTACGAGGGCGAGTGGCGGGAATGATGGCGTTCCAGCCATGAAGCAGCTTCGCCGCCTCGACGCCGTGCCCAAGGACCCGTATCGGCGGGCGCTGAAGAGCCCGCTGCGCTTTATTTCGATCTCCGAGGATGCGTTCCGCGCGCTGGAGCGCGACCATCCCGACCGTATCATCATCGAGGGGGATTCTCTGCTCATCGGCTGGGCGGATCTCTACGTTGTCAGCCTCGAGTACGGCTTTCGTGATAGCGATGCCTTCGTGCAGCACTTCCCCGCGATGCTGCAACGGCTCCTTCCGGCGCTCGATACGGAGAGCGCGCCGATGGGCTTGCGCCTGCGGCTGACGGACGCGCCCAGCCGGCCGTTCATCGAGCCGGCGCTCTCAGCGCTGGCGTTCGACGTGACACGCGACTGGCTGCGGATGACGCTGGGCAAGCTGCCAAGCGGCGGCCCGCGCAGCGACGAGGTCGCGCCCGGCTTCGCGCTGCGGGCGGCACGCGTGGACGACGCGGAAGAGATCGCCAAGCTGGACTCAGCCGCGTTCGCTATGTCGCTGCTGACGGCGGAGATCGTGCAGGAGAGAATGGACCAGGAGCCTGTGCTCAAGATCCTGGAAGATTCGGCATCTGGCCGGGCGGTTGGATTTCTGAACTTACGCGTGGAGCGGCCGGGCGAAGGCTACGTCTCGGACATGGCGTTGCACCCCGACTACCAACGGCGCGGCCTGGGCGAGGCAATGATGCGGTGGGCGCTCGCCTGGTTCCGGCGGCAAGGCTTGGAGAGCGCAGCGCTCACAGTCAGTACGGACAACGGCCCCGCGATCGCGTTGTACAGGAAGCTGGGCTTCGAGCCGACAGAGAAGGGGCTGGACTATCGCCGGCCGCTGGACGAGGACGAAGTGCGCCAGGTGCTGGAGAAGCGGCTGACGACCTATATCACGGGGAGGCGGAGATATTGAACCAAGCGCAGCGAGTTCAGGAGCTACCGCCGTACCTCTTCGCCGCCATCTCGCGCAAGATCGCCGAGAAGCGGGCGGAGGGCGTGGACGTCATCTCGTTCGGCATCGGCGACCCGGACCTGCCGACACCGCCGCACATCATCGAGGCGCTCGTCGAGGCGGCGCGCGACCCGGCCAACCAGGGCTATCCCGAGACCGACGGCCTGCCGGAGTATCGCCAGGCGGTCGC
>JADFKB010000027.1 GCA_022565155.1 Chloroflexota bacterium | reverse complement strand
AGTCCAACGCAGGCCGTATGCTTGTCTATCGCTCTGAGCACCCTGGGTGCTTTGGGCGCCCTGACGGCTGGTGATAGAGGCGGGCTCAACCCGTTACGGCGGGCCGATGAAGATCATCGTGAAGTACTTCATGCCGGCGCCATCGAAGGCCACCGCGACGCCGATATGGGTAAAGTTGGTATTCAGAATGATCGAGCGGTGGCCG
This sequence comes from Chloroflexota bacterium, assembly GCA_022565155.1. Taxonomy (GTDB): domain Bacteria; phylum Chloroflexota; class Dehalococcoidia; order DSTF01; family RBG-16-68-14; genus JADFKB01. The sequence continues at coordinate 28,369 of JADFKB010000027.1, read as the reverse complement.
TCGCTGGCCATCAGGTCGCGGATGGCGATGTCGACCGTCTGGTCGTCCGGGTAGTTGTTGCGGGCCAGGTTCTCTCCGGCCCAGCCGTGCGGCACGCGATAGTCGTCCAGCAGCGAGAAGGCGCTTTCGCCGCTCGGGCTCGTGTGGGCGAAGTAGTTGAGACTGGCCATGTCGTCGGAGCGAATCTGCGCGACGTACGTAACGCAGCCTGCCGCGCCCAAGGGAGGCAGGCCGGACGACGTTCTCTCTTGATTGATCGCGGCGAAGAGCGGAGAGGCGTAGCCGGTGATTGCCGCGGACGGACAGCTCGGCGGCGGGGGCACCGGTGTCGATCTCGGCGTAGCCGGCTGCGGCGGGGGCGATGTGGGAGTTGAGGGCGCGGGCGGCGCCGCCGTCGATTCAGGAACGAGCGCGGGCGCAATCGCCGGCGGGGCGGGCGTTGCAGTCGCCACCGGGCGCGGCGTGGAAGCAACTCCCGCGCTTGACGAAGGCTCATCGACTCCGAACGGCGTTGCTGTCAACAGCGTGGCCGGTCGCGCCGTGGGGGTTGCGCTGGGAACAGCACGCTCGATAGCTGTCGGCGTTGCCAGTTGCAGTTGCGTCGCTGCTTCGATTACTTCGACTGACTCTGCTCGATAGGCGGCCGCGCTGGGCGGGATCGATTCGCCCCAGCCGCCAGCGAGCAGCAGCGTCGAAGAGGCCGTCGCCAGCCCGACTGCGACTATGAGCAGGCCGGCGCGTATCAGCCACCAGCCATTCGACAGGCGGCCAGAGGCATCTGTGTCGTCAGGAGGAACTTGCATCACGCCGGGGTACCTCCGGTTTCACTAGGCAGAACCCGTAGGGGAACTGTCCTAGGAAATATCGGCGTGCTGCGGAGGAAACTTGAGGGAACACCCTTAGGCAACTGCTCGCCTACCAGCCTTCAGCCGCGCTTGACACCTATGAAACGTCGGGCTAGACTGATGAATCGGCACCTAACGGAGAGCATTCAGTCGGTAGGCTATGAGCCCCGACCGTGATGACCGCCGGCCATAGTGGGAACGCGCTCAAAGAGTTGCCTTCCTACGCCGGGACAGGTTCCGGAAAAAGGCTTGTAGCCTTATTTCGTGATCTTTGGCCTACCGGAGGAGAAACCAGTGCCAACGACCAGCCAGCTCGTTCGATTAGGGCGGAAACGCAGCGCCAACAAAACGAAGGCGCCCGCCCTCCGCTTCACGTACAACGCGCTCAAGAACACCGTCGCGCGCGGCAAGGGCTCGCCCCAGAAGCGCGGCGTCTGCACGCAGGTGAAAACCATGACGCCCAGAAAGCCCAACTCCGCCCTCCGCAAAGTCGCCCGCGTGCGGCTGACGAACGGCATTGAGGTCACCGCCTACATTCCAGGCGAAGGGCACAGCCTCCAAGAGCACTCCGTCGTCCTCCTCCGAGGGGGGCGTGTGAAGGACCTGCCCGGCGTGCGTTACCAGATCATCAGGGGCGCATTAGACGCCCAGGGCGTCGCGGGCAGGCAGCGCGGACGCAGCAAGTACGGAACCCGCAAGGGGGGTATCCCCGGCGGGGGCGTCTAGCCGAAACTGCCGCATCACTACGTAATCGAGCACAGCGCACCGTCCATCCGGGACGGCGCTGTTCGTAACAGAGGGTAAGAAGTAGATGTCACGACGATCGCGCGCAACGAAGCGATATATCGCGCCGGACGCCAAGTACGGCAACCAGCTGATCAGCATGTTCGTCAACAAGCTGATGCGCGAGGGCAGAAAGAGCCTCGCGGAGCGCATTATGTATACCGCGCTGGACGAGATCGAGGAGAAGGAGAAGCGGGACCCGGTGGAAGTGTTCGAGCAGGCAGTCCAGAACGCGACGCCGGTCGTCGAGGTGAAGCCGAGACGAGTCGGCGGCGCCACCTATCAGGTGCCCGTCGACATTCGCGCCGAGCGCAGGATGGCGCTGGCGCTGCGCTGGCTTCTGCAATCGGCGCGCGCCCGCCGCGGCCGGACGATGTCCGAACGCCTCGCCGCAGAGCTGATCGAGGCCGCGAGTAACCAGGGCGTGACGATCAAGCGAAAGGCGGACACGCATCGCATGGCGGAGGCAAACCGTGCCTTCGCGCACTATCGATGGTAAAGCGAGCCCAACGGGCCTCCATTGCGGAGGCCCTTCAGCTTGCCAGGTGAGCGAAACAGATGACGAGAGACAATCCAATCGAACGGGTACGTAACATCGGCATCATCGCCCACATCGATGCCGGCAAGACGACCGTGACCGAACGCATCCTCTTCTACACCGGCCGCACCTACAAGATCGGCGAAGTGCACGAAGGCACCGCCGTCATGGACTGGATGGCGCAAGAACGGGAGCGCGGCATCACCATCACCGCCGCCGCCACCACCGCGGACTGGAACGGCCATCGCATCAATATCATCGATACCCCCGGCCACGTCGACTTCACGGTCGAAGTCGAACGGTGCCTGCGCGTGCTGGACGGCGGCATCGTCGTCTTCGACGCCGTCCACGGCGTCGAACCGCAGTCCGAGACGGTCTGGCGCCAAGCCGACCGCTACCAGGTGCCGCGCATCTGCTTCGTCAACAAGATGGACCGCGTCGGCGCCGACTACTGGCGCACGATCGATATGATCGCCGAACGCCTGGATGCGAAGCCGCTGCCGATCCAGATACCTATGGGCAGCGAATCCGAGTTCGAAGGCGTGATCGACCTAATCGAAGAGCAGGCCTGGACCTTCCCGCCCGGACGGGACGAGGGCCCGGTCAGCGCGCCGATCCCCGCCGAGCTAGCCGACGAAGCCGCCAAGCACCGCGACCGCCTGATCGAGCGCACAGCCGAGGTCGACGACCAGCTGATGATTAGCTACGTAGAGGGCCACGAAGTGACCACCACGGAGCTGAAGAAGGCGCTCCGCCGCGCGACGATCGCCAACCTGGCCACGCCCATCCTCTGCGGCGCCGCGTTGCGCAATAAGGGCGTACGGCCGCTGCTCGATGCCGTTATCGCTTACCTGCCTGCTCCCAACGAAGTGCCTCCCGTTACCGGCACCCACCCGGAAACTGGCGAACCGCTCGAGCGGCGGGCGGACGACGACGAGCCGTTCTGCGCCCTTGCGTTCAAGATCGTCAGCGACCCCTACGTCGGGCGGCTCGCCTACTTCCGCGTCTACTCCGGCCACGTCAGTGAGGGCGCCGCAGTCTATAACACGGCCCAGGGCGAGAAGGAGCGCTTCGGGCGGCTGCTCAGGATGCACGCCAACAGCCGCGAAGAGATTAGCGACGTCTACGCGGGCGATATCGCGGCGGCAATCGGACTGAAGAACACGTTCACCGGCGACAGCCTCTGCGACCCGGCGAACCCGATCCTGCTCGAATCGATCACCTTTCCGGAGCCCGTCGTCTCACGCTCGATCGAGCCGAAGACGAAGGAAGACCAAGACCGCCTGGGCGAGAGCCTGCACCGCCTAGTTGAGGAAGACCCCACGTTCCGTACTCGTTATGACGAGGAAACCGGCCAAACGATCATCTCCGGCATGGGCGAGCTACACCTGGAAGTCATCGCCGACCGGCTGCAGCGTGAGTTCCGCGTCGAGGCGACGGTCGGCCGGCCTGAGGTCGCCTACAAAGAGACGATTACGCGCAGCGCCAAAGCGCAAGGCCGCTTCGTCCGCCAAACCGGCGGCCACGGCCAGTTCGCCGTCGTCGATATCGAGATCACGCCGCTGGAACGCAACCGCGGCTTCGACTTCATCGACGCCACCAGAGGCGGCTCGGTTCCGCGCGAGTACGTCTCGGCGGTGAAAGCGGGCGTCCAGCAGGCGCTGGAGACCGGCATCCTGGCCGGCTACCCGGTGCTCGACGTCGCCGTCTCGCTGGTCGATGGCCAGCACCATCCGGTCGACTCGTCCGAGCTGGCCTTCCGAAACGCCGGCATCCTAGCGATTCGAGAGGTGTTGAAGAGGGCGGAGCCAGTGCTGCTGGAGCCGATCATGCGGCTGGAGATCAGCACGCCGGACAACTTCTTCGGCGACGTGCTGGGAGACATTAACAGCCGCCGGGGCCAGGTGGTGGGCGTGGAGCCGCGCGGAAAGCTCCAGATCATCAGCGCCACGCTACCTCTAGCCGAATCGTTTGGATATACTACGGACTTGCGCTCCCTCTCGCAGGGCCGCGCCACACACAGCATGGAGTTCGATCACTATAAGCAGGTGCCGGCCGAAGTGGCGGAGCGTGTCGCCGGCGGCCGTGTAGCGAAACCGGCGAGGGCCTAAGGGATGCCACAGCAGACGATCCGTATTCGATTGAAGGCCTACGACCACCGCATCCTCGACCAGTCTGCGGTGCAGATCGTCGAGGCGGCGGAGCGTACGGGCGCAGTCGTGGCCGGGCCGATCCCGCTGCCCACGCACATCAGAAAGTTCACGGTCATCCGCTCGCCGTTCATCGACAAGGACTCGCGAGAGCAGTTCGAGATTCGCACGCACAAGCGCATCATCGATATCCAGAACCCAACGTCGCGCACCGTCGATACGCTGATGCGGCTCCAGCTACCCGCCGGTGTCGATATCGAGGTGAAGCTATGATCGACGGGCTGCTCGGCCGCAAGCTCGGCATGATCCAGTTCTTCGATAAGGAAGGCAGCCTGCGCGGCGCCACCGTCATCGAGGCCGGCCCCTGCCTGATCACGCAGATTCGAAACGAGGAGCGCGACGGCTACCGCGCCGTCCAGCTCGGCTTCGGCGCGAAGAAGCGGATGAACAAGCCGATGCGCGGCCACCTCAAGCGGCAGGGCGACCTGCGCTACCTGCGCGAGTTCAAAATCGAGGACACCTCGAAGCACGCTGTTGGCGAACGAGTAGGCACGGAGATCTTCGAAGAGGGTGACCGCGTCAACGTCACCGGCATCAGCAAGGGCCGCGGATTCGCGGGCGTCGTCAAGCGCCACCACTTCGCCGGCGGCCCGAAGACGCATGGCCAGTCGGATCGCCACCGCGCGGGCGGGTCGATCGGTTCAGGAAACACACCCGGCCGCGTCTTCAAGGGAATGCGCATGGCCGGCCACATGGGCGCGGAGCAGGTGACCGTTCAGGGCCTGGAAGTGCTCCAAAGCGACCCTGTGCGCGGCATCCTCCTCGTCGCCGGCTCGGTGCCGGGCGCACGCAACGGATTGCTCAAGATCCGCTACTCCGCGCAAACGCTGGAGGCCGCCCGCAAGCGCACACCGAAGGCGCCAGAAGAATCCGAAGAAGAAAAAGCGACGCCAGCGGCTGAGGTTGAAGAGACATCGACAGACGCGGTCGACGACGAAGCGACGGCGGAGTCGGACGACGCCCCGGCAGACGCGCCGGACGTAGATACAGAGGAACCGGCGTCGCCGGACGCTGACGCCGCAGCGACAGATCAAACGGAAGACAAGTCGTGAAGCTGGACGTACTCGACCGCGAGGGTAAGAAGGTGAAGTCGATCGACGTCGACGACCAGGTGTTTGGCGTCAAGCCGCACCGCTCGCTCGTCCACCAGGCGATGTTGGCCCAGCGGGCCAACCTCCACCGCGGCACGCACAAGACCAAGAGCCGCGGCGAAGTGCGCGGCAGCACGGCCAAGCTCTTCCGGCAGAAGGGCACAGGGCGCGCGCGCGCGGGATCGATTCGGTCGCCCATCCGGCGCGGCGGCGGCGTCGCCTTCGGGCCGCGGCCACGCAGCTACCACCAGGATCTGCCGAAGCGCATGCGTCGTTTGGCGCTGCGCTCCGTCCTCTCAGCGAAAGCCGCCAACGGCACGCTGCGGGTGATCGATGCGCTGGTGATAGAGACGCCGCGCACGAAAGAGCTGCGGACGCTGCTCGACGTATTTGGGTTCGAACGGAGCACGCTCGTCGTGACCGGCCAGCCATCAGTCGGCATCAAGCACAGCGTCCGAAACCTGCAGAAGGTAAAGTGGCTGCCGGCAGCGTACCTGAACGTGCTCGATCTGCTCTCGCACCGCAGCCTGCTGATGACGGAAGACGCGGTCCACGTCGCGGAAGCGGTCTGGGGCGGCGAACGGGCAACGAAGCGCCGGGCGCCGATTCCCGAGGTGGCAGCCAATGGCTAAGGCGATCCACCCGTACCAGGTGATCATCCGGCCGCTGATCACAGAGAAGGCGACGATTCTGGCCGGCGAAAGCAAGTACGCGTTCGAAGTCGACACGCGGGCCAACAAACCGCAGGTGCGCCACGCGATCGAGATCGCGTTCAAGGTGCGCGTGTTGAAGGTGAACACCATGAACGTTCGCGGCAAGCGCCGCCGCACCGGCATGCGTTACACAAAAGCGCGCGACTGGAAGAAAGCGATTGTGACCCTCGCTGAGGGCGATACGATCGAGATCTTCGAGGGCGTCTAGGCAGGATAGAGAATCAGAACCAGATACGCGCGCAGCGCTATCTGGGTAAGAGGAACAGAATGGCAACGAAGAGCTTCAAGCCCACATCGCCCGGCCGTCGCGGCATGACCGGCTTCGCCTTCGATGAGATCACGAAGGCGAAGCCGGAGCGCCGCCTCACCGTCGCGAAAAAGCGGAAGGCCGGCCGCAACCAACAGGGCCGCATCACCGTCCGCCATCGCGGCGGCGGCGCCAAACGGCAACTACGCATCATCGATTTCAAGCGCGACAAGTTCGGCGTGCCGGGCAATGTCGCGTCGGTAGAGTACGATCCGAACCGCACGGCCCGCATCGCCCTGATTCACTATCGGGACGGCGACAAGCGTTATATCCTGGCGCCGCAGGGCCTCAAGGTCGGCGACACGATCTCGGCCGGACCAGAAGCGGAGCTACGTACCGGCAACGCGCTGCCGCTCGCCAACATCCCCACCGGCATGCAGGTGCACAACATCGAACTCCAGCCCGGCCGCGGCGGCCAGTTGGCACGCGGCGCCGGCACCTCCGTCCAACTGATGGCGAAAGAGGGCGCCACCTGCCTGCTGCGGCTGCCCTCCGGCGAAATGCGCCGTGTGCCGTCCGCCTGCCTGGCGACGTTAGGCCAGATAGGAAACGTCGAGAACAGCCTGACCAAGCTCGGCAAGGCCGGCCGCTCCCGCTGGCGAGGGCGCAGGCCCCGCGTCCGCGGCTCGGCGATGAACCCGAGCGACCACCCGCACGGCGGCGGCGAAGGCAAGGCGCCAATCGGCATGTCGACGCCGAAGACGCCGTGGGGCAAGCCTACGCTGGGCCACCGCACCCGGGGCAAGAAGAAGGCGTCCGACAAGCAGATCGTCCGGCGCAGGTACGAGTAGCGCTAGAGACAGAACCAGATACGCGCGCAGCGCTATCTGGGTGAGACAAGACCAGATACGCGCGGAGCGCTATCTGGGTGAGACAATATGGAAGTCAGCGCAACGAATCGATACGCCGGAGTCTCGCCTCGAAAGGTGCGGCTGGTGCTGGAGCACCTGCCCGGCCACTCCGTGGAGGAAGCGCTGAACTTGCTGCAGTTCATGACGACGCCGCACGCGCGCATGGTGGCGAAGATCGTGAAATCGGCCGCCAGCAACGCAGAGAACAACTTCGCCGCGGACCCGGATAGCCTCTACATCAAGCGCGCGTTCGCCAACGACTCGCGACGGTTGAAGCGCTACCGGCCGCGGGCGAGGGGACGCATGTACCAGTACGTACACCGCAGCAGTCACGTCACGATCATCGTGGAGGAACGGGAGCGATAGCATGGGCCAGAAAGTACATCCAACCGGCTTTCGCATCGGCATCATCTACGACTGGCAGAGCAAGTGGTTTGCTGAACGCGACTACAGCAAGTTCTTGCAAGAGGACATCCGCATCCGCGGCTATCTGGAAGAGTCGATGAAGGACGCCAGCGTCGCCAAGGTTGAGATCGAGCGCAACGCCAATGTCGTCACCGTCACCATCCACACCGCCAAGCCGGGCATCGTGATCGGTCGCGGCGGCCAGAAGGTCGACGAACTGCGCAGCAAGCTGGAATCGCTCACAGGCAAGCGCATCCGCGTCAACATCCAGGAGATCCGTATGCCGGAACTGGACGCCCAACTCGTCGCGCGCAACATCGCCGACCAGCTCGAACGGCGCATCGCCTTCCGGCGCGCGCTCAGGCAGACGGTCTCGCGCACCATGGCGCGGGGCGCTGAGGGCTGTAAGGCGATGGTCGCCGGCCGATTGGGCGGCGCCGAGATGTCGCGCAGCGAGACGACCATGGAAGGCCGCGTGCCGCTGCATACGATGCGAGCAGACATCGACTACGGCATGGCTGAGGCGCACACCACGTTCGGGCGCATCGGCGTCAAGGTCTGGATCTACAAGGGAGACAAGCTGCCCGAAGCGCGCGAAGCGCCGGACGTCGCGCCGCCAGCAGGCGAGCCGGCGCCAGCGGCATCGCGGGACGCTGATGCCGCATCGACAGCTAGCGAAACGCCCAAGGCCGAAGCAACCCCGGCCCCAGAGGCCGCTTCGCCGCCAGCAGACGAGCCAGCGCCTAGCGCCCAGGCGAAGGACGAAGATGAAGCGGCGCCCGCGGCATCGCGGGACGCTGATGCCGCATCGACAGATAACGCTAACGCCGAAACAGCAGATCAAACGGACGCTGACGCCGCCAAGACAGATAACGGCGAGGATGCCAAGTAAATGCTACAGCCTAAGCGGGTTACGTGGCGCAAGGCGCATCGCGGCAAGCGCAGAGGCAAGGCCAACGCCGGCAACCAGGTGAACTTCGGCGAATTCGGCCTCCAGGCCACCACCAACGCCTGGGTCACAGCGCGCCAGATAGAAGCCGCCCGCCGTGCCATCACCCACGAGCTGCGGCGAGGCGGCAAGGTCTGGATCCGCATCTTTCCGGACAAGCCCGTCTCCAAGAAGCCGGCCGAAACCCGCATGGGCAAAGGCAAGGGCCCGCCCGAGTTCTGGGTGGCGGTCGTCAGACGCGGACGGCTCATGTTCGAGGTCGCGGGCGTCAAGGAAGATCTCGCCCGCGAGGCGATGCGCCTGGCCGCGCACAAACTGCCTGTACAGACGCGATTCATCGTCCGCGAGCATCAGGAGATCTAAGCATGGCGCCTTCAGCGAACCAGAAAGCAGTTGACCTGCGCGAGATGTCCGATGAAGACCTGGCCAAGGAGCTAGAAGAGGCCCATCGCCAGCTCTTCACGAATCGATTGCAGCTCTCCACGCGCCAGCTCGCCAACACATCGCTGGCTCGGGGGAGCCGGCGTCAAATCGCGCGCATCAAAACGATTCAGCGCGAGCGTGAGATCGCCTCGGCTGGCGCACCAGCGACGGAAGGGAAAGCGTAGCCCATGCCCGGACACCAGAAGAGCATGACCGGCAGGGTGGTCAGCGACAAGATGGACAAGACCGTCGTCGTCGTCGTCGAGTCCACCACGCGCCACCGCCTCTACCACAAGGTCCTGCGGCGCACCAAGCGCTACCTGGCCCACGATGACCGGCTGGACGCCAAGCCCGGCGACCTAGTGCGTATCTTGGAGACACGCCCCCTCTCCCGCAACAAGCGCTGGCGCGTCGCCGAGATACTGCGGCGCGGCGAAGTGGCCGAGCTCGCCCCGCGTGAGATCGACAGCGAATACTTCGGGACGAAGCGCGAGAAGAAGGCGGCGGCGCCGGAGGCTGCCGCCGCAACAACAGATACAGCGCCGGAGGCTGCCGCCGCGACAACAGATACATCGCCGGAGCCCGAGGCCAACGCCGCCATGACAGATGAAGCGGCAGAAGCTGAAGAAGCGGCCAGCCAGGACACCCCCGCGGACGAAGGGCCCGCGGCATCGCGGGACGCTGATGCCGCGGCAACAGATACATCGCCGGAGGCTGCCGCCGCAACAACAGATACATCGCCGGAGCCCGAGGCCAACGCCGCCATGACAGATGAAGCGGCAGAAGCTGGAGAAGTAGCCAGCCAGGACACCCCTGCGAACGGAGCACCCGCAGCGTTGCCGGAGGCTGATGCCGCAACAGCAGCTACATCGCGGGACGCTGAAGCAGTGCCTGCAGACGACGAAACGCCGCCCGCGGCGGCGCCGGAGGCTGCCGCCGCAACAACAGATAGTGCCGCCACAACAGATACAGCGCCGGCAGAAGATACCACCGCAGACGTAGAAGACAAACCCGTAGACGAAGCGCCCGCGGCATCGCGGGACGCTGATGCCGCAACAACAGATCAAACGGACGCTGCCGCCGCATCGACAGATGAATCAGCACCAGACCAGTCTGAAGAGTCAGAGGAGAAAGACGGCTCGTGATCCAAAAGTACACGCGGCTGAAGGTGGCCGATAACTCCGGCGCCCGCCAGATCATGTGCATCCAGGTGCTGGGCGGCACGCGCCGCCGCTACGCCCGCGTTGGCGATGTCTTCGTGGCTTCCGTCAAGCAGGCGCAGGCGGGCAGCCAGATCAAGAAGGGCGATGTCGTGCGCGCCGTCGTCGTGCGGACGGTCAAGAGCTGGCAGCGCAGCGACGGCTCATCGATTCGGTTCGATGACAATGCGGCTGTCCTGCTGGAAGAGGAGCAGAACCCGCGCGGCACACGCATCTTCGGCCCTGTCGCGCGCGAGCTGCGCGATCGCCGGTTCATGAAGATCATCTCCCTCGCTCCGGAGGTCGTGTGATGCAGCGGATCAAGCGCGACGACACGGTGCTCGTCACCACCGGCAAGGAGCGGGGCAAGCAGGGTCAGGTGCACAAGGTGCTGCCGGATCAGCGCCGGATCGTTATTCAAGGGCTGAACATGGTGAAACGGCACCAGCGCCAGAAGGACGAACGGAACCCGGCCGGCATCATCGAAAAGGAGATGCCGATCCACGTCTCCAACGTTAAACTGATCTGCCGGGCGTGCGAGAAGCCGACGCGAGTCCGCTTCCGCGTCCGCACTGACAACGTAAAGGTGCGCGTCTGCCGCTCCTGCGACCAGGACATCGACTAAGAGCGGCAAGGACAGGGAGTGATAGAGAAGCAATGACGACACCAAGACTGAAGCAACGGTACAAGGACGAGATCGCGCCTGCGCTGATCAAAGAGTTCAACTACGCGAACAAGATGCAGGCGCCCCGGCTGGAGAAGGTGGTGCTGAACATCGGCATGGGAGAGGCGCTCCAGGACTCGAAGGCGCTGGACGCCGCAGCGAACGACCTGGCGACGATCACCGGCCAGAAGCCCGTGATCACGCGCGCCAAGCGCTCAATAGCCAACTTCAAGATTCGTGAAGGCAACGCCATCGGCCTCTCCGTCACCGTACGCGGCAATCGCATGTGGGAGTTCCTGGACCGGCTGCTCAACGCCGTCCTGCCCCGCATCCGCGACTTCCGCGGCGTCTCGCCGAAGGCGTTCGATGGCCGCGGCAACTTCAGCCTGGGCATCCAAGAGCAGCTCATCTTTCCAGAGATCGAGTACGATAAGATCGACCGAGTACGGGGAATGCAGATCAACATCGTGACGACAGCCCTGAGCGACGAAGAGGGCACGCGGTTGCTAGAGCATCTGGGCATGCCGTTCAGTCGCAGCCAATAGGGGGAGGTATCGATGGCGAAGAAAGCGCTCGTAGAGAAGGCCAAGCGGCCGCCCAAGTTCTCCAGCCGCATCATCCGGCGCTGCCAGATGTGCGGGAGGCCGCGCGCCTTCATGCGCTACTTCGCCCTCTGCCGCATCTGCTTCCGCACGCTGGCCCTGCAGGGGAAGCTGCCCGGAGTGAAGAAGTCGAGCTGGTAAAGGGGGATCAGCCATGACGATGACCGACCCGATCGCCGATATGCTGACACGCATCCGCAACGCGGTTGCCGTCAAGCATGATTATGTCAATATCCCCGCCTCCAAGATGAAGCTATCCATCGCTAAGGTGCTGAAGGATGAGGGCTTCATCCGCGATTTCGAGACGTTTGAGGAGGGCCCCCGACGCTTCGTGCGGGTGCACCTGAACTACACGGGCGACCGCGAGCCGCTGCTCACGGGCCTCAAGCGCGTCAGCAGGCCCGGCCTGCGCGTCTACGTACAGAAGCGGGAGATCCCGCGCGTCTTCAACGGCTTAGGCATCGCCATCCTCTCCACGCCGAAAGGCATCATGGCCGGACAGCAGGCCTGGCGCCAGAAGATCGGCGGCGAGGTGCTCTGCTACGTCTGGTAGAAAGCGACGATATGTCACGCATAGGTAAGCAGCCGATCCCGATCCCCTCCGGTGTCCAGGTGACGCTGGACGGCCTCACCATCACGGTAAAAGGGCCTAAAGGAGAGCTTCGGCGCGAAATCCATCCCGAGATGCAGGTCGCGGTCGACGACGGCAGCATCGTCGTCGCCCGGCCGAGCGACCGTCCTACCCACCGCGCCCTGCACGGCCTCACCCGCGCGCTGCTGGCGAACATGGTCATCGGCGTCGAGAGCGGCTACAGCAAGACGCTGGAGATGCAGGGCGTCGGCTATCGCGTCCAGCTGATGGGCTCGAACCTCCAGCTCGCCGTCGGCTTCTCCCACACCGTCGATGTCGCCGCGCCGGATGGCATCACGTTCGAGGTAGAGGGCAACACCAAGATCATCGTCCGCGGCATCGATAAGGAGCTGGTCGGCCAGACCGCCGCCGAGATCCGCAAGGTCCGCCCGCCGGAGCCGTATAAGGGCAAAGGTATCCGCTACGAAGGCGAGCACGTCCGTCGCAAGGCCGGCAAGGCCGTGAAGACGATGATGCAGTAAGGACTGGCAACGATGAAACGATCGAAGACCGCCCGCGCCGCCCGCCTACGACGGCATCTGCGCGTGCGCAAGAAGGTGCGCGGCACCCAGCAGTGTCCGCGGCTCTGCGTCTATCGCAGCCTTACGCATATCTACGCCCAGGTGATCGACGACGACCGCGGCCATACGGTCGTCGCCGCCTCCGATATTGAGGCGAACGCGCGCAGCGAATCGAGCGGCAAGCCGAAGACGGACGTAGCGAAGCTCGTTGGCGAGTTGATCGGCAAGCGAGCCAAAGAGCAGGGCATCAGTACGGTCGTCTTCGATCGCGGCGGCTACCAGTTCCACGGCCGCGTAAAGGCGCTCGCAACGGGCGCCCGCGAAGCCGGCCTAAAGTTCTAAGGAGCGCCCATGGTAAGCCAGCGAGAGCAGCGGCAGAGTGACAGCCAAGAGCCGGAACTGACCGAGAAGGTGCTCTACATCAATCGCATCTCCAAGGTCGTCAAGGGCGGCCGCCGGTTTAACTTCAGCGCCGTCGTCGTCGTCGGCGACGGCCAGGGCAACGTCGGCGCCGGCCTCGGCAAGGCGCACGAGGTGCCGGAAGCGATCCGCAAGGGCGCGACCATCGCCAAGCGCAACATGATCAAAGTGCCAATGAACGAGGCGACGATCCCGCACGAGGTGCTGGCGCGCTTCGGAGCGGCGAAGGTGATGCTGAAACCCGCCTCGCCCGGTACCGGCGTGATCGCCGGCGGCGGCGTTCGCGCCGTCGTCGAAGCGGCGGGCATCCGCGACATCCTGACGAAATCGCTCGGCAGCAACAACCCGATCAACATCGTCAAGGCCACGATCAAGGGGCTAAAGAGCCTGCGCCATCCGAAAGAAGTCGTCGCCCGCCGCCACGCCATAGCGGCATCGTTGCGAGAGGCCGAGGCCGCCAAGACAGTAACGTCTGATACAGAAGCCCCCGTTCCGCAGGCGTTACCCTCGGAGGAGCTAGATGGCTAAGCTGCGCGTCACCTGGGTAAAGAGCGCGATCCGCCGCCGCGCCGACCAGAAACAGACGATTCGCGCCCTCGGCCTGCGCAGACTGGGTCACACAGTGGAGCATAGCGACTCGCCATCCCTGCGTGGTATGCTACATAAGGTGCACCATTTGATTGCCGTAGAGGAGGCGCAAGACTAACCGTGCAGCAACACGAGCTTCGGCCGCCACGCGGCGCCAAGAAGAACCGCAAGCGCATCGGACGCGGCAACGCCAGCGGCCACGGCACCTACTCCGGCAAAGGCCTGAAGGGACAACAGTCGCGATCCGGCTACAAGACGCGCCCCGGCTTCGAGGGCGGCCAGACGCCGATGATCCGGCGCCTGCCCCGCCGCCGCGGGTTCACCAATCCGTTCCGCATCGACTACGTGCCCGTCAACCTGCGCGACCTCTCGGCCTTCGCCGCCGATAGCGAGGTGACGCCGGAGTCGCTGCGGGACGCGGGTATCGTCCGCTCTATCCGCCAGCCGATCAAGATCCTCGGCGATGGAGAGCTAAGCGCCGCCCTGACCGTGAAGACGCACCGCGTCTCGGCCGCCGCCCGCACCAAGATCGAAGCGGCCGGCGGCAGCGTTGAAGAGCTGACCCCGCATAAGGAACCGCATACGAAGCGCCAGCACGGCAAGAAGAAGAAGGCGCCGACGCTAGACGCTGTCGGCGCCGACCAAGAAACGCCGAGCTCGGAGGGCGATGCCGCGTTGCCGCAGGCTAACGCGGCGGACGAAGATAACGCGTTGCCGCAGGCTAACGCGGCGGACGACAAGGAGCAGAGTGGCAGCACCAACGAGAGCAGCGAGATCACAACCGCCGAGTAGGCCCCGCCTGCTCCAGGCGGTACTCGACGCCTTTCAGCAGCCGGACATTCGCCGGAAGCTGCTGCTCACCATCGGCTTGCTCGTCGTCTTCCGCTTTGTCGCCCACGTGCCGATTCCGGGCGTCAATCGCGACCTGCTGGAGCTCGCGTTCGAGGACAACGCCATCCTCGGCTTCCTCAACCTCTTCAGCGGCGGCGCCCTGCGCAACCTAAGCGTCGCCGCGCTCGGCGTCTACCCCTACATCACCTCCTCGATCATCATGCAGTTGATGGTGCCGATCGTCCCCAGTCTCCAGGCGCTCTCCCGCGAGGGTGAACAGGGCCGTAACCGGATCCAGCTCTACACCCACTACCTGGCCGTGCCGATGGCGGTTGTGCAAGGCTACAGTCAGTTGGTCATCCTGCAGCAGGCGGGCGCCGTCAGCGGTATCGGGTTCACCGGCCCGGAGGCGCTGCCGACACTCTCGGCTGTCATCTCCATGACTGCCGGCACCATGTTCCTGGTCTGGATCGGGGAGCTGATCACCGAAAACGGCATCGGCAACGGCATCTCGCTGATCATCTTCGGCGGCATCGTCGCCGGCCTGCCGACGTTGTTCCCGAGCATCGTCAGCCAGAACGTCGGCCTCTTCAGCATCCTCGCCATGGTCGCTATCGGCATCGCCGTCCTGGCATCGATTGTATTCGTGCAGGAGGCGCAGCGGAGGATCCCCGTTCAGTATGCCAAGAGCGTCTTCAGATCGGGGCGAATGTATCGCCAGTCCGGCCAGAGCCATATCCCGCTGAGGGTAAACTCTGCGGGTATGATCCCGCTGATCTTCGCCTTCTCGATTGTGATCTTCCCCCCGGTCGCGGCTCAGTTCATGGTCGACCAATTCCCGGACGCCGTGCTGATCAACAACGTCGGCAACTTCGTCATCGATTGGTTCAGCCCCCAGGGCAGCATCGTCTCGCCGGTGTTCATCGGAACGATCTTCCTGCTGGTGATGGTCTTTACCTTCTTCTACACGCTGGTCGTCTTCCAGCAGCAGAACCTGGCGGAGAATCTCCAAAAGAACGGCGGCTTCGTCCCCGGTATCCGGCCCGGCCGCCCGACGGCCGAGTACATCATGCGCGTGCTGGTGCGCATTACCTGGGGAGGCGCGATCTTCCTCGGCTTAATCGCGATCATGCCCTACGTGCTGCCGTACGTCGTAACGGGATTCCGGAACGTCAACACGCTCACGCTGACCGGCACCGGCCTCCTCATCATCGTCGGCGTCGTGCTAGATACCATGCGACAATTGGAATCGCAACTGATGATGCGCAACTACGAAGGCTTCATTCGCTAGCAGCCTGACCCTTCCCATTCGACAGCGCAGCCGCGCGTACCAACAACAACCAGCCGCGTGTAGCGGCAACGAGAGGAACGAAGACAACGTGCATCTGATCCTGCTCGGGCCGCCGGGCACCGGCAAAGGCACCCAGGCGAAGCTCATCGCAGAGAAGCTGAACGCCGCCCACATCGCCACCGGCGACCTCTTTCGCGAGGCCGTGCGGCAAGGCACGGAGCTGGGCAAGCAGGTCGGCGCCTACATGGAGCGGGGCGAGCTGGTCCCCGACGAGCTGACCATCGCCACGCTGCTCGAGCGCATGCGGCAGCCGGACGCACGCGAAGGGGCCATCTTTGATGGCTTCCCCCGCACGCTCCAGCAAGCGCGGGCGCTGGACGAGGCGCTGGCCGGCCACGGCATGGCCGCCGACCTCGCCCTCCTCATCGACGCGCCAGACGACGAGATCGTACGCAGGCTGAGCGGCCGCTGGCTGTGCCCGGCCTGCGGGAGGATCTTCCACGAGGTGTCCCAGCCTCCCAAACAAGAGCAGCTCTGCGACGGCTGCGGCGGCGAGCTGATGCAGCGGGACGACGACAAGCCTGAAGTGGTGCGGAAACGGCTGGAACAGCAACGCCCGCCCGAAGAACTGCTGGCGCACTACCGCAAACAGGGCAAGCTGGTAGAGATCGATGGCGCGCAGGAGGTCGAGGCCGTAACGCGGGACCTGCTCGCTGCTATCGAGAAGACGACAGTGGTCAGCTAGCTGACGTCAGGAAACGATAACAAAGCTATGCCGATTATCATTAAATCCGACGATGAAGTTCAGATCATGCACGAATCAGGGCGGATCCTGGCGGCAGTGCTCGAATTGGTAGCGGCAGAGGTGCGCCCTGGCCTTATCATGCGAAAACTTGATACAATCGTGAAGGAAGAGTTTCGCCGGCGAGACGTGATCCCAACATTTCTCGGGTATCAGGGCTTTCCGGCGCACGTCTGCGTGTCCGTGAACGAAGAGATCGTCCACGGCATTCCAGGCGATCGTGTGCTCCGGGACGGTGAAATCGTCAGCATCGACTTGGGGAACACACACAGAGGGTTCGTAGCGGACTCCGCACTGACCGTAGCAGTGGGCGACATCGGCCCCGAGGAGCAACGGCTAATCGACGTCACATACCAGTCCCTATGGGCCGGCATCCGGGCCGCCCGCCCGGGAGCGCGCATAGGGGAGATATCGAACGCGATCCAGACCTGCGCCGAAGCGGCGGGCTTTTCGCTCGTGCGCGAGTACGTCGGCCACGGCATCGGCCGCGACATGCACGAAGACCCGCAGGTGCCCAACTTCGGGCCGCCGGACCGCGGCCCGGTGCTGCGCAAAGGAATGGTGCTGGCATTGGAACCGATGGTCACTACCGGCGACTGGCGAACGAAGAAGCATGAAGACCAGTGGACGATCAGCACGCTCGACGGCAGCCTATCGGCCCACTTCGAGCACACGATCGCCATCACGGACGGCGAGCCGAAGGTGCTGACGCTGCGCAGTGACGAGCAACCGCTAGCAGCCACGCTGGTCGCAGCCGCTGAGCGACGGGGTTAGAAGAGAGGCATGCCAAAGAAGGACGCGATCGAAGTCGAAGGTGTAGTCCGGCTGCCGTTGCGGAACGCCATGTTCCGCGTCGACCTGGCGAACGGACATGAAGTACTGGCCCACATCTCCGGCAAGATGCGCATGCACTACATCAAGATCGTCCCCGGTGACCGCGTCCTCGTGGAGCTCTCGCCTTACGACCTCGCCCGCGGTCGCATCACGTATCGATTCAGATAAGAGTAGGAACATCGAAATGAAAGTTCAAGCATCCGTCAAGCGCCGCTGCGACAAGTGCCAGATCATCCGGCGTCGCGGCATCGTGCGCGTCATTTGCGAAAACCCCCGCCACAAGCAGCGGCAAGGCTAAGGAGGACAAGAGATGGCGCGCATCTCCGGCATCGACATCCCCCGCGATAAGCGGATCGACGTCTCGCTACGCTACGTCTATGGCATCGGCCCGACGCTGGCCGCCAGCATCTGCGAGCAGGCGCGCGTCGAGGGCGCGAAGAAGACGAGCGAACTGGCTGACGGCGAGGTGACGCGCATCCGGGAAGTGATCGACAGGACCTGCACAGTGGAGGGAGACCTGCGGCGCCAGGTGAGGCAGAACATTCAGCGCCTGATCGAGATCAACTGCTACCGAGGCGTCCGCCACCGGCGCGGCCTGCCGTTGCACGGCCAGCGGACGCGCACCAACGCACGCAGCCGCAAGGGCCCGAAGCGCACCGTCGCCGGCAGGCGCAAGAGCGTAGCCAAGAAGTAAGCCAAGAGAACTAGGAGAAAACATGGGCGCAGCGAAGAGTCATTCACGCAGGAAAGAGAAGAAGTCCGTCCCGAAAGGGCTGGCCTTCATCCAGTCCACATTCAACAACACCCTGATCACGCTCACCGACCCGAACGGCAACGTCATCGCCGCCGGGAGCGCGGGCAGCGTCGGCTTCAAGGGCTCGCGCAAGTCGACACCCTTCGCCGCCGGCCAGGCCGCAGAGCGCATCGCCCGCAAAGCGATGGACAACGGCATGCGCCAGGTGGACGTGCGCGTGAAGGGCCCCGGCTCCGGCCGCGAAGCCGCGATCCGATCTCTGGAGGCCGCCGGCCTCTCGATTCTCAGCATCCGCGACGTCACACCGATGCCGCACAACGGCTGCCGAGCGCGCAAGCGCCGGCGCGTCTAAGAAAGAAGGAGGAAGCATGGCCCGCTATACAGGGCCGGTTTGCCGGCTCTGCCGTCGCTACGGCGACAAGCTCTATCTGAAGGGCGATCGCTGCATGGGGCCCAAGTGCGCGTTTGAGCGCCGCCCCAACCCGCCCGGCCAGCAGAAACGCTTTGGCATGCGGCGGCGGAGAGTCTCCGACCGCGCCCTGCAGCTACAGCAGAAACAGCGCGCCCGCGTCACCTACGGCGTGCTGGAGAAGCAGTTCCGCCGCTACTACAAGGAGGCCATGCGCCGCTCCGGCGTCACCGGCGATACGCTGGTGCGCCTGTTGGAACAGCGGCTGGACAACGTCGTCTACCGCCTCGGATTCGCCGATTCGCGCAGCCAAGCGCGCCAGATCGTCCGCCACGGCCACATCTTCCTCAACGGCCGCCTGACGGACATCCCCTCCTGCGCAACCAAGGTAGGAGACGAGATCGCCTGGTCGGAGAAGGGCAAGCGCAGCCAGCTCATTAAGGTGATGCAAGAGGGCGTGCAAGGCAAGGAGATCCCCGATTGGCTCGGCGTCGATTCGGCCACCATGAGCGGCCGGGTGATCGCCGTGCCAGACATCGCGCAGGTAGGCGCCAAGTTCGACCCAGCCGTTATTGTGGAGTTCTATTCCCGGTAGGAAAGGTGTTCATGAACGTCACCAGTTTCGATACCAGCGAACCAGCCAGCCTCACCGTCACCGAGCCGGAGGCTCCGCACATCACCATAGAGGAGGAGTCGGAAGACCACGCGCATATCGTCGCGGAGCCGCTCGCTCCTGGATTCGGTATCACCCTGGGCAACTCGCTCCGCCGCGCCCTGCTCAGCTCGCTTCCCGGTGCCGCGGTCACATCGATCCGCATCGAAGAGGTCGTCCACGAGTTCTCCACGATAAAGGGCGTGAGAGAAGACACCATGGAGCTGCTGCTCAACTTCAAGGGGATCCGCCTGCGCCCGCTCTCTGATAGGCCGGGGAAGCTCTACCTGGAAGCGCGCGGCCCGGGCGACGTGCATGCCAGCGATATCCAGGTAGCGGCCGATTACGAGATCGTCAACCCTGACCTCTACCTGGCATCGCTCGATAGCGACAAGTCGCACCTGACCGTCGAGTTCACGGTCGAGCGCGGCCGCGGCTACCTGCCCGCCGACCTCTCCGACGGCATGCCGATCGGCGTCATCCCTGTCGACGCCATCTTCAGCCCAGTGCGCAAGGTGAACTACCACGTGGAGCACACGCGCGTCGGCCAGATGACCGACTTCGACAAGCTCATCCTTGACGTGTGGACCGACGGTACCATGACCGCTATCGATGCGATCAGCGGCAGCGCCGACATCCTCCGCGACGAGCTCGACATCTTCTCGCAGCTCGGCAAGCCGGAGCCTTCCGTCGTCGAGCACGGCGTCGGCCGCGGGCTCGCCCTGCCGGCCGATAAGTACAACACCCCGATCGAAGAGTTAAGCCTCTCGGTGCGCGCCTACAACTGCCTGAAGAGGAGCGGCCTGATGACCGTCGGCCAGGTGCTGGAGAAGAGCGCCGACGAGCTGATGACGCTGCGCAACTTCGGCCAGAAGTCCTACGACGAACTGAAGGATCGCCTGACCGAGCTCGGCTACCTGCAGGCGGACAGCGAGGAGAGCGAGAACGGCGTCATCGGCGACAACGGCGATGGCGTCAGCCCGCTGGGCGCCGCTCTCATCCAGGCGTTGCAAGAGGCGGGCGAAGACCCGTCCGAGCTGATCGAGAACACGGAGAAGTAGCGGCGGCCACCGCCGCGGGAACCGATATGCGACACCAGATCGGCACACGAAAGCTAAGCAGACCCACCGCCCATCGCAAGGCGATGCTGCGCAATCTGGTCAAGGATCTCTTTTCCTACGAATCGATTCGTACCACCGAAGCGAAGGCGAAGGAAGCGCGCCGCCCGGCCGAGCGCATGATCACGCTGGGCAAGGACGGCAGCCTCCACGCCCGCCGCCTGGCGCTGCGCTACCTGAACGACAAGGCGATCGTCGCTACTATCTTTGACGACATCGCCCCGCGCTTCGCCGGGCGCACCGGCGGCTACACGCGCATCCTCAGGCTCGGCCCCCGCGGCGGCGACGGCGCGTCCATGGTGCGCCTGGAGCTGCTAGCCGAAGACGAGTGACCAACGGCGCATCGCCGCGCCGCGACGGCAGGTCGCGCCGGATCGCCCTCGTCCTCGAGTACGACGGCAGCGGTTACGGCGGCTCCCAGCTCCAGAGCAACGCCCCCAGCATCCAGGGAGAGCTAGAGAAGGCGCTCCAGCAGTTCACCGGTGAGCAGCTACGCGCCACCTTCGCCGGCCGCACCGATGCCGGCGTCCACGCACGCGGCCAGGTGGCCGCGATCAACACCACATCGGCACTCGAAACGAACACGTTCGTCCAGGGGCTGAACGCCTGGCTGCCCGACGATATCGCCGTTCGCCACGCCACGGACGTCGATAAGCGGTTCAACCCGCGGCGTGACGCCGCCCACAGAACGTACCGCTACACGATCTACAACGCACAGGTGCGATCGCCGCTTTGGCACAGCCGCGCCTGGCGCTTCCCGCAGCCGCTCGATGTCCCGATGATGCAGCGCGCGGCGGACGCGCTGGTCGGCACGCACGACTTCGCCGCCTTCAGCCGCCGCGAGGGCGTTCCCACCGTCCGCTGCGTCAGCCGCTGCCGGGTGGAGCGGGACGGCGCCCTAGTCACCGTAGAGATGCAGGCAAACGCGTTCCTGCGCCAGCAGGTGCGGCGCACCGCCGGGGCGCTGGCGCAAGTTGGCGCCGGCCTGCTCAGTCTGCACAACTTCCGAGCGATGCTGAAGCGAGCCGAGCCTTGCACGGCGGAGCCTGTCGCGCCGCCGCACGGCCTCTGCCTCGTCGAGGTCGCCTATCCAGGACTCGACCTAACAGGCGCGGACGCGCTATGATAGAAACCTGGCCGGCGAATGCGCCGGCCTTTTGAAGCGCGCGCGCTAAGCGCGGAACCGCTCAAAGAGCGAACGCGAACTCAGATAATGAACGGGAACTAAAATAATGTCGAACCTGCATAATCCAAAAACGTACTCGCTGAAGGCGGGAGACGTAGTAGTACGCTGGCACGTCGTCGATGCCGAGGAGCGGCCGCTCGGCCGCCTCGCGTCGGAGGTCGCCGTGCTGCTGCGCGGCAAGTACCGCCCGACGTATACGCCGCACATGGACAACGGCGACTTCGTCGTCGTCGTCAATGCATCGAAGGTGAAAGTAACGGGCGCCAAGATGCAACAGAAGCTGTATCGACGGCACTCCGGCTATCCGGGCGGCCTGAAGGAGACACCGCTGCCGGTGATGTTAGAGCGGCACCCAGATCGTGTGGTGCAGCTGGCGGTGAAAGGGATGCTGCCGCATAATCGATTGGGCCGCAAGATCCTCCGCCATCTCAAGGTCTACGGCGGCCCGGACCACCCGCACGAGGCGCAGGTGAACGCAGGCGCCGCCAAGAAGAAGAAGGCGCCTAGCGCGAAAGGCGATGCCGCGTTGCCGGAGGCTAACGCGGCGGACGAAAATACCGCGTTGCCGGAGGCTAACGCGGCGGACAAAGATAGTGTCGGCGCGGATCAAGATGCCCAGGCCGAAGAGGCGTCCTCATGACGGACGAGCGGTACTTCTACAGCACCGGCCGGCGCAAGTGCGCCGTCGCCCGCGTGCGGCTCTACCCGGGATCGGGCGAGGACATCGTCAACAATAAGCCGCTGGAAGAGCTGTTCACTCGCATCAAGCACCGGCACGCCATCCAGCATCCGTTTGAGGTGACAGAATCGACCGGCAAGTACCGGCTCGAGGTGCGCGTCGCCGGCGGTGGCCTCAGCGGTTGGGCCGACGCGATCGCCCACGGCATCTCCCGCGCCCTTCTCGCCGCCGACGAGAATAACCACAGCATTCTTCGTAAGACCGGCCACCTCACGCGCGACGCGCGAGTGAAGGAGCGCAAGAAGTACGGCCTCAAGCGCGCACGCAAGGCGCCGCAGTACACCAAGCGCTAACGCGCTGTCCCCTACACGTAACGCAAACGCCAGGCTCTCAGCCTGGCGTTTGTCTATCTTGATCCGCGCCGACAGCGTCTAGCGTCGGCGCATGTCGAGCAGTCCGAGTTTAGACTATCTAACTATCTGCCAGCTTTGTCTTCAGGGTATCGATAGGCGCTACCGGCGACGGCTCGACCCCGTAGAGCAGCGCCAGGTAGTAGCTAACCAGGTCGCCGATGTAGATCGCGGTCAGCACCTGGGCGAGAGGGCTCATCCCCAGCGCCTCGACAGTTTCGTGCGAGACTCCCGCCTCGGCTAGCGCGCCGGCCGTCGCTTCGTAGCGAAGAAGCAATCGCGGGTGGAGCGCAGCGTGCCTGAGGAAGACAACATGTAGCTGCGAGGCATCCGGCAGCCCAAAGCCGGCGATGCTGTTGTGGTCCAGCTCCGGAAGCTGCTCCGCGATCGCCCAGCACTTGGCGTTCTCGTTCAACTGCGTCTTCCAGCGATAGGCCGCCTCCACCAGCACGCCCGCGCCGACGACGACAGGTATCTTTCCGCGCAGCCGCGCCGCAAGCTGCTTCGCCGCGTTCTTGCTGCCCGGCGATTCAAAACCTAGCTGCCTGCGCTGCGCCCGCATCAACGTCACCGCCTCTGCAACCGCATCTTCTTGCGGCTCCAGCAGCCCGGCGCGCTCTCCCACAGCTACCAACGCCATCAGTTGGTGGCCCAGCGAGGAGCGCGGCTCGCCGTCGTATTGGTAGCTAAACACGGGCGCGCCGGCGTCTGTTGCCAGCTCCGCTATCCGGCCGCCTGTCGTAACAACGAGCGTCATCGCGCCAGCGGCGAGCGACTGCTCAAACGCCGAGAGCGTCTCCTCCGTGTTGCCACTGTGGCTGCAAGCGACGACGAGCGTCTCTTCATCAACAGAGGCAGGCAGATCGTAACCGCGTACGAGCGAGACGGGCTTACTCCCCGACTGAACGCTCAGCGTCCGCAACACATCGCCCGCTATCGCCGAGCCGCCCATGCCCAGCAGCACGACGTTGCGCGCGCGAGCGTAGCGCTCCGGCAGCGTCAGATCAACGGCGTTTCGCCACGCCACCTCGCACTGCTCCGGCAACGCCTCGATACGAGCGAGCAGGCCGTGCGGATCCAGTCTAGTAATGGTGGCGCGATCGTCCAAGTTGGCGACAGTCACAACTATCTCTGCTCTCCAGCTTCCAGCGCGGCTTCCGCTTCTTTCAGGTCCTTCACGGTATCGATCGCCTTCCAGTAGCTATGAGAGCGGAAGGCATAGAGGCGGCCTGCGGCGGCTAGCCGCGGGAACAACCTGTCCTCGTGATCGCCAACGTCGGGCAGGCCAGCGAAGAACTCAGGGCCGAGCACGTAGACGCCCCCGCTCAGCCAGTGCGGCAGCAGCGGCTTCTCCTCGAAGCCGGTGATGCGCTTGCCCCGCTGCTTCACGATGCCGTACGGGCTGCGTAGCTGGACGAGCAGCAGCGTCCCGACCGCGCCGGTGCGCTGGTGCTGGCGGATCATCGGCGCCAGCGGCTGCCTGATCACGTTATCGCCGTTGGTGGCGATAACGAACGGCTCGCCTTCCGGCACCTGGCGGTAGCCCAGCTTCAGCGCCCCGCCGCGGCCCAGCGGCTCGTCCTCCACGGAGTACTGTAGCCGCAGGCCCAGCGTACGGCCGTCCTGGAAGTAGTCTTGAATCACCTGATGCAGGTAGCCGCAGGCGATCACGACGTCCGTGACGCCGCCGTCGCGCAGCCAGAGCAGCTGGTGCTCCAGAATCGGCTTGCCGCCGAGCGGTACCATCGACTTGGGCCGATCGGCAGTGAGGGGACGCAACCGCTCTCCCTTGCCGCCGGCTAAGATAATTGCGAACAAGGGATTCTCCTATTTCGCTCTCGACAACTCACGCGCCGGATAGTACTCATCCAGCTCCCAGTGTAGAGGATTGTCGTGGATATATTGACGAATGCGATCCAAATCGGACTCCTCACGGACGATGTGTTCGTAGTAGTTCCGCTGCCAACCGAAATCTTCGTAGCCAGCCCGCCTGCACCGGGTTGTGACCGCGGACTTATACGTCCGCATAATGACCGCCAGCGTTCCTCGCTGCGGCGAGATGACAGAATGGGGGCTGTTCAAATCTCTCGGTGTAGGGGCGTTCAATTGAACGCCCCTACCGTCATGACGACGTTCAACGCCCCTAACGGTACCGCCCTCCTCGACAACCAGAATGCCATGCATGTGATTCGGCATGATCACCCATTCGTCTAATGCAACGCTTGGAAAATGATCCGGCAGCGCTAACCAGCACTCTTTCGCGATCTGGTTAACGGAAGGTTCTTCAAAGAGTAGCTCGCCATTACGCGTGCAGATCGTGACAAAGTACGCGCCTGCCTGAGAATAATCGTAGTCTTGCAAGCGTATCGAACGCCGATATCGCTTCCTTGCGTCTATCGTGACCCTCCGGTTTCTCTCCTGTAGGGGCGTTCAATTGAACGCCCCTACGAACGAACGCGCTCTGAACGCCCGTACGAGTTGTCAGATCTACCCTCTCGTCTCCGTGCCGACGGAGGGCCCGACGGACGGCGATGTCCCTTCCGCCCGGCGGGCGGCGTCACGCAGCGCGTCGGCGCGGTCCGTGCGCTCCCACGGCGCATCGATGTCCTCGCGGCCAAAGTGACCGTAGGCGGCCGTGGCGCGGTAGATCGGCCGGCGCAGGTCCAGGTCGCGGATGATCGCGCCCGGCCGCAGGTCGAAGTGCTCGCGCACCAGACGCAAGATCAGCTCGTCATCGACGTGGCCGGTGCCAAAGGTCTCGATGGCGACGGACGTCGGGTGCGAGACGCCGATGGCGTACGAGAGCTGGAACTCAACCCGATCGGCGAGACCGGCCGCAACGATGTTCTTCGCCACGTAGCGCGCGGCGTAGGTGGCGCTGCGGTCGACCTTCGACGGGTCTTTGCCGGAGAAGGCGCCGCCGCCGTGGCGGGCGATGCCGCCGTAGGTATCGACGATGATCTTGCGGCCGGTCAGGCCGGCGTCGCCCATCGGCCCGCCGACGACGAAGCGGCCGGTCGGGTTGACGAGGAATTGCGTATCATCCAGCAGATCGGCCGGTATCACCTCTTTGATCACCGTCTCGATGATCTCTTTCTCGAGTTGGTCGTGCGGAACCGCCGGGTCGTGCTGCGTAGCGATCACGACAGTAGCGACCCTCTTCGGCTTGCCGTACTCGTACTCCACCGTCACCTGCGACTTGCCGTCCGGCCGCAGGTAGTCCAGCACCCCCTCTTTACGCACCTGCGCCAGCCGGCGACAGAGCTTGTGCGCCAGCGAGATCGTCAGCGGCATCAGCTCCGGCGTCTCCGTGCAAGCGAACCCGATCATCATTCCCTGGTCGCCTGCGCCCTGCTCCAGCGGCAGCTCGTCCGCTGTCGCATCCCCGCTGCGCTCCTCGAGTGAGTGATCGACGCCCTGCGCGATGTCGCCGGACTGCTCCTTAACGGAGATCGTGACGCCGCACGTCTCGAAGTCGAAGCCGTACTTCGCGCGCGTGTAGCCGATCTCCCGCACCGTATCGCGAATGATCGAAGGCATATCGACGTAGCAGTCGGTCGTGATCTCGCCCATGACGAGCACCAGGCCGGTGGTGACAGCCGTCTCGCAGGCGACGCGCGCGGCGGGGTCTTGCGCCAGTATGGCGTCCAGGATCGCGTCCGAAATTTGGTCGCACATCTTGTCGGGATGTCCCTCCGTCACCGACTCCGAAGTCAGGAATAGCGAGGGTGAAGTCATGAATGTGGTGCCGCTCATCGCTCGTCTCCTTAGCTAGCCGTTTTCGTTACGTGCCGGTTTCCCAGCTCGAGAGGTACGTGCGCTGCTCTTCCGTCAGCTCGTCGATCTCGATGCCGATGGCCGCCAGCTTCATCTTGGCGATCTCCTCGTCGATCTCTTTTGGCACGTCGTAGACGTCCGGCGTCAGCGACTTCTCCGACAGCACCAGATGTTCGATGCTGAGCGCCTGGTTCGCGAAGCTCATGTCCATCACGCTCGCCGGGTGGCCTTCCGCGGCGGCCAGGTTGATCAGCCGTCCTTCCCCCAGCAGGAAGATGCGCCGGCCATCGCCCATCCGGAACTCCTCGACGAAGGGGCGCACCTGGCGGCTGCTCTCGGCCATCGCCTTCAGCGCCTCGATGTTCAGCTCCACGTTGAAGTGGCCGGAGTTGGCGACGATGGCGCCGTCCTTCATCACCTCCATGTGGTGCTGGTCGATGGCGTTGATGTCGCCGGTGACGCTGATGAAGATGTCGCCGATGGCCGCGGCCTCCAGCATCGGCATGACGCGGAAGCCGTCCATCACGGCCTCCAGCGCGCGTAGCGGGTCGACCTCTGTCACGATCACCTGGCCGCCGATGCCGCGCGCCCGCATCGCGACGCCGCGGCCGCACCAGCCGTAGCCGACGACGACGACGTTCTTACCCGCCCAGAGGATGTTCGTCGCGCGCGTGATGCCATCCAGCGTGCTCTGGCCCGTGCCGTAGCGATTATCGAAGAGGTGCTTCGTGTTCGCCTCGTTCACGGCGATGATCGGGTACTTCAGCGCGCCGTCCTTCGCCATCGCCCTCAGCCGGATCACGCCGGTGGTCGTCTCCTCCGTGCCGCCGACGACGTCGTCCAGCAGATCGGTGCGCTTCCGGTGGATTTCGGCGACCAGGTCCGCCCCGTCGTCCATGGTGAGTTGCGGACGGTGGTCCAACGCCTGGTTCAGGTGTTTGTAGTACGTCTCGTCGTCCTCACCCTTGATCGAGTAGGTGGGGATGCCGTACTCCACGGTGAGGGCGGCAGCGACGTCGTCCTGCGTACTGAGCGGGTTGCTGGCGCACATCACCAGGTCGGCGCCGGCGTCCCGCAGCGCGAGCGCGAGGTTCGCGGTCTCCGTCGTGATGTGCAGGCAGCCGGCGAGACGCACGCCCCGCAGCGGCTTCTCTTTGGCGAAGCGCTCGCGGATCGAGCGGATTACGGGCATCTCGCGCTCCGCCCACTCGATGCGCCGGACGCCCTCTTCCGCCAACCCCGGGTCGCGAATGTCGCTTTTTGCCGTCGCTTCTGTCGTCAATGGATCTTCCTTTCCTAGCTAGATGCGCTGCGTACTGCCGCTCGCTTCCGTGGCCTATTCAGGCAGATGTACCAACTCCGCTCCGTAGCGCCGGCCGCGCAGCGCCGCCAGCCTCCGCCGCACGAAGGCAAGGATGCCAAGATCGCGGCGGACGGCCGGCCCTTCGATGATGCGGGCGGCCTCCCGGAAGCCGAGCCTCCTGTACGTTCGCACCGCCGCTTCGTTCGCCGGATCGACGCTGAGCACAACTTCACGGCCGCTCGTAAGCAGCTCTCGCGTGACGGCGCTCGTCACCAGCGTGCCTATCCCCTGTCCTCGATACCGCGGGTGCGTGAATACGTTGCCGATGACGCCAATACCTTCTGGTTGCGAGACGACGTGCGTGCCGGCGACTGCGACCAGCCGATCTTCGTCGAACGCGCCGTAGTAGACAGCATCGTCGATGTTCTGGGCAGTGTAGAAGGCCGGTGTCCCATCGGCGCGATACAGCCGGTTAACGCGGCGCACGTCGCGGCCTGTCAGCCGCCGCGCCTCTCCCGTCACCGGCGTGAACGTCTCGCGCTCGACGCCCATCCTCACCATGTCGTACGCCTCCGGCAGGATG
>JADFKB010000026.1 GCA_022565155.1 Chloroflexota bacterium | reverse complement strand
CCTCCTGTCCAGCTGGCATTCATGGGTGTAAGACGTAGTAGCGCGGCCATTTGTTCCCGGCTCCGCCTCAACCTCCGCCAGGGAGTCCTCATTAGCTACCACGGACGGCGGCCGAACCTGGGCGCAGCAGTACCCTTAGCTCCCATGCACTCCCGCCAGTGCGATCTGCTACTGTAAGGACGCGGCCGGCGAGTAGCGCCGGCACGGAGCGCCGATGAGGAGGTCAACATGCCACTGTTCGTCGTGCAAGCAAAGCACGCAGCCGAGAGTTGCCCGGCTGGTGACCCCCAGATGGGGCCGATGCTGGTATCCCACGTATCGAAAGAGAACGCCGCGAAGGCGGGCGTGACGCTCCATAGCGAGGCCGTCATCGACGGCGGCCACACGATCTATCTCATCGTAGACGCGGAGAGCGAAGAGCCGATCAGGCAGTACATGACGCCGTTTGCCCAGATGGGCACCGTCGAGATATGGCCGTCCAGCTCCTGCGAGCGAGTGATAGAACGAGGCAAGTGCTAGGCCAGCACTGAAGTCCGCTTAGGCGACGAGCAGTAGGAAGCCCGTCACCATGGTGGCTGTTGCGCCGAAGAACATAAAGGCCTGGAGCGGATTATCACTCATCGAAGGGCCCGGCCCCTGGGAGAAGGCGCCAAGGTAGAGCCCAAAGCCGATGCCGACGAGAACCCAGGCGAAGATGAACATAAATCGAACCCCTGCCAGACTACGGCCAGCGGCGCACAAGGGCAAGCCCGCCTGACTGCCGCGGGCAGATGCCGGCTAGCGTCGGGCTAAGGCCCGGCCACGTGGGAGGACCGCATGCCTGAACGCCATCCTTTGCTGAGCAGAGGAGACCTCATCCTCATCGTCTCCGCCCTGGCGCTCGGCCTGATGACGGCGGCTGCGTTCGGCGCCTATCAGGCCGTGAGCGCGGACGGCGAGAGCGCCGGCGGCCGTATGAGCGAGTTCGCGGCGAGCCTGCTCTGGCCCGGCGCGCTGATCTTCGCCGGCGTGGCTGCTGTTGTCTTAGTCGGCTGGAAAGCGAACCTAGATTGACGATCAGCATCC
Source organism: Chloroflexota bacterium (assembly GCA_022565155.1). Classification (GTDB taxonomy): domain Bacteria; phylum Chloroflexota; class Dehalococcoidia; order DSTF01; family RBG-16-68-14; genus JADFKB01. The sequence goes on along the minus strand of JADFKB010000026.1, from coordinate 27,707 downwards.
TCTACGGCAAGGACGACTTCAGCGCGACGGAGGCGCTGGCCGCGCTGCGCGAGGAGCTGGACAGCGACGGCACACTGGCCGACAACACCACCAACATCGACGGCGCCAGCGCAAAGCCAGAGGAGCTGCTCGCGCAGGCGCAGACCGTGCCGCTGCTGGGCGGCATCCGGCTCATCATCGTGCGGGGGCTGTTATCGAAGTTCGAAACGACCCGCCGGCCCCGTCGGCGCAAGGCGGCGAGCAAGAAGAAGGACGCCGAGAAGACAGACGGTGGCCCGCTTGCGGCCTGGCAGCCGCTGCTCGATGCGCTGCCTGCGCTGCCGGAGAGCACCGCGCTGGTGTTCCTGGACGGCGAGCTGCGCGCCCAGAATCCGCTGCTGCAGGCGCTGCGGCCGCTGGCCCAAACGCAGGAGTTCGAGCCGCTGCGCCCGGCCGACCTGGCAGCCTGGATCCGGCAGCGGGCGCAACGCTACGAGGCCGTTCTGGATGCGCGCGCCCTGGCCACGCTGGCCGCCCTAGTCGGCAACAACTTGTGGACGCTGGACAGCGAGCTGCGAAAGCTGGCGACGTTCCGCGGCGAGGGCCAGATATCGGAGGAGGATGTGCGGTCGTTGGTCAGCCTGGCGCGCGAGCCGAGCGCATTCGCCATGGCGGACGCCGTGGTGGAAGGTCGCGCGCGCGACGCGGCGGAGCTGGTGCAGCGCCTGCTGGCGGAGGGCGAATCGCCGCAGCGGCTACTCATGCTCGTCGCCCGCCAGTACCGGTTGCTGCTGTTAGCCAAAGGGATGCTGGAGCAAGGGATACGCCCGCCCGAGATCAGCGCTCGATTACGAGTGCAGGGGTTCGTGATCCAGCGGCTGTTGAAGCAGGCGCCTCGCTACACGATCGAACGGCTACGGCAGGCGTATCGAAGACTGCTGGCGGCCGACCTGGCGGTGAAGCGCGGCATCTTTGATGACGAGACGGCGTTACAGTTGCTGCTGGCAGAGCTTGCCGCTCTCGCCCGGCCCGCGGGCGGAGGCGCCACGCGACGGCAACCGGCGCTGGCTCGGAGATGACAGGGAGATAGCGGGAGGTAGCGCGGCGCTAGCCGCGATGCCCGGGCGCGGCGCTAGCCGCGATTACCGATTGTCGTCAGGACGCGACCCTGGATCTCCAGGTTCTCCGGGTCGGTGAAGATCGGCTTCATCGTTGCGTTGGCCGGCTGCAGGCGCACCCGATCGCCGTCCATGTAAAACCTCTTCAACGTGACCTCGCCCGTGTCTTTCAGCCAGGCGGCGACCATCTCCCCGTCGGCGGCGGAATGCGTTGCTTCCAGGATGACGATGTCGCCGTCGTTCACCAGCGCATCGATCATTGAGTCGCCTTTGACGCGAAGGGCGTATACCTGCGCCTTGCCGCCGGTCATCTCCTCCGTCACCTCCACTACGTTGTCATAATCTATGTTCGACCAGGTGTCCGCAGAGGGCACGGGGATCGGCTCGCCGGCGGCGATGGTGCCGATGATCGGCACGGGGATGGTGGACGGGCGGCGGCCGGTGCCGTCCAGCAGTTCGATCGCGCGGGAGACCTCGCGGTCGCGGCGGATGTGGCCGAGCCGCTCGAGCGCCTTCAGGTTGTAGTCGACGACGGAGGTCGAGCTGATCTTGCAGCCGAGCTGGATGTCACGGATGCTTGGCGGGTAGTCCTTATCGCGAATGAACTGGCGCAGAAACTCGAGGATCGCCTGCTGCTTCGTTGAGAGACTTTTCATAACGCGCTCCCTTCGCTCTTCTATTCGGAACGAGTGTTCTGGTAAGAACATACCATCGGTTTCTGTGAGTGTCAACTCCGTCTCCACTGCTAGACTTGGCGCGGCATCCGCCGATCGCCTACGACCCGTGGATGCAGTGGAGCGATTCGTAGCGATCGAGGAACTCAGGGTGCTCCCGGCAGGCGGGGAAGGAGTCCGTCTCCCGCAGGGCGTAGAGCGTGTACGCGCTGCCGTCGGAGGCGTACCAGTAGCCGTCGTTGTCGGGGCCGCCTTCTGGATCGTGGGGAATCGTGCCGAGGCTCTCTTGCAGCGCGCAGCCAACGTCCAGGTCCACGTACGTGCATAGTGTCTGGCCTAATCCGTCGTTGTCGGGGTATTGGCCTTCCGCATTGCGGTAGCCCTCCAGCGCCAGTCGAATCGTCGCCAGGTCTTGAATGCGAACGACGTCGCGAGTGATCGCCTCGGCCTGCTCCGCCACTTCCGGCGGGACGGGAGTCGGCTTGGGAGCGTTCGAAGGCAGATCCGGCGCAACGGATCGGGGCAGCAGATAGGCGCGAAACGAGCCGCTCCCCTCAACGAGCGTGCCACCGGGGTAGAGCCGCGCCACAGCATCCGCCTGCTCCAGGTACGGGTGGAGGAAGATGTAGGTGATGTCCGCATCGTCTCCCGGCGTCAAGCTAAACTCGTTGTTGAACTCAACCGAGCGGTCTTCGCCTCGATGATCCGGCGCCAGGTAGCGGCGGGTTTCGTACTCGTAACTCCAGCGCCCGCTGTAGAAGTAGATGACGGTGTCGTCTGGCAGGTCGCTGACATAGATCGATGCATCGGTAATCTCATGACCGAACGTTACCTGGGCGATAGACGTATCAGGAAAGTCGTCAAAATAGAAGCTCAGGTTAAGATACGCAACCAGGCCAACGATGGCCACGATCCCAGCGTACGACGCGTTTCGGAACGCTGGCGGTAGCCTTCCGCTCTGCTGCCACCAGAGGGCGAGAGGCACGGCAGTGAGCACGGCCAGAAATGGCACGATGCCGAGTGTTCGCCGAAAGTCGCCCTGCGTGGTGATGATCGCGCCGGCCGGCAGCAAAGCGACCATGATGAGGACGGTGACGCTGGAAGGATGCCGCCAGCGCCAGAGCAAGATGGCGACACCCGCCACCATCAGGGTCAGCGAGACCCTGTCCACCAGCGCCTGGTGGCCGGCCGCGTCCGCACCGTCTTCCCCGCCGCGCCAGAACGCAGTTGTGAAGTAGTCGTTGGCGCCGTCCCAGAGTAGCTCTGCCCGGTCGGACAAGCTTCCTGTGTCCCATTCACGCTGCTCAAAGAGAGAAATCGACCGGTGGTGAACGAAGTAGTCGTTTTTGTCGTCCATGGCGAAACGGATCAGCGGCAGTGCAGCCAAGATGGCTACCGACGCCAGGAGCGCCATGCGGCCGGCGAACAGCAAGAGTTCTCGATCGCTCCGAAGCCCTCGAATGCGCGCTATCGCAACGCCTAGCGCCAGCCAGCCGACGACGACGACCAGCGCGATGATGAACACCGGGTAGGCGTTGTAGGTGTACACGCCTAAACCTAGGGCGAGTCCGGCCAACCCGTACCAATGCCAGCGGCCGGTCCTCAGTCCGAGGAAGAGGAAGAGCAACGTCAGCATTTCTAGCAGCGGCCATGAGATCACCGTGAATGCGATGCGGCTGAAATGCAGGTGCCAGACGGTGACGGCAAGAAGGAATGCCGCGATCGCCCCCGTCGGCCTGTCGAACATGATGCGAAATGCTAGGTACGTCACCAAGACCGTGGCGGTGCCTGTAAGCGCGCTGACGATGCGGACGGCGAAGACGGTATCGCCGAAGAGCTTGACGAACGGCGCGGTGAGGTACAAGAAGCCCGTAGGCTGGCCGAGTGCACTCATGACGTACGGGCCGATCCAGCCCTCATCTAGCACGCGGCGGGCGTCGATGCCTGTCCACCCCTCGTCGCCGTGCATGCCGGGCGGGATCTCTTCCAGCATCACGAGCCGCACGACCGCGGCGGCAGCTGCTAGGCCGGCCAGGATTGCTAGGTCGACGCGCGCCTGCCAGAGCTGGGCGCGAATAGCGACTGCCCAGCGCGCGGCCACAGCTCTAAACCGCCGCCGCGCCACCGGGTCTTCGGGTTGCGCTTGGGCTGACATCGTGAATGCGCCAGCGGACTCGAGCTCTTCGTCTACGGCCCTTCAAAACAGAGCAGCGACGGAACTTCTTCCAGGAACTCAGGATGATCGATGCATTCCGGAAACGATCCGCCTTCGCGCTGACTGTACAGAATATAAGAGTCACCATCAGAGACGTACCAGTAGCCGTTGTCCGATGGCTCTCCCAGCGGGTCTATCGGAATCTCGTCAAGCACGTCCAGCAGCTCGCAGCCACCGTCGAACTCGGTGAAGACACAGAGCGTTTGAATCGCCTCCCCGGTGGTGGGATAGCTGCCGGTGTCGTCGCGCACCTGTTCCAGTGCCGCCTGAACCGTTCGCAGGTCTTGCACGCGGACGGCGTCGCGGTTCTGGCCTCCAGGCAGCGGCGCCGGGGTCGACGTCGGCACGACAGGCGTGGATGTAGGCGAGGGGCCGGGTGTGAACGTCGGGCCGGGGGTAAACGTCGGGCCGAGCGTTGCGGCCGGCACATCGCCGGAGGGCGGCTCCTGCACGAGGGACGAGACGTCCTCGCGGCCGCAGAGCTCGACAAACATGATCGCCAGCACGACTACGCCGAGCACCGCGATAGGTACGGCGATGCGTGGATCGATGCTAACCGTAGATTCATCCATCGGCTCATCATAGGGTCAGGGTACGGCGTGGGGCAACTGGATCTGAGGCACCCTTGTCGTCGCCGCCGCCGATCTGTACGCTAAGGGCACCCCGCGAAAGGAGAGGCCATGGGACCACTAGCAGGCATTAAGGTGCTCGATTTCACCATCTTCCAACAGGGGCCGCAAGCCTCGCTCATCTTTGCAGATATGGGCGCCGATGTGATCAAGGTCGAACCGCCCGGCATCGGCGACCTGGGCCGCGTGCTCGGCTCCGTCGGCGAGGAGCGGTTCAGCCCCTACTTCCTGGCGCTCAACCGAGGCAAGCGCAGCATCGCGCTCAACCTGAAGACGGAGGCCGCCGTTCGCATCTGCCTGCAGCTTGCCGAACAGGTGGACGTGGCGATCCACAACTTTCGCCCCGGCGTGATGGAGCGGCTGGGCCTGGGCTACGAAGAGATGCGGGCGGTCAACCCGCGCATCATTTACGGCCACGCCTCCGGCTGGGGGGCCAAAGGCCCGCGAGCCACGCATCCGGCGTTCGATCTGGCGGTGCAGGCCCAGGGCGGGATCATGGGCGTCACCGGCGAACGCGACGGCTATCCCCTGCCGGCGGGCGCGGCGATCGCCGACTACGTCGGCGCGCTCAACCTGGCGCTGGCCGTGAACAGCGCCCTCTTCGCCCGCGAGCGCACCGGCGTCGGCCAGAAGATCGATACCTCACTGCTCGGCGGGCAGGTGGCGATGCAGGCGTGGGAGATCCAGTACTACGTTACGCACAGGCAGCTGGGCCGGGCCGGCCGCGGCCACGCCTACCTGCCGACCATCTGGCGTGTCTTCAAGACGGCGGACGGCTACGTCGTCGTCGGCGGGCTGCCGGAGAACCGCTGGCCGGCGTTCTGCGCCGCGCTCGACATGCCGGAGCTGGAGAACGATGAGCGTTACGCCACCTACGGCGTCCGGATGGCCCACCTGGACGAGCTCTACGCCGTTCTAGACGAAGCGTTTCTGAAGAAAACAGATGCGGAGTGGATGGAGCTGCTCAAGGCGGCCGACTGCATCTGCGGCCCGGTCGCCACCTACGACGAGCTGCTGGACGATCCGCAGGTGCGCGCGAACGAGTACATCGTCGACGTCGATCACCCGACGCAGGGCCGCCTGCCCGTCGTTGGCGCGCCCTGGCGCTTCAGCGAGACGCCGGCGGAGATCGCGCCGGCAGCGCCGGAGCTGGGCCAACACAGCGAAGAGGTCCTGCAGGAGCTCGGCTATACGTGGGAGCAGATCGCCGAGCTGCGGGAGCAAGGCGCGCTGGGGTAACGATAGGGTCGTGGGTCGGGGGTTACGGATCGCGGGTTTCGGCGCTCTGGTTGGCATCGGCATCGCAACGCTCGCTGGCTGTAGCGACGGGCCTGTGGCAGTGCCGGAAACGCCTACTACAGCTCCGCCTCTGGTCGCAACACCGACAGCAGTCTCCGCGACAGGCGACCCCAGCGTGAGCGTGCGGAACGCTGTCATCGCCTGCCGCGAGAAGAACGGCGAGTTGCTGCGCAGCCTCGTCGCCGGCGAGGTGACGGACGAAGAGATCGAGGCGCTCTTCGAACGGGGCGTGGACGTGCGCCTGCGCGGCCATACGGACCCGCCGAGGGAGGGCGGCCGGGCGTCCGTCACGGTGTTCTTGACGATCACGCGGCTGACCGTGGTCGATGACGTGGAACGAGAATGGGAGCTGGAGCGCGGCGACGATGGCGTCTGGCGCTTCGCTGAACTGCCGGACTGTTACTGAGAACCTGTGCCGTACGCGGGCCGTCGGGGCCCCCGCCTGTCGGCGGGCAGGTGAAGACCCCGGTCGACAGTAGAATCGTTATGGATTAGATACGCACACTCGCTGGTCAATCAGCAGAAGGAGAGCGAACCATGGATCTGAACGGTACGGTGGCTATCGTTACGGGAGCGGCGCGCGGCATCGGCCGCGGTATCGCGCTGGAGCTGGCGCGGGCGGGTGCGAACATCGTCGTCGCCGACCTGCCAACGGTGCAGGAGCAGATGGACGAAACGCGCGCGCTGCTGGAGAAGGAAGGCGTCGAGACGCTATCCGTCCACTGCGATGTGCGGGACTGGGCGCAGGTGGAGGCGATGCGTGACGCTGCGCTCGAACGCTTTCAGCGCATCGATGTCTTGGTGAACAACGCCGGTGTGATCGGCGTGGCGTTTGTCGTTTCGATGAGCGAAGAGGAGTGGGACCGCATCATCGACGTAAATCTCAAGGGCACGTTCCTCTGCAGCAAGGCCGTCATCCCGCACATGATGGAGCGGCGCAGCGGCAGGATCGTCAATCTCTCGTCGCAGGGCGGCAAGCGCGGAAACGCCGGCGTGGCCCACTACTGCACCAGCAAGTTCGGTGTGATCGGCTTCACGCAGTCCTTGGCGCTGGAGCTCGCCGGCGCCAACGTAACGGTGAACGCCGTCTGCCCGGGCGAGGTCGATTCGGCGATGTGGCAGGAGCACCTGCTGCCGGCGCTGGGCGGCGCGCAGGGCAAGACGCCGGAGGAGGCCTGGGATGCGTTCATTAAGGAGCGGGTGCCGTTAGGCCGGCCGCAGACGGCGGAGGACATCGGCCAGGCCGTCGTCTTCCTCTGCCGGGCCGACAACATCACCGGCGAATCGATCAACGTGACGGGCGGCAGCGAGATGGGGTAATTCCAGCAAAGCGACGGGCGGCTTAGCGCGCTTGACGGTGACTCAAGCGGTCCTCACCCCCAAGCCCCTCTCTCCCGGGGAGAAGGGTGACCGGAGGTCGAGGTGAGGGATCACCGGCGAATCGATCAACGTGACGGGCGGCAGTGAGATGGGGTAGGAGCAGATCGAGGCGAGAGTCAGCAGGGCGATGGTTGGGTTGGAGCGGGAGAGGCTGCCTATACCTCAACTCACATCGGTCGGTCTTGCCGCGTTGATGCCGCAAACGTACCCCCAAGTCATCGCCAGACCAATGGTAGCGCCCCCACCGAAATAGGCCGGGCCCGATACTCCAGCCATGACGTTGCCTGCCGCAAACAGACCAGGGATGACGTCGCCTCGGACGTTGACGACTTGCCCTTGAACGTTCGTCAGAGGGCCACCCTTCGTGCCCAGCGTCCCCTGGTAGACCGGCAGCGCGTAGAACGGAGGCGTCTCGATCGTACCCATGCTGGGGTGCGCGGCGCTCGGATCCATCGGCGAGCGATGGCGGCCGAAGTCCGCGTCCTGCCCCTCCCGCACGAAGCCGTTCCAGCGAGCGCCCGTCGCGGCGAGCCCTTGTGGGTCGATGCCGACCTTGAGCGCGAGTTCCTCCAGCGTATCGGCCTTCGGAAGCCACTCCGGATCGGGGTCGCCGGGCAGGACCGTGAGGATCGGGTAGCGGCTGCGGTACTGACCGTCGAGGATCGCCCAACACGGCAGGTTGCAGTAGGCACCGGTGTTCGTGTCGCGTTCGTGGAACACCTTGCCTAGCTCATTGTACGTTGTCCCTTCGTTTACGAAGCGTTCGCCACGCTGGTTGACGAGGATCGCGTGCGGGCAGGCGCGCTCCGGCACGACGAGCCGACTCAGATCGCGGCCGTCGTACAACTCGCCGGGGATAGGCGCGGCGGGGGAGCCCCACACCTCGCTCATGTTGCCCAACGCCGCGCCCGCCTCGATAGCCATGAGGAGGCCGTCGCCTTCGTTTTGAGGCGGGCTACTGGGGTGGGAGACCGGCCCTGGCAGGTAGCGGGCCTTCAGCGCGTCGTTCCACTCGAACCCGCCCGACGCTAACACGACGCCCTTGCGGGCCCGCACGAGGAGATCACCGCTGGCGGCCTCGGCACGCACGCCCGTGACGCAGCCGTCCTCCAGGACCAGCTCTCTCGCCCGAGTGTCCAGCCGAAACGCGACGGCCCGGTCAAGGCAGGCCTTCAGGAGCGCGGCGACGAGCGCATTGCCGCACGTCGTCAAGCCCCGCTCCATGCGCTCCAAGATCACATCTGGAGGAAGGTTCTGCGGCCGGACGTGCCCCTGGTAGGTGAACAGCACCTCCTGGAGCGTGAGGGGGATGAAGTAGAACGGGCTCTGGCGAAGCGCGGTTTCCCATGAGCCCAGAGCACGCTTGTCGAAGATCGCGGGCTCAATGCTGCGACCGCGCGGCTTGGCACCTACCACATTTGGATGGTAGTCCGGGATCGTCCACGGCGTGAACTTGAGGGGCGTGTGCGCTTCCAGGTAGCGCACCATCTTGTGAGCGGTGTCCACGAACGCCTCGACGAGATCGTCGCCGGCCTGCCCGGCCACAAGCACCTTGCAGTACGCGAGCGCTTCGTCACGCGAGTCCGTCATGCCTACTTCGGCCATGTGATCGCTACGTGGGATCCAGACGCCACCGCCGGAGACGGCCGTCGTGCCTCCGATCTTGTCGGAGCGTTCTAAGACGACGACCTGCGCGCCATGATCGTGCGCCAGTATCGCGGCCGTAAGCCCGGCTCCACCGGAGCCGATGACAACGACATCGAATTCTTCGTCCTGATCGGATTCGCGACGCGGCACACGCCGCTCCTCTCTACAATCTGACTTGCTAGACTCTGCCACTCCGCTCGTGAGGTATCACGATCAAGTCATGGTATCGGTGCCGGTAGCGGCTGCTGGCTGGGAGCACGCACTCTACGCCTTCCTGCTCAGGGTAGGGCTGCGGAACCCGTATCGGGTTGGGTCATGGCGGGAGCATTGTAGCGGCCTCGCGTGGCGATTAACAGCCGCGACAGTCGTGCATAGGATGGGTGTACCGTCCCCGACGCGCAGCCAGGAGCGATGCGATGCCAGAGTACAGCGCCCCACCCCCAGGTCAAACCCAAGCGGCTGGGCGACTACCTGGAGGTGATGAGCAAAGCGGTGTTTAGTCCGGCATGTCCTGGCAGGTGGTGACACTACGAACATCGGCACTCCTGGCGGCCTGGGAAGGAATCGCTGGCTTTCCAGCACAATTCCTGAAAAACGGCGGCTTTCACACCCCCTGATCCTCCTTGACAACGGCTTGCCCGAGTGGTAGGGTAGTGACGCTAATGAAGTTAGTGAGTAACCACTAACTTAGCCATGTCACAAGCAGAGCGCCTATCTACGCCGTCAGCAGAACACAGCCTGCGCCGGAGTGGGAGCATCCAGGTAGAACACAGGAGGCAGGACTTGGACCTACGAGACAGCGAAGAACAAGCAGCGTTTCGCAAGGAGGTGGCGAGCTTCATCTCGGACGAGGCACCGAAGGCCAAGAAGGGCGTGAGCGGCGTAGCAGCGCTCGCCGGCAGCTGGGAAGCGAGCCAAGGATGGTTCCAAAAGCTGGCCGACAAAGGGTGGATCGCCCCGGCTTGGCCAGAAGAGTACGGCGGTGCCGGGCTCAGTGTGATGAAACAGTTCGTCTTAAGCGAGGAGATGGCGCTGCGCAGCGCCCCGAGACCCGGTCACCTAGTCATTGGTCTGGGAATGGGGGGTCCAACGATCATTAGCCACGGCACTGAAGAGCAGAAGAGGGAGTTTCTACCCAGCATCATCCGAGATCGGGACATCTGGTGTCAGGGATTTAGCGAACCAGAGTCTGGGTCGGACCTTGCTTCCATCAAAACGCGGGCGGTGCGAGATGGCGACGACTGGGTAATCAACGGACAGAAAATCTGGACGTCTTTTGCCCACCAAGCAGTCTGGATGATCATGATCGCCCGGACGGATCCAGACGCTCCCAAGCATAAGGGGATGAGCTACTTTGTGGTTGATATGAAGTCCCCCGGCATCACGGTTCGGCCCATAACCGATATGGGCAACGGCCAATTGTTCAACGAAGTGTTCTTCGACAATGTTCGGGTGCCTGCCAGGAACATGGTGGGAGAAGAGAACCGCGGCTGGTACGTAGCGACGACGACACTTGACCACGAACGCTCGGCCATCGGTTCCACCACGGGTCTGAAACAACAGGTAGAGGCGATGATCGTATTCGCCCAGGAGCACATTGAGGACCATACCAGTTCACTTGGAAAGAACCCGATGCTCAGGTACGAGCTCGCGGACCGGATGATTGAAACAGAGATGGCGCGGATGCTGTCTTACCGCGTGATCAGCATGCAGAACCGAGGAGAGGTACCAAACCACGAAGCATCGATGCTAAAACTGTACTCTTCTGAGTTACAGCAGCGCATAGCTGCCACGTACCTGCATCTGCTTGGGCTGTACGGTCTACTGGGAAGTGGCTCGCCATTAGCGCCTGCGAATGGACGTCACGGCTCAGCCTACGTGTCTGCGGTATCTGCCACAATCGCAGGGGGTACAAGCGAGATCCAACGCGGCATCATCGCCACTCGCGGACTGGGTCTACCGAAGAACTAACGCGTCGAGAGCAGATTGTCGAATCGATCGCGCGGCATGGGCGTGTAATGGGTTGGAGCCGCAGACGAGAATCGAAGTCCCGCCCCTCTGCTTGGGAAGCAGATGATCTACCAGCGTCCGCGGAATCATCACGTCTGTCAGTAGTGAAGGCAGCGTCTTCAGGTAACACAATTCGCCGCTAGTGCGACTCCAAGCCATGCAAGCTGGCGGCCGGTGATGTAGAATACCCCCGCTATGGAGCCGCGCATACAGTACGCGATGACGAGCGATGGGGTGAGTGTTGGCTACGCCACCGAAGGCGAAGGGCCGCCCCTAATACAAGGAGCGGTTCCCACGGGTAGGGGATGGCGTCGAGGTCGTTCTGTCGGTTCCGCTTCGGTATAAACGTTTTGGTTGACCAACTTCGAACGATCATCGCCCTAAGCTGCAAAGCCGCGCGCACGCCATGCCTGATGCTGGCCTTGGGGGCGAACGGTTGACGAAGGCGGGCGAGGCCCAACCTGCTGCCCTCGACCCAAAAGAGCCGCCCTCACGCCGGCTCTCCGCGCTGGCGGCGCTCCAAGTCCCGGCCTTCCGCCTGCTCTGGCTGAACGCGCTCTCGTTCTCCCTTGCCAACGGCATGCGCATGGTGGCGCTGAGCTGGCTCGCGCTCGAACTGACTGACTCGCCCTCCATCGTGGGCCTCGTGCTGTTCGCGCAGGGAATCCCACTCGCCCTCCTCTCGCTCCCAGCCGGCGTCTGGGCCGACCGGTTTGACCGCCGGATGCTGCTGGCCATCAGCCAGGTGGTGACGATAGCCATGACGGCCGCGCTGGCGGCGCTCATCTACATGGACATTGTCACGACATGGTGGCTGCTCGCCTTCGCCTCTACGACTGGGGCGGCGATGGCGTTAGGCCAGCCGAGCCGCCAGGCGCTGGTGCCGGCGCTGGTAGGCAAGGAGCGATTGCTAAACGCCATCGTCCTCAACAACATGGTGCAGAATTTATCGACCGTCGCTGGGCCCGCCTTAGCGGGAGCGTTGATTGCCGTCGCCGGCAGCGGCGCCACCTTCCTGGCACAGGCGGCCATCCTGTCCATTGGATTGCCCTTACTCTTCGCGATGCGGGTACCGCGTGTCGAGCGAACGGAGGCGCGGACATCGGCTCTCCGGGACCTGCGCGAGGGCCTGGCCTACGTCGTGGCGAGCCCGCTCATCCGCTCGCTCTTCGTCGCTACCGCGTGCATCGGTATCTTCTTCCTCGGCATCTACCAGGCGCTGCTCCCGGTCTTCGCCCGCGACGTGCTGGGCGTCGGAGGGTTGGGCTTCGGCATGCTGCTGGCGTCGCTCGGTGTCGGGATGCTCATCGGCTCGATCTTCATAGCGGCGAAGGGCAACTTCGCTCGCAAGGGCGAGGTGTTGCTCTGGTCACTGCTCATCTGTTCAGGAGTGGTCCTCGTCTTCGCCATCTCCAGGTGGTACGCACTCTCTCTGTTGATGATGGTCGGTTGGGGACTGTGCGCGGCCTTCTTCATGAACCTGACGGTTACGCTGATCCAGTCGCACACCCCGGACCGGCTAATGGGCCGGGTGATGAGCGTGCAGGCGCTCGCCCTTTTCGGCTTCGGCCCAATCGGGACATTGGGAGCCGGATTGTTGGCGGATGGCGTCGGCGCGCCGCTGGCGGCGAGCATCGGCGCCGTGGGCGTCGCCGTGTGGATCACCGCATTCCTGGTCACGCAGCCGGACCTGCGCAAGGCGGGCTAGGTAGCGGTCTAGTGTGGCGGCTCGCGGAGCAGACATGAGAGCAGCACTGTACGCCAGGGTGAGCGCCGAACGTCGCCGCCCCGTCGAAAGCCACGAAGCCGCCTCTCCGAACTGCCGATAACTTCGCCGTTTTCGCTCGGCTTCTCACTCGTGAAGCACAGCGCTCAGCGCAAAATACTTGGGAAGCAGATGCTCTACCACTGAGCTACTTCCGTTCGCAGCGCTGACCGCGTAGCGGCCTTGCGTCGGTGATTGAAAGCCGCGGCAACCGTGCATAGGATCGCTGTGCTGTCCCCGACGCGCAGCCAGGAGCGATGCCATGCGAGAGCACGGCGCCCCGCCCCAGGTCAAGCCCAAGCGGCTGGGCGATTACCAGGAGGTGATGAGCAAAGCGGTGTTTCAGTCCGGCATGTCTTGGCAGGTGGTGAACAACCAGTGGGATGGCATCCGCGACGCCTTTCGCTCCGTTCCCTCCTGCGGCTGACAGACAGGGCAGACATCTGCGTGGGAAGCGGGTGGCAGGCCGGACTAGCTGGTCCCTACGATCTGGTCCTTGACGAGACTACGCCCTGTACGAAACGCGCGTGCGCCTCTTCCAGCGCCTTCGGCAGACTTGGGAACTGGGCCAGGTACTCATTGCGCCGGGAGACCTCAGTCTCCCAGAGCTTCGGGTCGTAGGTGAGAAGCTTCGCCAAGGTCTCCTCTGAGATCGAGAGTCCTTCTAGATTGAGCGCCTTCGGAGTCGGAATGATTCCGGCGGGAGTGACGTTTATCAACCCATCGGCTTCGGCCTTCGCAAGCTCTTCGACGTTGCGCTGCGCTGGCTGTTCGATGGCCCAGACGAGGGCCCGCAAGTTCTCACCATAACCGGGCCACATGAATCGTCCGTCCTCGTCCTTGGCGAACCAGTTGACGTGGAAGAAGCCTGGGGCCTGGTCTCCAACTCGCTCCATTAGCGACAGCCAGTCCTGGAAGAAGTCTGGCTCCGGGTAGGAGTAGAAGCCCATCATGGCCATCGGGTCGGCGCGGAACATGACTGGCGCGTCGATGGCGGCCGTCGTCTCCACCCCCATGACCGCGCCGTCGTAAACGCCTGTCTGCGGGTCAGGCAGTTGTCGGATCAGTGGCTCTCGAGGGCTGCTGACGCGGCCGCCAAAGATCACGCCGCTGATGGGCACGCCCTTGGCGCTGTCCCACTCCGGAGAGATGTTTGGGATGCGAGTCAGCGGCACGGTAAATCGGCTGTTGCGCTGGGCCCAGCGCTTCTCTTTGTTGCGCTGTTCGTCTACTGGGCGGTCGCTGATCCGCTTGCCCTGCCAGTCGAGCCAGCCGGTGACGTCCGCTGGATAGTCGGGCGTCATCTCCTCCCACCAGATTTCGTTGGTCTCTTCGTGGCGAGCGACGTTTGTGAAGATCGTGCCGCTGCCTGGCTGGACGGCCGCCATAGCGCTCGGGTTCGTTGCCGCATTCGTTCCCGGAGCGACGCCGAATACGCCGAACTCCGGGTTCATGCCGTAGATGTGGCCGTCGTCACCAACGTAGAGCCACACGATATCATCGCCCAGGAAGTGGACTCTGTACTGGTCTCGCAATGCGTCTGGCGGCTCCGTCATGACAAGGTTCGTCTTTCCGGATGCGCTCGGGAAGCCGACGATCAGGTACTTCGTCTCGCCCGTCTTCAGGTTCTCGATGCCCATCAGGCCCATCTGGTCTACGAGCCAGCCGTTCTGGTGCGCGTCAAACGAAGCGAGTCGCAGTCCGTGGGCGATCTTCGCAAGCAGCGCGTTACCGCCGTAGGCCGAGCCGTAGTGCAGGATCTCACGATCGCGTGTCAGCGTCACGAAGTAGCGGTCATCGTCAGGGCTCGTCGGCGTCGGCGAGGTGGAGCGTTTCAGGTTGTCGAGGTCACCGGACACGTGGACGCCCCGAACGAAGTCCGTGCTTTCGCCGAGCGCGTCCCAGGCGACTTGGCCAACGCGGACCATCCGGATCATGCTCAGAGCAACGTAGCGGCTGTCGGTCAGCTCAACGCCGATACCCCACTTGGCCAGCGGCGAGCCGGGAGCGTTCGCCATCAGATACGGGATAACGTACATGGTCTTGCCGGCAGAAGCGCCCTTCATGAGGGCGTCTACTTCGGCTCGGAGCTCGGAGGCAGGTCTCCAGTTGTTGAACTGGCCCTTGTCGCCTTCCTGGTCTGTCCCGACGAACGTCCGGGCCTCCGTTCGGGCGGTGTCCTGCGGGTGAGAATGAGCGTAGTAGGTGCCGTTTCCGAGGTCGATCAGTTCCCCGGCCGCGACGGCCTCCTCCAAGAGCCGGTCATCGTCGGCAGCATCGATCACTTCGACGGCATCGACGTCGGTCCACGCGGCGCGTTCAGCAACCCAAGCCTTCACAGTATCGTTCGGAATGGGCAGGCCATCGACGAGGTTGGTCGCGTGAACGACCTCGTCCGCGCTACCCCGGATCTCGGGAAGGGAATCACCTCGTCCTGGACTTTTACGTTGATCTGGTCCTTCGCTCTGCAACATAGGCTGGGATTCTTATACCACAAACGTCCGGAATTACGCTCGGAAAGCAACCGACGGAGGACATCGGCCAGGCCGTCGTCTTCCTCTGCCGGGCCGACAACATCACCGGCGAATCGATTAACGTGACGGGTGGCAGTGAGATGGGCTGAGGAACGTTACGCGGCCGGCGGTTGGTCGAGCGGCCCTCACCCCAAGCCCCTCTCCCCGGGGAGAGGGGTGACCGAAGGTCGGGGTGAGGGATCACCGGCAAATTGCTAGGCTTATTGGCCAGCTTGACGTTGCCGAACGCGATGGCTGTCCCGGTGCAGCTATCCTAGCGTGGCGTACACGATTAGACCGGCGAGCGGATTGCTCTGGGTAAGCTCGGTGAAGGCCAGGTGCGGAATACCCGCGATGTCCACCTTGAGCGATACGAGTTGGCCGAAGGCCCGGTCGCCGGCCGTAGCGACCTCGACTACGTCCCAGACGCCATCCGTGCGGGTTGCGTAGCTAACACTATCCTGATCCGAGAAGGCGACGTGCGGTACGCCGTCGGCGTCCAGGGCCAGGGAGCTGTTTCGACGTGCGCCGGTCATCCCAAGCCGCACGTCATCTAGCGTGGCGATCTCCTCCAGGGTCCAGGATCCGGCGTCACGAACGGCGTACAGCACGCGTCCGGCCGAGCCACCCAAGTCATCGTAGAACGTAATGTGAGGCCGCCCTTCCCCATCGATCTGGAGCGACGAGAACTTACCTACGTCACCCTCGGACGCCACGGTCTCGAGGTTCCAATTCGCTCCGTCGAACGACGCGAAGATGAGATCGCCACTGCGGCCATCGTAGTACGACAGTGCGGGTTGCCCGTCCGGACTGACCGCGAGGCCCACATTGAACTCGTACTCGATTGGACCGCTGCCGATGGCCGTGACGCTCCAGGCTCCGTCTCGTAGTTCGTAGTACTCGATGCCGTCGGCGCTGCCGAACTGTGAGGGATCGACGCCGGCTGCGCGTACGACGCCGTCGTTGGCGATCGCAATCGTGCTGTCCCACCCGTCGTGGCCGTCATCCGCCGCGACCGCGATCTGCCAGTCCGAGGCGTCCTTTATGGCGTAGGTGAGGTCGCCCAGGTCTTGCTGGAAACTGGACGCCTGGTGGTCATGATAGACGATGTTCGGCTGGCCATCGGGGTCGAAGGCGAGATCGATTGGTCCGTAGAAGTAACCCTCGATGACAGTCTGCGGAACCCAGCCGTCGGAAGCGGAAGTGATCTTCACGAAACCGTTCCCCACGTCTTCGAAGAGATAGGCGATGGCAGCCGCGCCCGCACTATCTAGCGCGAGAGCAGGCTTGATGCCGGACCCAACGATCGTAGCGTTCCAGGCATCCGCAATCGTGGCGGCGAGTGTGTCCGCATCGGTACTCGTGTCACCATTGTCCCCGACCGGCGGCGAGGTAGCCGGCGGCACTCCGCCGTCACCGCTATCGGAGCTGCATGCTGCAGCAACGAATGCCGCAATGGCTAGTACCGACAGTAGGATAAAGAGCGGGCGTCGCATGTTCTACCTCCGAGGTTGCGATCGTGGGGTTCTTGCATAAACATTGTCCGTCCCAGCCAGGCCCCTGCATGTGATCTGTCTCACGAGGTGCTGTGGCGGCGCCCGACGTGGCTACGCGATCAGGCTGCAACGGCTCTGGCGAAGGCGAAGATGCCGAACACCACGAAAATCGCGGCGGCCCCCGTCCCGATCACCCGATGTGGCAGCCGGGCTCCGGCTATACGCCCAACTCCTATCGCCAGGGCGTCGGCTAATACCATCCCGGCGGTCGAGCCCAGCCATACGCCGGCCGCATCGGTGGTAGTGCCCGCGAGCGATATTGTGGCGAGCTGCGTCTTATCTCCAAGCTCAGCTACGAAGAACGATACGGTTACCACACCGAATGCCCCGAAGAACGAGATGGTTCCGCTGTCACGTTCTGAGGGTTCGAACTGGTCCCCTCGAAGGCTCCACGCAGCAAAAGCGAGGAACGAGGCGCCGACAGCCATCAAGACAAACTGCTCTGGCAGCAGTTCGTCGAAGGCACGGCCGATCGCAACCGAACCGAGGTGCACCACGAGCGTGGCCACCGTGACACCGCCGAGCACCACCCACCAGCGGAAACGCGTGGCAAACCAGAGAGCGACTAGTTGGGACTTATCGCCCAGTTCGGCGACGAAAATGATGGCAGTGGACAAGAAGAATGCCGACACTGGCGCTCCTTTCATTCCTTGTCGGAGGACTAGCTAAGATGAGTTTGTTGGCTGCCAGAGCGATGGTAAAGGGCCGAACGGCCTTCCCGGACGCGTGACGCAGCACGCAGAAGGCAGACGGTCACGATTTCGGCAGGGGAAGAAGGCCGCGGGATACAGCGGCTTCTAGTCACTCACTGTGGGCCTGGAGCGGGAGACGAGGTTTGAAGGCGCGACGCCTTCCGCTCCGCTCCCTCCTGCGGCGGGCACACCCTCCTGCGGCGGGCAGGCCGGTGTTTGGGAATCAGCGATCTAGGACACGTCAAGCCCGGCTATCGTCGCGGTCGCTTCGGATTCTTAGCCAGGCCGGGCGGTGCTGGCCTGAATCAATGATGACGGGCGCGTAGCTCTACCCACCTCCACAAAATCCTGTGTCACCGAAGTGAACGACAACGAAAGGAGAGATCGTAGGCGAGAGCTCGCCAGCCGCCGTGCAGAACACTTCAAACAGCTGCTGAATCTGCGCCTGAGCTGCATCGAGATCGCCGCGTTCTGCTGCCTGCCGCCGCTCCGTGAAAACGACTAGGAGATCGCCTAGGTAACGGACAAGACGGTCATGGTCAGCTTCGAATCCCTCCGGCGGGTCGAGCGCTGTAACGTCCTCAGCGATCTGCTCAAGGGCGTCGAGTGCAGCCGGACCGACGGCGTTAAGTACCTCCAGAGACTCTTCGTCGCTGAGGGCGGGCAGTTGACCCCCGAGCGACGGTCGTACATCGGTTTCGATGCGACTGAAGAGGGAATAGATCTCTTCGCCATACTCTCCGCTAGCGGAGAAGTCAGGGCGTTCGCACAGATGAGGGACTATGTTGAACCTCGCGAGGCAGAAGGCCTCAGAATGTCGAAGCGGGCTCTCGGCGCTCAGCACGCCAAGCTGGACGTTCGCGAGGGCGAACGCAACGAGGTCGCTGTCCAACACCGCCTGGCCGACCTGCCTGTCCACGCGCTGAAACTCCCGCAAGCCGTCAAGGGCCAGCTCATGTTCTTCCCGGAAGCGCTCCGGCGGGTCGAGCGCCTCCATGGCCGCTAAGCCGTCATCGAAGGCCGTGCCCGCCCCTGCTTCCGTCAGGGCCCCGAGCAGTGCGCCGCGTGTCGGGAATACGCTGTTGATCACGTCGCCGAAGCGATCGAAGTTTTGGGCGATGAGCATTGCGGCGCCCTCGACTTCGTCCAGATACGCCTGCTCTTCGGCTGTCGGCGTCCCTGCTGGTGTGGCTGTTGGTCCGTCTGCCCTGCCGTTTGAGTCTGAGCCGCACGCCACGAACGCTACGAGCCCGACAATTATTGGTGCGAACAGGGTGAGTTTTGGCATGGCAGCCCCTTCCTGTGATTCTATTGTGATCGATCGTACGGTAGCAAAAGGCTACCGATATGTGAGCATGCTCACATATCGGTGCTGCAAGGCGGCCGCGCGATCATTGGACGTGTGGGCCGGGAGACGAGGTTCTAACTGTCGACCCAGTGCTTGGGAAGCATCAGGTGGCAGGCCGTCGCCAAGGGCGGCCTCCACCATTACAGTTTGGAGTGGGAAACGAGGTTCGAACGCGCCAACCTTTGGAAAGCACTAGGGCCGTGTTCCCGAATCTGTTTAAAGCTCCAGAAGCAGGCCGATTCCAGCGACCGCACCTGCAGCCGCCATGCAGGCCGCTGTATACAAGCAGATTGCATCTGGGCTCCCCTGCTGCGTACAATAAGCCGGCCTAATCGTTAGCATCGATGCCAGATTCGCCCGAAAGGGAATCTGTCGCTCCGCCGAATGTAGATTAACGGCCAGGCTGCGGGGCCGGAAGAAGTACGTGATGTCGCACAAATCCCGTGCAGCACGATTGCTCGTCATCGCCTGTTCGCTTCTTATGGGTATAGCAATCTGGCCTGCCTGTGTGGCGGGAGAAACTAATTCTGACACGTCGTCACTCGCCACGATTGACGAAGAGAACCTGACCGCCTCTGAGGAAGAGCTTCTTCGTCAGATCAATGTTGTGGATGAATTCGTCTACGGCGTTGAACAGGAGCTCTTCGCAGCGCTCTCCGATACTGAGCTGGAGAGAACTCAACTCTTCGAAGCGCTGTCGGAGTCCAATTCGGTGGCCGACCTGCCGCGCATGCTTCAGGTCGTCGAGCAAACCAGGCCTGTCGATACGCTGCAATCGGATCGATCGACGTATCTCCTCTTTGTAAAGGACATTGCTGGCCGAAGCCGGAACTACCAAGCAGCCATCGACGCCGACGATCTCTTCGCGATTCACGAATACGCCGTCCAGATTGCGGTAGCAAGGGCGAGAATGGTGGTCGATGTCTCACCCTTCTTCTGCACAGCTGCGCTTGCGTTAGAGTCGCAACGCGTCTGCGAGCCTGAGGCTAAGCTAGGCGGCGATTACGGAGCCAGGCTCCAGGCGGTGTTCCGCAATCTTGCGGCACAGATCCGGCCTCGGATCAAGTTCGTTCCGACGCAGTACGATGCAGAGGAAGAAGCGATGGCCGCGGACGCCCTCCAAGCTGCAATGACTGACGCCCTGAGGCGCGCCTTCGAGCCGGTTCGTGACCTTAAACCGCCGGTGGTGCTGGCCCCCGATCACGAGCGTCTGCTGCGGTATCTGTCGGAGAGCCTGGACGTGTTTGCGCCCGGACTCCTTGCGTTCGGACTCCAGCCCTCGGCTACGGAAGGACTCCAAGGGTTCGCGAAGCTGACCAGTTCAACGAGAGACGATCTATCGCCTACGACACGAGCCATCATCTCCTTCTTTGAACAGTAGCGGCTTGTAGTCTTCGGGCAAGCGAGTGCGGAGGAGATGGCGCTCCACTAAAACATGTTAAACATGCTAAAACCCCTCGTTGGGACTGTCCTGCATGCGAAAGATGGCGGTGCCGCACGCCTGCTGACGTACGCTGAACTGGTAGCTTCCCTTGCCCTGGCCGCCTACGGCCAGCACATCATCGATGATGGCGGGACGTTCGGCGCCGGCTGGCCAATCTTATCGCGATTCGACGACGAACTAACGGCCATCTATGGGACCCCCCAATCGCTCGCCTACACCATTCCGCTCTTCTTCCTCGCGGGCGGACTCTTCGTGCACAGCCTCAGCCGGCTCCTATCCGGCCAGCCAGCCGCAGAGGACAGCAAAGCCGGCTCGGGCCCGGCTCGGGATCGGACACCGAGGAGTCCGCGATTCATCATCGCTGCCGTGTTGTTCGCAGCCGCTCTGGCCGCATGGTCGTATCTCATCATTCAGCTGGCCGCTGGCGGCAACCAGCCGGAAAATTGGTGGCTCTTCTGGGGGTCACTCATTGCTGCCGCCGGCGCCGTTTTCCTCATCGACGCTGGCGGCAAGGTGGCGCTGCTCGGCACGCTCCGCTGGCACCTATTGGAAGTGGCGTTCGTTGTTGTTGTAACCGGCGTCTTCATCGGCCTCATGGTTCAGGACCTTACGAGCTGGAAGTACGCTCTCATTGGCGACGAAGGGGTGTTCTTCGAATACAGCCGGAACATTGCGGAGGGTAACCACGACTATAACTACTTCACGTACCGTGGCGCGTATGGCGATCATCCTGTGCTTAGCTCTGTCTACCAGGGGATGGTCATGCGTGTGGCAGGAGTGAACATCTTTGGTTGGAAGCTGTCCAGCACGCTCGCCATTGCCGCATCGCTCCCGCTGTTCTACTGGCTGTTGCGAACCCAATTCGGCGTCCGACCGGCGATCTTCGGGACGGCGATCCTGGGTTCAAGTCATACCCTGTTCGCAGCCGCGCACACCAGCTATATCAATGTGCATGCCATCTTCCCCACGATTCTCGCGTTCGCCCTCTTCTCAGCAGGTCTGCGCCACCGCAGTACGCTCTTGCTCTTCGGCTCCGGGGTTGCGGCTGGTTTGGGGTTCTACACGTTCTATTCGGCTCGCACAGCCATCCTAATCCTCGCCCTCGCCATGATGTTCGTGGCCCTCGGCGAGTGGCGGCGAGGGGAGTTGTTCCGCTGGACCAGGCACGTGCCGCTGCCGATCGCGGCCGGCTTCTTGATGGCCGTCATGCCGATCTTCGCTGTCGATGGATGGGCGGTGGTTGAGGCCATGCAGCAACGGTCCCTGTTCACGGGCCGAACCTTGACGGAGGGGCTCGGCTTCGTCGTCGACAACGTGCCGCGCGCCTTCATGGCGTTCAATTTCCAGCGTGCAAGACACCACTATGTCACCGGCTCACTTCTTGACGAGGTGTCAGCCGTCCTAGCGATTCTCGGACTGGCCTACGCTCTCTACCGGCTCCGCGACTCCGGCCACCGTTTCATTGTCATCTGGGCGATCGTAGCAATCGTCGTTACTGGGGTCCTTCACCCGCGGGCCTCGACCGAACTCCCCAGCCGCATGCACTTCGCGGTGCCGCCGATGGCCGCACTCGCCGGCATCGGCCTCGACCGGATCGTGGCTGGCTTCGCGAGTCTCTCATCGACCAGGCGGATGGAACTCGCCCTGAGCGTCGTGGCCTTCGCCCTTGTCGTTCCCGCAGTGCTGGGATTTAACATTCACCGCTTCTGGTGGGAGACACCAAGCATCCATCAGATCTCTGGCACCACGGTTATCTACCGGGAAGCGACGAGCGACAATTGCGACATCGAAGGGCGCCGTACCGTCGTATTCAGCGGGGCTGGAGGGTTCGGCAGCTTCTCTTCCGTGTTCCTCTACTACCGGCTGGAGGATGAGAGCCCCCTCTACCTACCCTATGAAGGCCCTCAGGACTTGTACGAGGACTTGATCGCCGTGAGCCGGGTAAGCTGCATTCTCTTTGTGAATCCTGATCTCGAAGTGGCGGAGGCGGTGATCCCGCGCTATACGAATCCCGCCGCCGAATTTGGCGCGTATCCATTCATTGCAACAGATATCTCAGGTAAATCGAAGGTCATGGTGCTGGAATGGCGAGGCGCAGCACCTGAGACCGACGACTAGGGATGCGGAGGTGGGCCGCAGTGCGACTGGAGATGTCCTGTTGCTAGGTCAATTCGGTCGTGTGTCTGGCGCACGGTACGCAGCCCGTGAGGGCGGTCTCCACCATTACATGTTGGGGCTGTAGCGTGAGTCGAGACTCGAACTTGCGACCCCTTCGGCTCCGCTAAAGAGAAGCCTCTGCTTGGTAGGCAGATGCTCTACCACTGAGCTACTCCCGCTCGCGTCGCCGATCGCGTAGCGGCCTCGCGTGGCGTTTGACCGCCGCGACGGCCGTCCATAACATGGGTGTACAGTCCCCGACGCGCAGCCAGGAGCGATGCGATGCCAGAGTACGGCGCCCCACCACAGGTCACGCCCAAGCGGCTAGGCGACTACCTGGAGGTAATGAGCAAAGCGGTGTTTCAGTCCGGTATGTCCTGGCAGGTGGTGAACAAGAAGTGGGATGGCATCCGCGACGCCTTCCGCTCCGCCCCCTCCTGCGGCGGACAGGCAGGCCAACCCGCTGCTGGGACGACAACATCACCCGCGAATCGATCAGCGTGACGGGCGGTAGGGAGATGGGGTGAGGAACTTCCTGAGGCGAGTGCCGCCCATTAGCTAAGAGGTGATCATGGCTGGAACAGAGATTGTAGTAACGATAGGCGGCCTGGTTTCGATAGCCCTCTTGGTCTGGTTCTTTTTCGGTCCGAAGACAGCACGAACGGCGGAGTTAAGAGCTGGGGTCCAGGAGATCAAGATCACCGTCAAGGGCGGCTACTCACCGGACACTATTCGCGTAAGGCAGGGGGTTCCACTCCGGCTGGTGTTCGACCGCCAGGAGAATAGCGACTGCAGCGCCAGGGTCGTATTCCCAGACTTCCAGGCCGGCAAGAGCCTCAAACCGTTCGGCACAACGGTCCTCGAGTTCACCCCGGACAAATCAGGCGAGTTCGGCTTCGCCTGCGGCATGAATATGCTCCACGGCACCCTCATTGTGGAAAGCGGCGCGGCCGCGGAGACGCCGGCCGAAGCGGAAGAGGTCCATGTCGGTCACGGGGTGCACGCAGAGGCGGTCGGCGTTGGGCCGGAGTTGAAGGTCAACGCCCCAGCTCAAGTGGAGTTTGCCATCTTTGGCAGTGGCGTCACCTGCCCCACCTGCGTCACCAGCATCGAGGCGTTCGTCAATGAGCTATCCGGCGTCGACGAGGTGCACGTCAACTTCGCCGCCGAGCGTGTGACAGTGGCCTATGACCCTGCCCAGGTTTCGGTAGAGCAGCTTCAGAAGGCCATTTCCGACTCTGGCTACAAAGCCGAGCCGCGCGGCGAGGCCGCCGTCTCTCCTGACGAAGACTGGGAGGCGCAGGCCCGCCAGCAGGAGATGCGCGACCTGACGCGCAGGGTGGCGGCAGGCGCGATCTTGTCGCTGCCGGTGCTCTACGCCGTCATGGTCGGCGACTTGGGGAGCAAAGACTGGGTTCCCGACTTCCTGGAGAGGAGCTGGGTGCAGTTGGCACTCATCGCGCCGGTTATGGTCTACACCGGCTGGCCGATCCACCGTGCCGGCTGGCTGACGCTGCGGCACCGCACCGCCGATATGAACACTCTCGTTACCGTGGGCACCACCGCCGCTTTCGTCTATAGTCTGCTGGTCACCGTCGCGCCGGACCTCTTTCCAGAAGAGTTGCAGGAGGTCTACTACGAGGCGGTAGGAATTATCCTCACACTCATCCTCCTGGGAAGGCTGATTGAGGCGCGGGCGAAGGCCGGAACCGGGGAGGCCATCCGGAAGCTGATCGGCCTCCTGCCCAAGACTGCCCGTGTCGTCCGCGGCGGCACAGAGCAGGATGTCCCTGTGGAGCAGGTCCTCCTGGGTGACATCATCATTGTGCGCCCCGGAGAGAAGGTCCCCGTGGATGGCGAGATTATCGAGGGGAGGTCAACCCTGGATGAGTCGATGGTCACCGGCGAGAGCTTGCCGGTATCCAAAGGCGAAGGCGACATCGTAGTAGGCGCGACCGTAAACCAGACTGGGGCCTTTCGGATTAGGGCGACCAGGGTGGGCAAGGACACCATGCTCTCCCAGATAATCCGGCTGGTGGAGCAGGCTCAGGCCTCCAAGGCCCCGATTCAGGGCCTGGCGGACCTTGTGGCGAGCTACTTCGTTCCCGCAGTGCTCGCTATTGCCATAGGGACATTCGTCGTCTGGTTCAACTTCGGGCCTGAGGGCGCCCTAACGTTCGCGTTGGTGACTTCAGTGACGGTTCTCGTCATCGCCTGCCCCTGCGCACTGGGCCTTGCTACCCCTCTGTCTATCATGGTGGCCACAGGGAAGGGGGCAGAGAACGGTATCCTCATCCGGTCGGCCGAGGCCCTGGAGACCGCTCACAAGATGAACGCCATCATTCTGGACAAGACGGGGACAATCACGGAGGGCAAGCCTTCCTTGACCGACCTCCAGAGCAATGGCGTTGTACCCGAAGATGAGTTGTTGCGCCTGGTAGCTTCAGCGGAACGCTCGTCCGAGCATCCTCTTGGGCAGGCCATCGTGGAAGAAGCTCAGCGGCGCGGTCTGAACCTATCGGAAGTCGCCGAGTTCCAATCTGTAACGGGCAAGGGCATCCAAACGACCGTAGACGGTAGGCGCGTACTTGTGGGCAACGCGCGGTTGCTCGCTGACGCCGGGATATCGACCGAAGATCTCGAGCAAACAGCGACCTCTCTCGCCGCGCAAGGCAAGACGCCAATGCTTGTCGCTTTAGATTCGAGTCCGGCTGGCGTCATTGCCGTGGCCGACACCGTGAAGGAGACTTCTCGCGCTGCTATCGCCACCCTGAAACGGCTTGGGATAGCGGTGGTGATGATTACCGGCGATAACCGTCGGACGGCCGAAGCCATCGCGCGCCAGGTAGGCGTCGATCGTGTATTGGCGGAGGTCCTGCCACAGGACAAGGCGCTGGAGGTGAAGCGTCTTCAGCAGGATGACAAGATCGTCGGCATGGTGGGCGATGGCATCAACGACGCACCCGCCCTGGCCCAGGCGGACGTGGGCATCGCGATCGGCACGGGGACAGATGTCGCCATCGAGGCAGCGGACATCACCCTCATCTCCGGCGACCTACAGGGAGTGGTCACCGCTATCACGTTGAGCCGCGCCACCATGCGTAACATTCGTCAGAATCTCTTCTTCGCCTTCATATATAACATTCTGGGTATCCCTGTTGCAGCCGGCGTCTTCTATCCCGTTATCGGGCTGCTACTGAGTCCGATGATCGCCGCCGGAGCCATGTCGCTCAGTTCGCTCTCTGTGGTGGCGAATGCCAACCGGCTTAGAGGATACAAGCGCCCCAGCCCGGAGTTGGCAGGAGCAGGTGCGGACGCGAGTCTACTTACAGTTGATGTGCGGCCACCCGAGCAGCAACAGAAGGAGGAAGCTATGGCAGAGAAAGTCACCGACCCGGTGTGCGGTATGGAGATCGATCCGAAGACGGCGGCAACGAAGATGGACTATCAAGGCACGACCTACTTCTTCTGCTCAGATGCCTGCCATAACAAGTTCATGGCAGAGCCCGAGAAGTATACGAAGTAGTGAGTGGGGGCTGGCAGTGAGGGATCGCGCGATCCTGGACGATTGCCTTCATGGCGTCTCCTCATCCGTCGCGCCTCAGTCAGTGATGCGACCCTCTTTCTTCCGGCGTGTCCGCTTCGAAATGACGGCTCGCCTCGGTGACCTCACTCAAACGTCACCAAGTCGGGCGCGGAAGGGACGCTCAAGTCGCCCAAGAGGGAGGACCATGCCGCCTCTTCTGAGATGGTTCCTGTGTGAGGTCAGGTCGACCTGCATCCGAACGTGCGGACTATTCGCTTGAAGCCCCACCACCGTCAGCGGATGGATTGGCCTGCGCCTTCATCATGCCGGATTCGCCCTCGGACATGGAAATCGATGGGATCCAGTTGAGCCAGGAGGGCAGGTACCAGTTCCACTCGCCGAGCAGCTTCATCGTTGTCGGCAGGAGAAAGAGGCGGATGATCGTAGCGTCCACAGCGATGGCAACCGCCAGGGCGAAGCCAAACTGCTGAAGACCGATCAGCCGTGTGAACGCGAAGATCAAGGAGACCGCGATCATGATCGCCGCGGCGCTGGTGATCACCCCGGCCGTGCCCTTGACGCCCTCGGCGATAGCCTCGTCCGTGCTGAGGCCCTGCTCGTAGTGCTCCTTGATCCTCGACATGACGAACATCTCGTAGTCGATGGACATCCCGAAGAGGATGGCGAAGACGAACAGTGGTATCCAGGACTCGATGATACCCGTCGCCTCGAAGTTCAGTACGCCCTCCAGCAGCCATCCCTCCTGGAACACCAGCACGAGCAGGCCGTAGGCGGCGCCAACGGAGAGCAGGTTCAGCAGGATCGCAGTGACCGCGATAACGAGCGATCTAAACGTGAGCAGGAGGATCAAGAAGGCCAGTCCAAGCACGAAGCCGAGGACGAGGGGCGTCCTGGCGTAGATGTTCTCCCGGAAGTCGATGTTCGAGGCCGTGGCGCCAGTCACGAGGACTTCCGCAGAGTCATCCCCGAAGGCTGCCGGGATCAGGTCGTCGCGCAGCCTGTTGACGGCGTCGATGGCGCGCTGCTCGCCGATGTCACCATTGAGAGGAACGAACAGCACCGCAGTGTCGCCCGCGTCGTTGAACTCCGGCTCGCGCGCGATCGTCCCGTACAGGGCGTCGGCGTTCGCTTCCGAAACGGCATCGTCGCCCACGAGGCCCACCAGCGCCAACGTCGACGCCTGGATCTCCGCCGCAAAGACGTTCTGCTTCTCCCCCGCGTCTACGACGACAACGGCGGGCTGGGTGAGCCCCAGGGTGAAGTTCTCCTCAAGCGTGGCAAGCGCCTTGGTGCCATCAGCCTCTTCAGGCAAGCTCTTCACGCCGTTGAACCCCATGTTGATGGTGAGCAGCGGATACGTCAGCGCGAGTAGCGCCACGACGGTCACCACGGCAGGGATGACCGGCCGTTTCAGCACGCGGTCGACGACGCCGCTCCACATGTCGGTCCCAACCTGCTGCGCTCTGGACAAGAACGGTATCTGCAGCCGGTCCACGTTGTCGCCCAGCATGGCGATGATCGCCGGCAGCAGCGTCATGGCGGCGAGGACGGCGAAGATGACGACGACCATAGCCGCCAGTCCGAGGCTGGCGAAAATCTGGTCGTTCACGAGAAACATGCCGGCGACAGCGAAGACCGTCGTCGCACCGGCGAACACGATCGCCTTGCCGGATGTGCCGCTGGCGACCTGCAACGCCTCGTCCTTGGAGCGCCCCGCCTTGCGCTCGTTACGAT
>JADFKB010000128.1 GCA_022565155.1 Chloroflexota bacterium | reverse complement strand
TGATGGACTTCACCGGCCGGCCGATGAAGGGTATGGTGTTCGTCGGGCCGCAAGGCTACGAAAGCGACGACGGCCTCGCGTCGTGGCTGGGTGGAGCGTGGCGTGGAAGTACGCGCTGTCGCTGCCGGCGAAGTAGGGGGCGTACGGTGCGTGAAGGCTGTTGACAGGCTGGTGGGTGGTCGATAGACTAGATAGAAGAAGAGGAGAAAATGATGCAGTTAGTTCCTGAACCGGTACCCACACCCATCCGGACTATTGGGAAGCCACCGTACTAGTCCAATAGGCTAGGCGCAGCGAGCGTCTGGAAGCGAAGATCGTCGCGCAGTGCGTCCAGATCATCGTCTTCCCACATTTCTCCCCACCAATCTCCCGGGCGGATGTCGGCTAGCGCCGTCAAGGCAGCTGGCCGGTCTTCGAGGTGAAGATAAATCGCTGCCAGCATCCAACTCGCCCAAGGTAGGAAGTGTTTCGAGCTCAGTTTGATGGCTTCCTCGTTTTCCGCAATGGACTCGGTGTACAATTTAAGCTGATAATAGACATAACCTAGGGCCCAATGCATGTGGGCCTGACCAGGCCGCGCCTTCACAGCACGCTCGAGCAGCTCCTCTGAACGATCGAGCTTCTCGGCCTGAGAGGCAGGATCTGCCTCTTTAAGGGCCACCCACAAGTAAGCTGTCCCGAGAAAGTACAATTCATCACTGCTGAGGTCCCGTAGATTTTCGACGGTCTTGAGAATCTCAAACGCTTTGTGGCGTTCCCCCTCGTTCAATGCTGCTATTCCGACCCAGAGAACAATTCGTCGGTAACGGCGAAGCTCTCCGCCCTCAAGTTCGTCCGCGCTTACGCCAAGACGACTTAGGTGGGATAGTAGCTGACTACCGCGTTCGTAGAACCATAGTTGTTTTGACGAAAGCTCTCTGTTGCCCCATGGATTGCTTTCCATATCGAAGTGCGGCCGAGGCGGTTCAGCCAATTCCGGGATGCGGGCGATCTCCTGCCACACACTAAACTCGATACCGCTGGGGCCGATCTTTCGCACGTTGCGGATGAGCTCGGTTCCTGACAGAGCAAAGAGCAGGGCTACGAGTGTCGAAGTGAGTAATGCGATCACCACTTTGCTATCAGGGTCATCCTGGCTCAGGTGTTTCCAGGCGAAGTAGCTTGTTACTCCTGCAACGGTCATGAAGAAGCAGAAGCTAAGTATGCGGCTGAATGACAGTGAGTTGCGCCGGAGGCTGTCGTCGATCTCCGGAAGCCGCTGCCAGATGGTGCGGAGAAGGGGGGTCGCCGCCACAAGCATGGAGACGACCGCAAGTGCTAGGAGCGCGACCGCAAGCGTGCTTCTACGACTGTCGCTATCGAGTAGCTCGCGCGTTATCTGGAGGGTGAGTAGATCGGCCGAAAGCAGAACTACAACGGCCAAGATAGTAAGCCGAATTTGCCTTGAGGGGATAGCCAGCCAAGTGCCAGCCAGAAGCAAGGCTTCAACAGCGATGATGGCAATCCACCAAGCTGGCGAGACAGTATCGGCCAACAATTCGATGCTTAGCATCAGTTAGCTAGCGTGGTAGTTGGTCATGTAACCCGCCCATCTTCTGTAATCGGTATGCGGGCCATCATACAAGCCTGGACGCGCGTTGGCAAGGCGTATGTTGGCTGTTACTCCGAAGTAGGCGTCGCGTCCGGGTAGCGGAGCCAGTTGCCGGCGGCCCAGCCGTGGCCTGACAATCGCCACCACTGGAAGCCGTCACGGTCTGCCGGGCCGGCGCTGATGGTGGCGGCCGTGCCGTTCTCCAGGCAATCGACCGGCACCGCCTGTAGCCCCGGCTGGTCGCGGATCTGGAGGCAATCCGAGCCGACGGCGACGATGACGCTCGCTCCCACCGCCAGCGGCCAGGGGATGCCGGGCAGGTTCGGATCGATCGTCTCCTCGTGGATGATCGTCCAGGCGCCATCGATTGGCTGCAGGAGAAAGAGGCGGGTGAACTCGCTGAACGTTGGGCCGAGGGCGTAGGCGAGGACGCCGTTCCGCTCCGCGCGCAGGCCGGCGCATAGCTTGCCGACGTCGGCCGGGCGGCGGGCGAGGTCGCAGTCGGGTAGGAAGCCCTGGCTCAGGTGGCTGCTTACCCATGCCCGCAACGTCTCTTCCGGCGCGTCGTCTGGTAATGGGACGGTGGCAGTCGGACTGGGGGCGGCCGTGCCCGCGGGCGTAACGGTGCCGGCTGTGCTCTCGCAGGCGGCGGCGAGGAGCGCCAGGATGCCTGCGATCGTGAGCACTGCGATCGGCAACACTGGCCGCTGCCGGTCCGCCATCATCTACTCCTCGTCAGGAAGCGATAGGTTCGCCTCGTTGTCGGCCTGCCACTGGAGAAAATCGGCGTGGGCGGCCGGCGCGCCGGCCAAGACGGTGCGAGAGGTGACGCCGACGGTGCTGCCGATGTGGTTGGTGATCGTTCCGCCCGCCTCGCGGACGAGGAGGATGGCGGCGGCGATGTCCCACGGGTAGAGGTAGTGGTGGAGGAAGAGGTCGTAGCGGCCGCAGGCGGCGTAGGCGAGGCCGAGGGCCGCGCTGCCGGGCACGCGCAGGCTCTGGACACCGGGGAAGAGCTGGTGGGCGAGCTGGAGGATGGCGCGGCCGCGTTCGTCGTGGTAGCCGAGGTCGATGCCGAGGACGGAGGCGGCGACGGTGTTGACGTTCGATGCGCGCACCGGCTGGCCGTTCAGCCAGGTTCCGCCTTCGCGCTCGGCCCAGAACGCGTCGTCGTGAACGGGGTCGTAGGTGACGGCGACGGCGGGCTCGCCGTTGTGGCAGAGCGCGATGTTGACGCAGAAGAAGGGGATGCCAGCGACGAAGTTGCGCGTGCCGTCGATCGGATCGACGATCCAGACCCAGCCGTCGGTGGCGGCGTCTGCGGCCGTCTCCTCGGAGAGCATGCCGTGGCCGGGAAACTCCTCGGCTATCGCCCGGTGGAGGAAGCGCTCGACGGCCAGGTCGGCCTCGGTGAGCAGATCGCCGCGGCCTTTGACGGTGATCTCGTGGGGCTGGCGGAAGCGATCGAGCGCGATCCGGCCGGCCTCTTGTGCGCATCGGCGCGCGATCTGGAGCGCTGGCTCGCCGGAGCGGCCGATCGGGATGGCGTCGGGCCGAGTCATGGACATGGTTGCTCCCGAAGCTCGACGTTCGATGTTCGAACTTCGAGTCTCGAATCTCGAATTTGCGAGGTCACATCTTGTCGGGCGCGCTCATGCCCATCAGCTCCAGCGTCATCGCCAGGACGGACTTGGCGGCAGTGGCCAGCTTGAGGCGGGCGTGAGAGAGGTCCGGCTGCTCGGGGTCGATGACGCGGCACTTCTCGTAGAAGTCGTGGAAGCTGGTGGCGAGTTCCTGGGCGTAGTGGGGCAGGTGGTGCGGCTCCAGCGTGCGGGCGATCGCCTCGATCAGCTCCGGCAGGACGAGCATCTTGCGGATCAGCGCCAGCTCGGCCTCGTGCGTGAGGAGACTGACGTCGCCTTCGCCGTCGCCGGCCGCGGGAAGGTCACCGGCGCGATCGAGGATGCCGGCGATGCGGGCGTGGGCGTACTGGATGTAGTAGACGGGGTTTTCGGCGCTCTGCTGTTTCGCCAGCTCGAGGTCGAAGTCGATCGGGACGTCGGCGGAGCGGGAGAGGAAGAAGTAGAGGCAGGCGTCCGCGCCGACCTCATCGATCACCTCACGGAGGGTGACGATGTCGCCGCTGCGTTTGGAGAGCTTGAGCGTTTCCTGGCCGCGGCGGAGCGTGACGAGCTGGCCGATGATGATCTGGAGGCGCTCCTGGTCGAGGCCCATCGCTTCGATAGCGAGCTTGAGGGGCCGGACGTGGCCCTGGTGGTCGGCGCCCCAGATGTCGATGACGCGGTCGAACTTGCGGGTGATGAACTTATCGTAGTGGTAGCCGATGTCGGTGGAGAGATATGTCGGCAGTCCAGAAGATCGGATGAGCACCTCGTCCTTGTCTGCGTCCATCTGGCTGGTGGCGAACCAGACGGCGCCTTCGCGTTCGATGACGAGGGATCGTTCGCGCAGGAGCGCCATCACCTTGTCGAAGTTGCCGGAGTCGTAGACCGTCTGCTCACGGTACCAGGTGTCGTACTCGACGCCGAGGCTGGAGAGGTCGCTGCGGATCCAGCCCATCACCTGCTCGACGCCGTAGTTGGTGAGCTCCTCGGGGGCCGGTTCGCCTTCCGGCTTCAGCATGCTCTCGCCAAACTTCTCGCGCGCCTGCTCTGCCAGATCGGCCATGTAGCCGCCGGGGTAGCCGTCTTCCGGCAACGGCACGTCGCGGCCGAAGAGCTGCTGGTAGCGGGCGTAGAGCGTGCGGCCGAAGACCTCGATCTGGGTGCCGGCGTCGTTGAAGTAGTACTCGGCCTCTACCTGGTAGCCGGCGGCGCGCAGCACGCGGACGAGGGCGCTGCCGAGCGCGGCCCAGCGGCCGTTGCCGGCGTGGAGCGGGCCGGTGGGGTTGGCGCTGACGAACTCCACCTGCACCTTTTGGCCCGCTCCCGCGTCTATCTGGGCGAACGCGGGGCCGGCGGCGATGATCTCGTCTACCTGGGCGGCGAGCCAGCGCTGGCTGAGGTGGAAGTTGACGAAGCCGGGCGGCGCCACCTCGACGCGCTCGATGGCGTCCGAGGCGGGCATGTGGCGGGCGAGGATTGCGCCGAGGTCGAGCGGCTTAGCGCGGGCGGCGCGGGCGAGGCGCAGCGGCAGGCTGGTGGCGTAGTCGCCGTGCTCGGGGCGCTGGGGCCGCTCGATGGCCGCCGGATCGGGCAGCGCGACGGCGGGCAGGTCGCCTGCCTCCTGGGCGCGTCCGGCGGCCTCCTGCACCATGCGGCCGATTTCGTCTCTGATCATGCGAACGCGCTCATTGTACGTCGAACGGGGGCTGACCGCTACGGACGAGCTGGAGCAGCTCGTCGACGGCGGCGCGGGACTGCTCGATCACGTCTGGAGGATAGGCCATGCTCTCGCTGTGTTGGAGGAACTCGTCTTCATCGACGACGGTGGCGACGAGCCGGGCATCGACGATGACATCGAGGTCTAGGTCGACATAACGTATGTTTTGGCCGTCGTATTCGGCTGGTGTGGTGACGTTGCAGTACCAGCCGTACAGTCCGCCGCCGTTCGGCAGCTCCCGGCGCATGATGTTGTACCAGCGGTCGGAATAGTAGGTTTCCAGGAAGCGGTCACCCTGATTGAACGATATCCCATGAAAGACGTTATCTTCGGCCTGAAATATGGCTTCAATATCTAACCTGGTTTCCGCTCTGGACAGCACCTTTCCAGGATAGCGGAATATTTCAACCCCGGCGTGGTCGTATTTGACGACGGTGATTTTGCTCATGATATCGGCTGATTGCTTAGGCTAGGATTTGGATCGCTTCGGCAGGATTATAACTAAGCTGGATGCTTTCCCCGATATCGGGCAGCGTTTGGGAGGATAGGAATTCAAAATGTAAATAACGTTGATTTATGACAATTTCAATTTGGGTGGTGACGCCGCGGAAATCGCGGGCGGTCACGCGTCCCTGTAATGCTGATTTGCCGGTATGGTCTAGGCGCATGGCGTCGGGGCGCAGCAGGATGGCGACTTGGGGTGAGTCGGTGGGAGGAATTGGGAGTTCGCCGATCTCGGTTTCGGCAAAATATTGGTGGTCAACACTGCGCACTGAGCCGGATAAAAGATTATCGAGACCGAGGAACTCCGCCACGAAGAGCGAGGCCGGCTGCTGGTAGATATCCTTGGGCGCGCCGATTTGGGCGACGGCGCCAGCATTCATCACGACGACGCGGTCGGCGATGGCGAAGGCTTCGCTTTGGTCGTGGGTGATGTACAGGGTGGTTTGGCCGCCAGCGCGCAGGATAGCGCCCATTTCGGTGAGCAGGCGGGCGCGAAGGCGGCGGTCCAACGCACCGAGGGGTTCGTCCAGCATGAGCAGGCGCGGTTGGGGGGCTAGGGAGCGGGCCAGGGCGACGCGCTGCTGCTCACCGCCGGAAAGCAGGTTGACGTCGCGGGACGTGAAATCGGGCAGGCCAACTAGGATGAGGGCTTCATCTACAAGTTTGTCTATCGCGGGTTTTTCCAAACCAGCCATCTGCAGCCCAAAAGCGATATTTTCGTAAACGTTCTTATGCGGGAAGAGGGCGAAGTCCTGAAACATGAGGCCGAAATCGCGTTGGTGCGGCGGGACCTCGGACAGGTCCTTACCTTCCCAAATGACGCGGCCATTATCCGGGGTTTCAAGACCGGCGATGACGGACAGCAATGTGGATTTACCGCAGCCGCTGGGACCCAATACGGCGATGATCTCACCCTGGGCGACGTCGAATGAGACTCCTGCGAGAGCCTGGGTGTCGCTAAAGGATTTGTGGAGGTTTTCTAGCTGAAGCTGGGGCATAGTTTAGGTAATTGTAAAGTATGAAAAACTCAAAACTCACCAGCGCCTGACACCCGTAAGCGCTCGATTGCCAGTATGCCGGCCCCGGTAACCACCATCAGGATGGTACTCAACGCTAACGCCTGGCCGTAGTTGGTGGCGCCGGGTTGGGAGAGGAAGCGGAAGATCATGACCGGGATGGTGGGAAACTCAGGGCGCGTGATGAGGGAGGAAGCGCCGAACTCGCCGAGGGAGATGGTGAAGGCGAACGCGGCGGCTACCAGCAGGGCGCGGCCGATCAGCGGCATATCGATATGGCGGAAGACTTGTCCAGGCGCGGCGCCGAGCACGGCCGCGGCACCCCGCAATCCGGGTTGGATGCCCCGCAGGGCTGGTGTGAGACTCCGGACCACGAAGGGGAACGCCACCACAGTGTGAG
>JADFKB010000025.1 GCA_022565155.1 Chloroflexota bacterium | reverse complement strand
TCGAAGCGATGACGGCGTATGTTCCTTTGTGCTCGACGCGCATCAGGGGCGTCTTGCGTACCTTGCCGCTACGGCGTCCGCGCGTGCTGAGGATGACGACTGGCTTGTCCTGGAGTGTCCCACCCGAAATTCGTGGCAGGCCTGCGCCAAAGCGCCCGGCGTAGCCGCGCTCCGCCTCTGCCTCTACGGCGTCCTTGTCCGCCTTCCATTCTTTGCCGTACGGCGGGTTGGTGATGAGGTAGTCAAACCTCTTGTCAGCGTGCTGATCTTTGGAAAGTGTGCTGCCGAACATGATGTTTTCTGCGTCGCGGCCATCGGCGCTGGTCATGTAGAGATCCGCCTTGCAAACCGCGTAGCTCTCTGGGAGAACCTCCTGGCCAAACAGGAACACCTCCGCGTTGGGGTTGATCTCTAGGATGCGCTCCTTCGCGATGGTGAGCATGCCGCCGGAACCCGCGCACGGGTCATACACAGTTCGCACGATGTGGTTCCTTTTGAGCGCATCATCATCGTGGGCGAGCAGCAGGTTGACCATCAGGCGAATGACCTCGCGCGGAGTGAAGTGTTCGCCTGGGTTCTCGTTCAGCGCCTCGTTGTATTTGCGAATGAGCTCCTCGTAGATGTAGCCCATCTCGTGGTTGGAGACCTCATCGGGATGTAGGTCGATGCCCTTGAAGCGCTCCATGACTAGGAAGAGCAACCCGGCTTCCTCCAGCTTGGCGATGGTGTTGTAGAAGTCGAACTTCTCGATCACTTCGAGCATGTTGTCGCTGAAGCCGTTGATGTACTTACGCAGGTTGGCGGCTAGGTTCGGCGCGTCGGCCAAGAGGCGCTCGAACGTAAAGGGGGACGTGTTATAGAAGGCGAACCCCGACGCGCGGCGCAGCTGGGGGTCGAGGTCCTTCAACTTGCCCTTCAACTCCCGCTGCCTCCCGAGCACATTCTCCTTCGTCGGCTCTAGCACGCAGTCGATCCGGCGCAGCAGGGTAAACGGAAGGATTACGTCTTGGTACTTGCTTCGCTTGAACGCGTCGCGAATGAGTTCCGCCACGCTCCAGATGAAGTTGACCTTCTCGTTGAAGTTGTCCACGGCGTCCTCCGCAGTTTGCCGTCCCGCCGTGCCGCATGGGAGTTCGACACCGGGATTGTAGCAGTGGCTCTTGGCCCCTACAAGCGAGAATCAATAGGGAATGAAACTTGCGTCGCACAATGCGCGTTGAACGACGTGTCCGGTCACGCTTAGCTAGCCTCCATTGGTGGCGAGCCGCTAGCGTCTCTGGGCGGGCTTCAGGTGGGTCGCTACCGAACGTTTAACGGTCCCGCCTCGAATCGGCGGCGTTTGATTGTGTCCTTGCTGTAGGAGTGGTGGCGCGGAGTGGGCCGAGAAGGCTGGCCCGCTTACTCCTTCCTCAGCAAGCGTCGAACCTCGTACAGGGTCTTTCGCAGAGCGGCCGAAGCTCGGTCGAGGTCTTCAATCTGCGGACCCAATACTTTGAGGAGTTCGCTCACAGCGTACATGGTACGCGGGTCGCGGAAGGGGGAGTGCATGTCGTTCTCGCGGTTCATGCGGCTTCACCTCCCTTCGGTGGAACCGGTACGCGATGCTTCTCGCGTCCGTCTCCGGCCACCTGCTCCTACAGCATGCCCCGACATTAGCCGGTGGGATTCGGCTGGTCATTGTCTGGTGGGCAAGCGCCGACGGTGGGGTGTGTTGTCGCGGTCTATTTCATCGTCCGTGGTCGCGTGGGAACCATGCGGCGGCGTTGGTCGCCGATTCCAGCAAGTGGCGAGAACATCTGCATCTTCTCTTGCAGTTGGTCCGTCACGAGGTGCAGGTATCGCAGTGTCGTACGGATGTCGGAGTGGCGGAGCATTCGCTGGACCGTGTGAAGGTCGGCTCCGTTGGCGAGCATTCTGGTGGCCGCTGTGTGACGTAGTAGATGAGGATGCAGACGGCTGATGCCTGACCGTTTCGCGAGCCGGTCGAACGTCGACTTGACGGCCTCGTATCCGAGCGGCTCGCCGAAGATGTTCAGGAAGTATGCCTTCGTCTTCGGGTCAGCCGGAATGCGGAAGTGCGCCGCGTAGCGGTTCAGAGCCTTCTCCGTCGTAGGGCCGATGGGCACGTAGCTCTCCTTGTCGCCCTTGCCGCGCACTTTCAAATACATCTCTTTGAGGTGCACATCGTTAAGCTCCAGGCCAGTGACCTCTTTCAGCCGCAAGGCGCTCTCCAGCATCAGGCAGACGATGGCGCGGTCGCGGCAGCCCACGTCCGTACTTGGGTCGAGGAACGACAAGAGGTGGGTTATCTCCTCGTCGCTCAGCACGTCGATGGTCACGTCGTTATAGCTCGGAACCTTTGGCATCTGGATGTGGCGGTGGAGCTCCTCGTCTACGTAGCTCTCGCGGTAGAGCCAACGAAGGAATGTCTTTAGGGTGCGAGCATACGCGTGGAGCGTGAACTTGCTCGCGCCGTTCTGCCGGTTGTCGTGCAGGTAGACGCGGATGGATGCTGCATCGATGTCGCGCAGCCGCGCCTCTGTTGGCAGGGAAGTGACGAAGCGACCTAGCATGTCGCTGTACCAGCGCACGGTCTTGGGCGAATGGTTGCGGTCTTCCTGGTGCATCAGGAACTGCTGCAGCAATTCGCTCACCCGGATGTCGGTCTTGTCCACGTCGTGCCACCCTCTTCGTCCTGGTCTCTTTGCCATCATGCCCCTCCTTTGCCGGTTGCGTCAGCGCCCGGCAGTCAAGGAGGCCCTAAGCCTCCAAAATGTGGGGCCCTAAGCCTCCGAGACGAAGGGGGTCAAAGACGGGTGCCTAAGGGGCAAGAATGAATCTGGAGCGGGAGACGAGAGTCGAACTCGCGACCCTCTGCTTGGGAAGCAGAGGGCTGCCACATGGCCCAAACCCCCGAAACCGAATCTGACGGTGCAGCATCCGCGAGGGGAAGCAGATGGCCGTCAACTCTGTAATCGCGTCCTGTGTAGCATAATTGCGGCTAATGAGCCCAAACTGACTCGAATCCTTTCGAAGGCTGCGCGCCGCCGCAACGCGCGTGTTGAGCGAGCGTGGCGAGGTTAGCGGGGCCGTCTGTCGAGTGACCTATCATATGACCTGGACCGGCTCGCCCATCCACAGCGGCAACTGGTCCGGAGGTATCTGCAACTCCAGCAGCAGAACCAACTGGTCTACCGGACGCTGGCCGTTCAGCCGACCGCCTGGTACGGGCTGCAAGCGCAGATCTACCACGACGACGCGTGGACGGAGGCGGTGCCGCTGCTCATATCCTGGTACGGCATCAGCTGGCACCCGGCAGGCGGTGAGTTTCACTATTCAAGCCCATGCCACGATGATTGCATCTGAGCAGCCAAAACAGAGCGCATGTTCGCGCCACACTAAGAAGTCATAGTGCTGCCTCAGGCGTGGCAACGCGTGAAGGCCGAGAAGCAGGGGGAGATCGCTGCTCTGGTCAAGGACGGGACGCTCCAGGCCAAAGGGAAGGGGAAGAGCCTGCGGGTCGAGCTGGGGCCGTTCTACGATTGGTTGGGGGAGCCCGCGCCGGTAGAGCCGGAGTGGGCCAGAGCGTACGACATCAGGCCCGATGACCAGGAGGACGTGGTGAAGGCCCACCAGTTCGGGCGGGAGCGGACCTGGAAGGCCTATCGCTGGGGACCGACGGTGCCGATCCCGTACCTGCCAGACCTGGAGCTGGACACGGGCGGGCCGTCACGAGTGGACGAAGTGGTAGCAGAGCACAAGAAGCGGATGCGGTCAGGCGTCGAGGAGCAGTGGCGACTGCTCGGCGCTGTGAAGCGCGTCGTTGGCGAGGTGGCGGTGGAGTTTGATGGAGAGGACCCGGCGCTGCCGGTGCTGCGCCACGTGCTGGATCACTCCCGCGAGAAGCTGGAAGGACTGCATGGCGAGACGGAACGTTACACGGGCCCTTTCGAGCTACCAGAGCCGGACGACGAGGAGGTCGCTCTCGTGCGCGAGATAGCGGAACGCCAGCCGCCCTGGTCGTGAGCTCTCCCGGATGCAGTTTGGTCCCTTTCAGCTGCTCATGGATAGACGTAGGCTAGTGCCACGGGCAAAAGCGATACATAGTTCGGCCAGGCGATTCCGGCCTCTGTCACAGCACTGTCTTGGCGAGCACTAGCGCAGTGACGGCCGCAGCGGCGGCGGCGGCGGCCAGGACCAGGTTGAGGACTGTGTGTAGATTGCGGCGCATGGGCTTCAGTATTGTAGCCGATGCCATCCAGTCTGCAGCAGCGTCGGGCGCCGCGTCAGCAATCCAGACCCGAGACGGCGCGATTGAAGTCAGTGGCGAAAGGCCGCCAGAAAATTATTTGCGATATTTCTCTGTTTACCAGCAGTCGTGGCTGTACTGCTGGATCACGCCCGAAATGTCGGTGAGCAGGTCGATGACGCCGTCAGGGGCGCTCATGTTCCAGGCGTTCGGCCCGGATGATGGGCCGCAGTCACAGGCGGCGTCGTATGGCGGGCTGCCGTCCAGCGAGGAGTGATTGATGACTCCCAAGGTATTGTTGAACAGGTCGATGAGCCCGTCACCGTTCGTGTCGTAGAAGGCCCAGGGATTCTTGTAGTCGCGCAGCCCGCCCTGCGTCTTGTCGGGGCCGTTCTCCCGCTGGTCAGGGCAGCCGTCGCCGTCTGTGTCGCCAGGGACTGGCTGCTTGGGCGGCGCCTGGAAGACGTAGGCGGCGCCGGCGTTGCTGCCCCTGGCAGACTCCTTGTATGCCCCGACGACGGCGGTGTCGCCGCTGACCGCCAAGCCGTAGCCGAAGAGGTCGTCGGCCTGGGCATCGGAGGCGGTGAGCTTCCTGACCTGGCCGCAGTTGTTCGCGCCGCCCTCGTTACGCTGGAACACATATGGCGCGCCGGCGTCGGTGCCCCCGGTATCGTCGCCAGATGCCCCGCCTGTAGACGTTCCACAAGGTCCACCCGACGAACGACCGCCGGTCGACGTACCACAGGACCCGCCCGTAGACCGACCACCTACGGACAAGGCCACCTGTCGATGTACGTGTCGGCTTACCTGCGGACCGCCTGCCGGTCGACGCGCCGCCTTCCTAAGTCCTACTAGCTTCCAGTGCGGCAAAATGTGAACTGGTCTCGCCTCATCGGAACGTGGCCTAGCGGTACATCGTACGATGACGTGGTCATCACACGCACCATGCGCAGTGACTCACGAGCGCTGGGGCTTACGCCAGGTGCCGAAGTACCTTCTGCCCGCTAGCAGGCATGGTCTGGCAGGATGACGCCATCTGCATCTGTCACGCAAACAGATCGCCACAAGGAGCAGCCGGCATCTTGGCAGCCGTCCGGCGAGACCTGGCATGTAACGAGCCACAGGTCATAGAGGTGAGAGGCGGCGCATTCGTTCGATTGTAGGCCATCGATACTGCTGGTGTTCAACCAATCGACCGCAAGAGCGATGGCGTCGATACGCGTTACGTTGTAAGGCGGGTCGACCGTCGGAGTCGATGTAGGTATCGTTGTCTCAGTCGCGCCGCCAGAGAATAGCTCGTCGTTGCCAGCCGGATCTGAGCTCACAGATGCTGGCGCCACTTGGCAGTTTGTTAGGAACCATTGCCGTTCTATACTGCTCAGATACGCAGTCCCTAAGATCGTGTCGCAATCCTCACGATTCAGGAGCAGCGGTGCGCTGGCCGGAGTGGTGGTGGGCAACTGCTGTGCGGTTGGCTCCGCGACCGTGGGCTCGGCGGTCGGGCTCCGGCCGGTGTCAGCAGTAGGCGCGACTACCTGTATCCCGATGTCTGGGCGGCTGTTGCCGCCACTCAGTAGCGTGCCGGCAACGATCGTAATGCCAATGACCGCGATCGCGACGCCAACGAACATGATGGCTTTCTCCGACCGCGATGCATTCGAGAACCTGTGCCACTGATCTTGTAGAAGAGCGATGATGTCCGGGAATCGGCGCCTGGGCTGTTGAGACAGAGCATCGCCTGACCGGCGGCGAAAGCGCTCCATCGCCGCGTTCTCAGCGTCTGCCTTTTCGTGTTC
Organism: Chloroflexota bacterium; assembly: GCA_022565155.1. Classification (GTDB taxonomy): domain Bacteria; phylum Chloroflexota; class Dehalococcoidia; order DSTF01; family RBG-16-68-14; genus JADFKB01. The sequence goes on along the minus strand of JADFKB010000025.1, from coordinate 23,109 downwards.
ACCGTGTGATGAGTTATCAGCCATCTTCTTACGTATTGTAATGCAGTAATGGCGCGGCCGTTACTTTTCGTCAAGGCGACAGAACGCTTCGTACTGACGATTGTGGAGGTTAGGCGAATCTGTCGTGCGTTGCATGGGTACGAGAATCTTAGAAAATTCACGGCGGTCGCTAGTGGAAATCTAATGGGCTACGTCTAGCATCGACGCTCGATTTGCGATAATTGGAACCTGAATGGAGCATGGCCGCGCGGCGACCGGTCTAGTGAGGATGATGAATACAGTGTCTCGGTGGCGAAGAACGTTCCTCGCAGTAGCGCTAGCCTGCGTGATCCTGGTTTCGATCGGTAGCATCAGCAACGCTCAAGATGGGCGACGCGTCTCCATCGATCAAGTGATCGTACATGGAGACGGCGAAAGCGCGACCGCGATCGTGTCAGTAGTCGATGCAGAAGGGAAGCCGCTACTTGGTCTCACTCGATTTGAGACCTACGTTGACGGTGAGCTTGCCCGGCAGATATCGACTGAGACGGTCATCGACGACAACGTCGGTGTCGCCGTATTGCTGTTGATCGACACCAGCGGCAGTATGAGCGGTGAACCGCTCGCGCAAGCCCGGCGTGCCGCCACGCAATTTGTCTATGGACTCGGAGACGATGACATCGCGGCTATTGTGCCGTTCGGTAGTGAGGTGCCCGCCGAGGCTGAGTTTACGTCAGATACGCCGTCGCTAATCGCTCGTATAGACTCACTCGAGGCGGAGGGGCAGCTGGGAACGGCCCTCTACGATTCATATATCGCCGCGCTCGATATCGCCGCCGCAGCGCCCGTTCCTCGACGCGCGATAGTACTCCTTACAGATGGCCAGGACTCTGCGGCGAGTTCGGTAAGCACTCGGGAAATGGCACTGTCCGCCGCCTCGTCCTCTGAATTGCCTGTCTTTGCGATAGGGCTGGGTGCTGATGCCGACCTCGATTTCCTCCAGGAGCTGGTTAACGAGGCCGGGGGTAGCCTATATGAGGCGTCCGCTGCAACCGATGTCGTACCGATCTTCAACGCTATCGCAGAGACGTTACGCAGTGAATACGCGCTGACAGTGCAGCTTCCGTCCTCTGAGCGGACCGAGCGGGAGCTGCTGGTGCGTGTGGAGCTGCCGGGGGGCGCGCTTAGCGCCGCAATGACCTTCTCAGCGCCGAGCGTCTCAGTTGTTTCCGGGGAGGGCAGTCGCTCGCTTCTGCTACCGGCAGCCGGCCTGGCTGTGGTTGTTCTGGTGGTCGTTCTTGCTGCGTTCATAATCCGACGGCGATGGCGCGCGCGCGCCGACGCTACAGTCGGTGGGGGAGCGGAAGGCAGCGTGTTGCTCCGGCCGAACCAACGGCCTCAGCAAGCTTCAAAGGTAGGCGGCGGCAGATTGCAGGTGTTGGAAGGCCCCAACGCCGGCGCCAGCGTTGGATTAGGAGCCGGGACCGTCGACATCGGGTCTGACCCCGAATGCGGTCTCAAGCTTCACGAGTCAGGAGGGGCCGTTGGCGGAATTCACGCCCGTGTGTGGCTACAAGGCCGGCGTCTCATGCTTCACCATGTCGCGAGGCGGCGACAGACGTACGTTGACGACAAGACCGTCGAGTGGGCAACGTTGGAGCCGCGGGATACGATGAGGATTGGCCCTCACATCATCGCGTTCGCTATCGAAGACGCGCCTTCGTCTTCGTGACCGCTTTAAGCGGCGTACGCTTTCTCAACGCCCTCTATAGTTGATTAAATGGTCCATTTATTGTAAAGTCGAATCCACTGCTGAGGCGGGGGTCTCCGCAGCAAATCGTAATCTAACAGGCCCAGGCTGCGTTTGTGTCTGGGAAGGGGTGGATATAGCCTTGCCTGAGGTTGACGACGGCCAGAAACCCGCAGAACGGGATGTCCTGTTGCTGCTGTTGTACAGCGACGCCGGTCTTGCTGCGACGTTCTTTAGCTGGTTTTCCGCGGATGGATCGAGCGATGTTGCAGCGTACCCGCTGCAGACACACAGCAAGAGCCTCATCGAAGAGATTCAGCCCGACCTGGTCCTCTTAGAACCTCCGCCCGACAGGGAGTTGCTTCTGCAGGTATGCGAGGGAGTACGGCAGACGACCGACCGGCCCGTGGTTGTTCTGTCAAGCCTTGCCGACGAACTAACCATAACGCGGGCCTTGTCATCCGGCGCGGACGACTACCTTGTGCTGCCCGCGCGCGAGAACGAGCTGGTGGCACGCGTGCGGGCGATAGCACGCCGTCTGAGACACGACGGCACGGGGGCTGTAAGTACAGAGTTTGGCGGGATCGTTCTCTCAACGGAAGATCTGTCCGCAGAAGTCCGCGGGCGCAAGGTGTATCTGTCGCCCATTGAATTTCGATTGCTCTCCTGCCTCGTTACCGCGCAGGGGAAAGTGGTCACGCATGACCACCTCATGTCTCGCGTCTGGGGACCTGAGTATGTCGATTCGCGCCAGTACCTGCACCTCTACATTCGCTACCTCCGCGAAAAGCTGGAAGCCGATCGGAAGAACCCGCGCATCATCCTAAGCGAGTGGGGAATCGGCTATCGATGCCAGCCGGAACCCACATCAGGATCCTAAGAGACGAACGTCCCCAAACAGTTGCATAGAGCGTCCTTTTTCAGGATGGCCGAACGGCTGGGGCGACCCTAAAACCTAGACCATTCATAGAAACTTCATGGCTAGTTCCTGGTACCTGGCCGCGATACGACGTGTAACCTTGCCTCATAAGGAGGCGGGGTGGGAAACCGAATTCTCCTCCTTGATGAATGCGGCGATACGTCTGTTGGCATTAACAGCCAGCTCAATTCGTCCGGGTTCGTCACGGAGCTGGTCCGAAATCTAGATGAGGGCGTCCGACGGCTTCAGGACTCCTCTCAGGAGCTTGTCGTTATCCTGGCGCGCCCGGGTGCCGCCGTTCGGCAATGCGTTGCCATTCGGCGGGCCTGCCCATCTCCAATCATCGTTTTCTTATGCGATATCGACGACAACCAAAACAGCCGCGACGACGTTGTGTCCGCGTGTCTCGACGCCGGCGCCACGAGCGTACTGCCGGCTTCTCTGGGCCGGCGAGAGCTGGCAGCGAGGGTGGGCGCCGCTATCCGCTCATCACGCCGTATGGAATCGCAACAGTATCACCGCCGATCGTCTGAGCTGGCGCAGCTAGAGATCGACAAGGCGGGGCATTCAGTCACGATTTCGGGGAGTCGCTTGGCGTTGACTCGCACCGAGTTCAGACTGTTGCTTGCGCTGGCGCGACGGCGGGGCCGAACGGCCGATAACAGCGAGCTAGTCTCCGAGGTCTGGGGCGCGGCGGCTGATGACCGCCACAAGTCGCTCCGTCTTCACGTCAGACAACTACGAAAGAAGCTGGAAGCGGAGCCGAAGTCCGCGCTGACGGTATTGAATCGCCGGGGGTTCGGTTATCGGCTGGCCAAGGCCAGCCAGCAGTGAGCAAGGATGTGAGCAAGGAAAGGAAACGCCGGGTGATGCAGAACGCGCGACAACACGAGGCCGTGACTCAGGGTAGCGTTGCCGTCTATGCGAAAGACTCGCGCAGGCGGCTGGCGCTGGCCAGGTCTCTTAGCGAGGCCGGCCACAGCCAGCACAGCGCAGCGACGCCACAGGAGCTGCACCGCCTCCTGGCGCACCAGCAGTTCGATCTGGTTGCGATGATCGTTCAGAGCCACGAGGAGGTGGCGGCGATCGACGCGGCGCTGCACGACGTGCGGCTGCCGCTGCACACGATTCTCCTCGGCAGCGCCAACGGCTTGATGCTGACCATGAAGCGGCGGCGCGGCGGCACGCTCCGCTTCGTTCCCGGCCGGCTGACGGCGGCGGAGATCACTCGCCTCGTCGACGCCAGCATCAGTGCCGGCACGTGGGATGAGTCAGCCGGGGAAAACGGCGGTGGCTCCGAGGCCGAACAGGTGGATCTGGAGGAAGTGATCGAACGCGCCGCCGCAGCGGTATACGGCAAGGCGAAGCGAAAGCGGCAGCGATTCAGCGTTGCCGTATCCGGGAGCCACAGGTACGTCCTGGGCGGGGGCGCCAAGCTGCGGCATATGTTCACCGCGCTGCTTCGGCTCATTGCGTCGGCGGCTCCGGTCGATGCGACCGTCTCAGTCAACGCGAGCGCGGAGAGAGGCGAGTGGAAGATCGGTGTCAGCGCGACGACGAGTGGTCCGGGCCGGCGGCCGGTAGAGGATGTAGCCGCGATGCTGACAGAGGAGCGCGACGAGCTGAAGGCAGTGTCGCAGGAAGTTCGAGATCAGGGGGGAATGCTCTGGGTGGAGCTAGCGGGGCCGGCGGCTCCGGCATTGTGTTTGACATTACCCCTTCCAGCGGAAGCGCTTGAGGGCGCCACCCGCGTAACGGCGAGCGGCGTCCGCTGACGAAGAGCGAACGCTATGAAGGGAGGTGACGGCCAGGAAGTATGCAGAGCAAAGCCTCGATGACGGCAGGGCAGGGATGGCAGCCGTCGAGTGGGGAATAAGCAGGGCCAGGAAGGCCCGAACAGACTGATTCAACACGAGAAACATGTCAACACGAAAAACATTAGGAGGAGAGATCACATGACGTACATCAACACAGCGCTGGTGCGCATGATGACAGCGGTTTCCGGCCTGCGCGCCCGCATGAGCGAAGAGCGTGGCCAGGACCTGCTGGAGTACGCCCTGCTGGGCGGCCTCATCGCAGTCGCCCTTCTGGCTTTCGGAGTCATATTCACGCCATTCCTCGCGACCATGGCAAGTGGCATAGGAGCGTGTATCGACTTCACGGGTGATTCGCTCTGCAACCCAGGTCCGTAACCAGGAGAGTGGTCATGCAGCGGCAGGGGCGTCTTTGGCTTCCCTGCCGCTGCGACCCGCAATCATGATTGAACAACTAATTCGCCGCATGAGGAGTCCGAGAGGGCAGGTGCTGCTGGAGTTCGCGTTCATCGCCCCGTTCCTGTTCGTGTTTCTCTTCGCCATCGTCGATTTCGGTATCGCGATCGACAGGCGGATCACGCTCCAGCACTCGGTGCGCGAGGGAGCGCGCTACGCGGCAGTACACACGAACGAGCTGGACATTAGACAGAAAACGGCCGACCAGGCTCAGGGCATCATCGATCTCGCAGACGTCGGCGTCTGCTACCTGGACGGCGTCGATGGGAACACAACCGTGGGCGACGCGGGCGACAGCGTGCGCGTGAGTGTGCTTCCGGGTGGCTTCACCTGGGAGTTCCCAATCATGACCGAGCTCCTGGGAGCGTTTGGCGTCCCGCCATTATCGATCGAGATGACGCCACACGGCACAGCTCGCCTCGAGCGGGGCGTTAGCGGAGCAGTAGCATGCCCGCCATGATTCACAACACTCTGCGGAAGCTCGGGAGCCAGAGCGGCCAGGCGATCATCTTATTCGTCGGCATCTTCACGATTATCGCGATTGTGGGAGCCATCGTCATCGATTTCGGCGTCTGGTTCAGCGAGCGACGCGGCGCCCAGACCGACAGCGATCTGATCTCGCTGGCCGGCGCGTACGAGTTGCTGGATCCGAACGGCACCTTTGCGGACGTCGATGCCGCGACACAGATCTCAGCTCTCGACAACGGTATCGACCCCGTCGGAGACCTTCAGAACCTGGCTGTGTGGAGTCTGGAGTTTCCCGACGGGTACGAAACCGACCCAGAATACTGCCACAACCCCGCCAACCATGACCCGGATGGGCGGCTCAACACCGTCGTGCTGGACGTGAACCACGATTCTCGAGCGTTCTTCGCGGAATTCTTTGGCCTGACAGCGCCGGACATCGGCGCCCACGCCTGCGCCCGCGCCGGCTCTCTTAAGACCACCAGCGGTCTGAAGCCCTGGGCGGTACCGAGGCTCACCAGCGATTGCTTCATGGAGGACGCAGATGGCAATTACGTCCCAATCTTTGGCGCAGAGTGCATCTTCCGCATCGACGAACCATCCCAGGTCGGTTCGATCCGGCTAGGGCCAGACGAAGGCGATGAGTGCAGTGGCCCGGGAAGTGGTGGCTTGAACGTCTATCGAGAAAACATTATCGAAGGCTCCCCGGCCATCTGTGAGGTGGGCGTGGATTACATCGATACGGAACCGGGCCTGCAGCCGAATCCGACAAAGCTAGCGCTACAGGAGATGTTGTCAAATGAGGGGGAGTGCGACGCACTCGAGGTGAATCAATTTAAGACGACATTTATGGACGGCTTTGACGACTTTGACGAATCGTTTGACCCTACTTTGGGCATACCTGGCCCATCGGAGACATTCACAGCTAAGGCATGCGAGACGCCGAGGCTGATCTCGCTGGTCATCATCGATGAGTTCGATGGCACAGGGTTCGACAGCGTCCCCATTCTGGGCTTCGCATCCTTCTTCTTCGAAGCCTGCGAAGTACTCGATGGCGACGTCGTAATCGAAGTCAGCCGCGACTGCAATTTTTCAGGCGTGAGTTTTCAAATCAAGGGCTTTTTTATGAACTATCTCACTCTGGAGGGCAAAATTGGCGCGTTTGACGAATTCGGCACCAAGGTGATTCGGCTCGCTGAGTAGTAACAGGAGGGAAATCATGGCACAGACATCAGGCGCAAGAACTGGGACCAGGAACCGTACGATGATTGTCGCGGCGTTCGTCTTCGCGGCCATCGCGGCCCTCCTCCTCTTCGTCACGCTTCGCAGCAGCGATAGCGAAGGGGGCGGCGCGATCGCGTCGGTGGCGATGGCCGACGTCGTCGTCGCGACGCAAAACATCAGCGGCAACACGAAGCTGACCGTCGAAATGATCGAGGTGAAGTCGCTGCCGGAGGAGCAGGTGCTGGCCGGCGGCTACACGACCGTCCAGGCGGCGGTAGGGCTGCCAGTGCGCTATCCGCTGCAGGCCGGCGAACAGATTACGACATCGAAGGTTGGCCTGGAGGCGATCGCGGACGAGAAGGACCTGGCGCTGGTTCTGGAGAGCGGGATGCGGGCGTTCGCCTTGTCCGCGAGCGAAGTCACGGCCGTTGGCGGCTTGCTGCTGCCCAAGAACTTCGTCGACGTGGTGGCGGTTTTCCAGACCGACGAGGGCGACATCGAGTCGGTCGTGACGGTTCTAGAAAACATACAGGTGCTGGGCGTAGCGCAGGAGGCGCTGGAGCCGGTGCCGGCTAACGTAACAGACGCCGATTCGACTGAGAACGGCGGTGGCGATACCGGCATCGTCGGCCAGCGATCGGACGAGGTCGAGAGGCAGCCGGGCGCCCGCTCGATTACGCTGGCGGTGACGCCGGATCAGGTGCAACTCCTGGCGGGATTGCAGTCCCAAGACAACGTCGAGCTCTGGCTCTCCCTGCGGCCGCTGGATGACGAAGAAAGCGGCCCCCAAGGAGTCCTTAGCGCCGAGCAGTTCGGCTTGATTTCGCAGTAGGAGGAGGATCGATATGGCAAAATTTCCAGGGATCTTCATCGTCGATCCGGACCCGGATACGCGGTACAAGATTGCGCAAATGGTACCAGAGACGGGCTTTACCGTGAGCGGGCAAGCCGGGCTGGGAACGGAAGCGGTCGCTAGCGTGACCAAGGCTGTGCCGGAGATCATCCTCTGTGCCATGAAGGAGCCGGTGTCGCGCGTGGTGCAGACGATCGAGTCGATCTCTTACGCTCTGCCGGACACGCCGATCATCGTCTATTCGGATACGACGGATCTGGATATCATCCGCAAGGCGATGTTAGCGGGCGCGCGAAACTTCCTGAGCAGTCCGATACGGCTGGATGAGCTGAAGCGCTCGCTTTCCGCGACGTTAGAGGCTGAAGAGCGGCGCCATGTTCGAAGCGCCGACAACTCCATCCTCGCGGCGGAGGGAGCGATCATTACGGTCTTCGGAGCGAAGGGTGGCATTGGCAAGACGACGATCGCGAGCAACCTCGCGGTCGCGTTCGTGCGCCAGGCGGGCCAGTCCTGCGTGCTCGTCGATGCCGACGATTCGTTCGGTGACGCCGCTGCCAACCTGGCGGTAACGCCGGAACGAACGCTCATCGACGCGCTCAGGGCGCCTGATGATGACGACGACGACGGCGATCTCATGAGCTGCCTGGCCTACCACGAAAGCGGCCTCGCCATCGTCTCTGCGCCAACCGACCCGCTGGAGTGGCGCGACGTAGGCCCGGAGCAGGTTGAGAAGATGTTGCATCGATTGGCTCGCCACTTCGACGTTGTCCTGGTGGATACGTCGGGAACGTTGGGCGACGTGAGCCAGGCTGCGTTGGCGGCGGCGTCGCTGGTTCTCTGGATTACGACGCCAGACTACGCGAGCGTTCGGGATTCGCTCCAGGCGCTGCAGGCCACCCAACGGCTGGGTCTCTATGACGATCGCTTCCGGTTCGTGCTCAACATCGCGTCGATGGAAACGAACGTGGATCCGGCGGTCATTGAGGAAGCGATTGGCGCGAGGCTGTTTTGGACGATCCCCCATGACCGGCTGCTTCGCAAGAGCGGGCAGCTGGGCCAGGCGATTGTAGAGGCCAGTCCTAAGAGCCCGGCCTCGCGGTGCTTTACGGAGCTGGCGCGCGTCCTGAGCGGACTGCCCCCAGAACCGCGGGCTAACGGCCTCATAGGCCGCTTGTTCGCCGGGCGAAACGGGAAGGCGCAGCACCGGGAAACGGCCGAAGTTCTGGAGACTGCCGAGGAGGCGATGTCATGACCGAGGTGATAGCTATGGACCGCAATGCTGCTTCGCCGCCGGTGGAAGAGGAAGCGTTGCTCAACGTTGAGCAAGCGGCGTTGGTGCATCGAGTGCATCAGCGCCTGATCCAGGATATCGACATCGCGGCGTTAGAAGGGCGGCCGAGCGACGAAGCCCGCGAATCGATCAAAGCGACGGTGCGGGTGCTGGTCACGGAGATGGCGGATGGGCTGTACGGTGCGGCAAGAGAGGCTGCCGAGAAGGCAGTCCTGGATGAAGTAGTTGGGCTCGGGCCGATTCAGTCTCTGGTGGACGACAAGACGATATCCGAGGTGATGGTCAACGCCACCGACGAAGTCTACTTCGAGCGGGACGGCATCATCTACCTTTCGGCTGTTCGCTTTCGAGACGACGAGCACATTATGCGCATCGTGGAACGCATCATCTCTCCGATCGGCCGGCGGGTTGATGAGTCTTCACCGTTCGTTGACGCTCGTCTGCCAGACGGCTCGCGGGTGAACGTGGTAATTCCGCCGCTGGTCCCACGCGGCCCGACAATCACCATCCGGAAGTTTCGCCCGGATATGTACACCGCCGATGACCTGGTGGCAAACGACACGTTCACAGAATCGACCGCTAGCTTCCTTCGCGCGTGCGTTCGATTGCGCCTTAACATGGTACTGTCCGGCGGTACGGGCACTGGCAAGACGACACTGCTGAATGCCATCTCTACCTACTTGCCCAGCAGCGAGCGCATCATCGTCATCGAGGATCCAGTCGAGCTTCGCTTGCAGCAGAAACACGTGATCTCGATGGAGGCCAGGCCGCCGAATATCGAAGGACGTAACGAGGTTACAATGCGTGACCTGGTACGCAACGCGCTTCGGATGCGGCCGGACCGCATCATCGTCGGCGAGGTGCGCGGGCCTGAGGCGTTCGACATGATGCAGGCGATGAATACCGGTCACGAAGGCTCGATGACGACGGTACACGCGAACACTCCCAGAGATGCCCTCGCTCGCATTGAGAACATGATTCTCATGGCAGCGCTGGACCTGCCGAGCCGTGCGATTCGCGAGCAGATGGCGGCAGCTCTGCACCTGGTCGTGCAGCTTACTCGCTATAGCGATGGACGACGCCGGGTGAGCACTATCGCTGAGATTACCGGCATGGAGAGCGATATTGTCACGATGCAGGACTTGTTCCGCTTCGAGCAGACGGGCCTAGATAGTCAGGGTCACACGCAAGGCGAGCTGGTCTCGACGGGCATCAGGCCGACATTCGCTGACATGTTTGAGAAGGCCGGCGTCGATTTTGACTGGGCATCGCTGGCAGCCGGAAGTTGGGAGTAGGGGCCATGCTAGCGTTTGCCACCAGCGCGTTCATGTTCTTGGCTATCGCCGCCGGCGCGGTCGCGGTGTTTGGACCGCGGCAGTTTGGACTGAGCAGGTCGGATGATCGAATCCGCGGACTCGGACCTGGGCAGCCTGAAGCGTCCGGAAGTACGGCCGGCCCCATGTTCAAGCGGACGCACTCATCCATTCCGACGCTCGGTAAGCTGCTCAACGATAGCGCGTGGGCGGAGTCAACAGCGCGCTCGCTGCAGCAGGCGAATGTTCACCTCCGCGTCGGCGAATATTTATTGGTGCGGGTCCTGCTAAGCACGTTTGCATTCATGATTATCGCCCTGTTCACGCGATTCCACCCGCTCGGTGTGTTGTTCGGGATATTCGGTGCAATAGGCGTGTACATGCTGGGTCCGTTCTATCTTCGGTTCTTGCGAAGTCGGCGGCTGGCAAAGATCGAGAAGCAGTTGGTGGAGTTCTTGCCAATGCTCGCCTCGTCGCTTCGCTCTGGATTCGCCTTCCAGCAAGGAGTCGAACTGGCAGCGCAACAACTCGGTTCGCCGCTCGCTGACGAGCTGACGCTTATGCTCAACGATGCGAATCTGGGCGCGACGATGGAGGAAGCGCTGCTGCAGATGGGCGATCGCGTGGGCAGCACGAATCTTGACATGATGATCACCGCGGTCTTAGTCCAACGCGGCACCGGTGGCAACCTGTCGGAGATTCTCGAACGAGCGGCAGAGACGCTGCGGGAGAGGGAGCGCGTTCGTGGTGATCTTCAGTCGCTAACTGCATCGCAGCGACTAACTGGGTTGATCCTTTCGATCTATCCTGCGGGGATCGGCCTGTTGTTGCTGCTCATCATGCCTTCGCTCTGGTCTGTGATGTTCACTGAGACGCTCGGACGGGTCTTTCTTGGTGCCGCTCTTGGACTTCAAGGGCTTGGATTCTTGGTGATGCAACGGGTCATGAAGATCGACTTCTAGGAGGACGAGAGATGTTAATCGATTCGGTGATCGCATTATCCGCCTTCGTCGCGGTGCTCTTCTTCACGCTGTGGGCGGTGGAAGGAGTCGGCGGCCCGGTGGAGGCTCGCATTCGTGCCCTAACGCAGCAGGGCAGAGGCAGCGGAAGCAGCGCTGGCTCTGAGCCAGTAACCTTCCAAGCTCGCGTTGTAGCGCCTCTCATCGAGTCAGTCGGCCGGCGTGTAGCAGCCGTACTGCCGGGCGCGCTGCTGAAGCGCATCGAGCATCGACTCGTAGTCGCAGGCCAACCGATGAGCACGGCGGCCTTCTATACGCTGGCAGTAACGGTCGGGGCGCTCTTCGCTGGCTTATACATCCTAGTGGTCGTTGCCGCCTCTGGCGGCGTGCCGTCGGTTTTATGGCTGGCGCCAAGCGCTTTCTTTGGGATACTGGGCATGTACCTGGTGAGCCTCTGGCTCTCCTCTCAGGCGCGCTCGCGACGCAAAGCGATGTCGAGGGGCCTTCCCGACTCGATGGACCTTCTGACCATCTGCGTAGAAGCGGGCCTGGGCCTGGATGCTGCATTCCATAAAGTAGCGGAAAAGCAATCAGGGCCGTTGGTGGACGAGATTCGCCAGATGTTGCGAGAGATTGGTCTTGGGAAATCGAGACGAGAGGGAATGCTGGACCTCGCTAAGCGCACAGATCTAGAAGATGTCCTCACGTTCGCAAACGCAGTGATCCAGGCCGAACAGCTCGGGACGAGCCTCGCCCAAGTCCTGCGTGTTCAGTCCGAGCGTCTCCGCGTGCGGCGTAGACAGGCTGCAGAGGAGGAGGCCAGAAAGGCGCCGGTAAAGATGGTGTTCCCGCTGGTGTTCTGTCTGATGCCGTCGCTCTTCATCTTCATTCTGGGCCCGATGATAGTTAAGCTGATCGGATTTATGTCTAACCAATGAACAGCCAAACGGCCGCAGGAGAGGAGATGGTGGCAGACCAAAGCGCGTACGAGGTCATCGGCCTGCTTCCGGCTGCGCCGCAGGAGCTCGTAGTCGAAGCCTACTGGCACTTGGCGTATGGTCTGCAAGGTGCCGCCGAAACAGACTCGAATGCTAAGGCTATGCTGGTTCGGCTAAATCGCGCGTACGCAGTCCTCGTGAGCTCGAACAATCAAGCTGGCAATGGCCACCCAACGCATCGGTTGGACGAACGCCGTGAAGATGCAGGCGTAAAGCGTGTGGGGTGGCTGGGGCGCATCCTAAGGAATTCGCCGGAGGCAGCCGTCGCCGCTCCTAGCCACTGGGAGACTCTCCAGCTTTCACCGTCTGCGCCGCGTGAGGTGGTTGAGTTGGCGTACGGGTTCTGGCGCCGCAGGCTGGGTAGGCAGCCAGCTGATCAAGCTGGCCCGGCGTTGGAGAAGATCGAGAACGCGTACGTGGCGGTAATTGGGGAGATCACGGACGTATCCGTTTCTGAGAACAGAGTTGCGTCTGCGCAGCCAGACAGTTCTGAGGAGTCTGATGAACGGCGTGAATCGGACGCTGGAGATGGATATGCGCTGGCGACACATGCCAGCTTGGACGAGGGTATTGGAACGACCCCTGATGCCGAAGAGCAAGAGCTTGAAGAGGCGAGTAGTGGGTCTGAATCGCGCTCCTGGCGGTCGCGCTTCCAGTCCAGCGTTGCTCCTGCATCCACGAGCGCGAAGCGTTGGATGAATGGCGTGATGAGGGCTGGCTGGGAACGGTTCCTGGAGTGGGGGGCGGATCCGTTCCATGAGTACGATCCGAATGCCGTTCAAACGCCAGAGCCCGAGGTGGACGACGATGCGTCTTGGCGGGCGGACGAACTACCGGCCGATCTCTTGGGAGTGGGCGCCCGGATTGGCGCTGCGCCGCCGGAGCCGCCTAACGAGTCAGATGAAGCTGCAGATCGAAGGGCGCATCAGGACGGACAAATCTCTTCTCCTGGGAGCGGGGTGAATCCGCGCGCTGATCTGTCGAGGCCGACCCGTCCGAGGAGTTCGGTGATGCAAGCGGTCGTTCGGGATGTGCAGAGCCAGTTGGTGGCTGAGGACGGTGAGGCCTGGGTCCTCGGTGAGCGGGCGTTGAGCATAGGCACCGATCAAACCTGCGATATCGTGGCAAGGCTAGTCCCGCCTGACTCGCCGCGAGTCACTGCTCGCCTCTGGCGCCAAGATGAACGCGTCATGGTACACGTGCTGGAACAGGACCCGCCAGTTCTCATTAACAGCATCCCGACTATCTGGGCGCTCTTGGAGGACGGCGATATTCTGCAGATCGACGGCATTACGTTGCGATTTGAATGTCCGGTATCGGGGGAAGAAAGATAGGTTCGCCGATGGCAAGCGTGAAGCAGCGTCGTCCTGGTAGCAATCACGTGAAGTCCAGTGTTCGAAAGAGCATGAAGAACGCTGTGCCGTCTCATGGTTGCCTGACGGGCGCTGTCGACATCACGGATGCCGGTGCCAGCCGCAACCCCACTAGATGCATAAGCTTACGCGGTCGCACGCGTGAGAACGCTGGCGTTCAAACGCTTAGCGGGAGGGGGAACGAGCGATGAGAAGTCGACTGCAGTTCCGCACCATGAAGCAGCATAGGATGGCGGTTCTCGGCCTGCCGTTGGCACTGATAGGCACCGTGTTGATGATCGCGCTGGCACTGGTTCTCACGCCCGGCGGCGAGACTGGTATCCCCAGAGCGGAAGCTGACGGCGGCGATTTCAGGCTCGACTTCGTCGCGGCCGAATCGACGACGTACGTCCATCAGGGGACCGAAGAAGGAGACGAGACCGCCCCTGGCTCGTTACAGTTTGACGCGCGAGCTGTTGGTGTCAACGTTTCCGAGTCACTCCAACCTCAAGACTTTAGATGCGGCGACAGGATCATCTTCTTTACGGAGGTCACGGTCCGTAGTGGAGCGCTATTGGCGCAGACGATCGAGATCAACTACGAGTTCCAAGCGCAGAACAACGGCCAGGCGGCGATCGGCTATGAGCAAGTGCTTGACGTCGGCCTGAGCGCCATCGACTTCGGCGGGCAGAACCAAGAGAGTGGGGCGACAACCCCCAACCTGAACGCATCAGCCACACTCCTAACCCAGGCATTTATCCCTGGCGGCCTGGGCGTGAACCCGCCGCCGGCCGGTTTTGGTACCGCTAACGCGCAAGACCTGGTCTTCACCGTCGAGGTCACCGGCCTTGAGGCAGACGAGGTGGTCATCGTCCGGATAGACACCCGCCTTAGCTGCTTTGGCCTCAATCCTACAGGCACCCTCCAAGCCGCCTTAGACTCCGCAATCGTCACGGAGAACGGCATAGGGTCAATCAGCTCGGGACGGCAGACGATCCCGATGCTGGGGTTGGGAGGTTTCCCGACGCCGACCAGCACGCCGGTGCCGCCGACGAACACGCCGGTGCCGCCGACGAATACGCCGGTGACGCCGACCAACACGCCGGTGCCGCCGACCAACACGCCGGTGCCGCCGACGAATACGCCAGTCAACCCGGTGCCGGCGACCAGCACGTCGGCGCCGCCGACCAGCACGCCGGCGCCGCCGACCAGCACGCAGGCGCCGCCGACCAGCACGCCGGCGCCGCCGACCAGCACGCCGGCGCCGCCGACCAGCGCGCCTGGGACACCGACCGGCACGCAGGCGCCGCCGACCAGCACGCAGGCGCCGCCGACCAGCACGCAGGCGCCGCCGACCAGCACGCAGGCCCCGCCAACCAGCACGCCGGCGCCGCCAGCGGCCACCCCGACGTTCGTTTCGGAAGTGTTGCCGACCGTGGAGGATACGCCGACCAATACGCCTGAGGACACGCCGACGCCGGTTATGACGCCGATGCCGCCACCGGGTGTGCTGCCACCAGCCGGCGACGGACCGGTTGTCGCTGGCGGCTATCTACTTGGGTTCGCTCTGATCTGCCTCGGTGCAGGATTATTCACTACGATATATGGCCGCGCCTTGGGGAGACCGTCCTGAGTTGAGAGGGGATTGAGGATCAGCGCTGCCAGGCTGTCCAGTAGAGAGCAAACAGTATGGTAACGAGGACGACCAAGCCCACAATGTCCGGGCCAATTTCGTTGAAGTTCTCGAACATGCTATCGCCTGTGTCTTCAACGCGGGGTGTTTGCACCAGCTACGGTCAGTATACGTAGATGGCTGAGGCTGTCAAGTACCGAGATCAGCGTGTCGCCGATAACGGCCTTAACGACTGTCTACGCGTCGCGTGCCTACATCGTTCGTGCCTGGCTCGTCAACAGGAA
The DNA here is from genome assembly GCA_022565155.1 of Chloroflexota bacterium. GTDB lineage: Bacteria > Chloroflexota > Dehalococcoidia > DSTF01 > RBG-16-68-14 > JADFKB01. The sequence goes on along the minus strand of JADFKB010000025.1, from coordinate 7,819 downwards.
GGTGACACTAAGTGGGGATTGTGAAGACTGCCCAAGCCCAGCGTTGCCGCCGTGTAACGCAGATTGGCCGCGCCGATCGTGCCCGCATAGATGTACACAATGCCCGTCGTGATCCTCTCCATAGCCCAGAAAGCCTTGCTCACGTCTCGTGTGTAAATGGAGGTCACCAGGCCGTACGGGACGTCGTTCTTGATCGCCACCGCGTCTTCCAAGTTGGAGCAGGTAATGATGTCCGTCACCGGCCCGAAGATCTTCTCTTGGGCGACGCGCATCTTCGGACCGACGTCCACTAAGACCGTGAACTGGAAGAAGTAGCCCCGTTCGAGTCCTCGCTCCGTGGCTCGTTTGCCGCCGCAGGCGATGCTCGCCCCCTCCCGTCGGCCGATTTCCATGTACTGCTGGTCTTCTTCACCTGAGGCTGATTGACGACGGGATCCATGTCTACGTAAGGCTCCAACCTATCACCCAATCTTAGAGCCTGGGCGCGTGGAGCGTTTCTCGAAAACGATCCGGCTCTCTGGTCTCCCGCCGGCTTCCCTGGATCGGCGGGCAGATGAATGCGGCGAGAGATCTAGAACAGATCGGACTAGACAACGCGGACATCGGCATGACAGGGGTGAAGGCGCTACGAAAGCTCCTGTTTTCGACGCCGTTAGATACCTTTCCGGTTGTGGCTCCTCTTTTGTTCTGTGCTGAGTCCCTTACTGAGCGAGGAACCTGTCTTCGGGTGATTCCTCGCTAGGGGTGAGCCGAGAGATGCGCCGGACATAACCTAAGCCGCCGGCGCCCTCGCGACGGAGTTGCGCGCCCCAGCGATAGGCTCCCAGGGTCCGGCGCAGGAGGGTTGGGATGTTCCGTCGACACGCTAGGTAAAGGCCCTGGGCGGGCTTGAGGGTGATGAGGCTAAGGCTGAGGGCGGCGAAACCGTTGGCTGCTCTCAAGGCACCGTCCTTAGTCAGGCTCAGCGGATCCTGCACCCTCCATTCGGGCGGCTCGGTGATGGGGGCAAAGAAGCCAGCCAGCCTGAACCAGAAGATGAAGAATCGGTAGATGGGCATGACGAGGCACAGCCACCAATCGGCCGCCAGCCTTTGTCTGGCCCCGCCTCTGGCCAGGAGAAGGCAGGTGAGCCAGAAGAGGCCTTCGATGACCACGTAGGCCAGGTACATGGCGATGATGGCCGAGACCACCAGCGAGGCCGGATAGCCAAAGGCGACCAGGGTGGGCAGCAGGAAGGTCCAGACCATGCGGGGAAAGGCCAGAGTGTGGTCCACCGCCAGGGAGCGAACGGGCGAGAAGCCCCATGGGCGGAATAGCCCCTTCGTGAGAAGGCCGCGGTGGGTTGCTACCACCTCTAGCTGCCCCCTCTGCCATCTGACTCGCTGAGCGTAGATGGAAGAAACAGAGGCCGTGGGTTCTAGGTAAGCAACCGCCTCCGCCACCACCGCTACCTTGCTCCCGGGCAAGCGCTCGTACAGGTCGAAGGTCAAATCGGTGTCCTCGGAGACGGTAGAGTGGCTGTAAAGTTGGGTGCGCAAGAGCACATCTGCGCGGAATGCGGAGAAGGCGCCGGCCAGAGTAAACAGGCTGTTGGTGGCTGTCTGGAACTGGCGGCCCACGTGGAAGCCGAAGTAATACTCCATGAACTCGCACTCGGCCAGGATCCGGTTCACGGCGGTGGCGCTGCTGTCGGCGAGGATTTCCGTCCAGCCGGTTAGTAGACCTTCTTGAAGCGCGGAACAGACGCTTCCACGTCACTATCGGATCTACGCCGGGGTCCGGGCTCGGCTGAGAATGGACCTGAACGATGCACGTCGCCGGCGTCTGGCAGCGAAGCAGGTCCCGAATCCGCCGCGACTTCCGGCGTGATCACGGCCGGGTCCAGATCGTCGCGCTGAGAGGACGCTTGGACGACGCCCGGCGTGCTGCCCACGCGGTGCGTCGTCGATCGCTCGCCATCAGCGCCCGGCGTGATCCTTCTGCTAGCCCTGCGCCGAAGGAGAAAGGCCAGGGCAGCCAGCGCGAGGACGAGCAAGGGCGATCCGTAGACAGCATACCGGCCAATAGGCGGCCCACCCCCTTCCCCTGGACCAGGGACTATCTCGACTATGCTGGCAGGCGGAGGCGCCTCCTCCTCACCTTCAACTACCGGCTGGCCATCCTTTACTTCGAATTCCACCCCTTCGAGGACGGCGGTTTCCCCTTCATAGTTCAAAAGCAAGTTGAGCAGATAGCAGCCGTCGGCCAGGCGGATACGCTGGGTGACCTGGAAGGTTGTTGCGTCGCCTGGCAATACCGTGTCCATCTTCAGGGGTATGGAAGCAAGCTCCTCGCTAGTGCAGTCCGTCAGAACCGCGGAGCCTTCGGCCTGTAGCAGGATGTTGCCCGTGTTGTGCACGCCGACCACGAACGTCGCCCCTGCGTCGTCCTGCTGCCTCAGGGCCGCGCCGGTGATCTCTAACCCAGCGACATGGGGGCCGGGCACATCTATGACGACGGCCACTCCCACCCGCCGAACTACCTTGACGCCGAACTGCGTCTTGCCCTCTCCGCCGGGCGACGCCTCCTCGTTGGCCACCTCCTCCAACACCAGGCCGGCCACATGGTGGCCGGGGGAGGCGTCCGGGGGCACGGTGATGGTGAAGGGCACGAGCATGTCTTCTGCGGGCTCCAGTCCAATTTCCGTCACCGAGAGAGACAGCCAGCGACTAACACCGCGACTGGCCCCGGCTGATTCCTGGCCCTGATGTGTGAAGGCGGTGCCACCGTTCTGAGCGGTGATTCCGTCGACGGCGTAGAGCTTCAGGGTGACCGGCACGTCACCACTGTTCATGACTAGCGCCTCATCGGCCAAGAGGGCGCCGGGCGCCAGCTCGTGAGAGAAGTAGGAGAACGTCTCCGGTCTGTCCTCGACAGCTTTAGTCGGCCTGATCCCAAAGGAGACAGCACCACCGGCCTGGGCCTGGGCAATCCCCGACCCAGCGAGGAGGGCCAGGCTGAGGCCTACCAGCGTTATCAGAAGCTTCTTGCTCACTGTCATCCTCCCTTTTGTTCCGGCCCTCGTCATGGCCCGGCGCTGATGGTTACGGTCACAGCGGCCGCGTAGCTGCCGGTGAAGGTTTCTCCCGGCACTGTCAGCCGAAAGTCGGGCGTTAGGTCGTAAATGCCGTCGCCCTCGCCCACGGCCGCCGAGGCTATCTTGAGGGCCGTTCCGCTGAGGGAGACGAATGCGGTCTGGGCTGATACAGGTTTGTTGATGTCGCCGGAGACCAGCACGATGTTGCTGTCCAGCAAGCGGATCTCGAAGTTGGCCACGGCGATGATCTTGCCGGCGCCGTTATCGAAGTCGGTGGAGGAAACATCGACGTTCCAGCCGCCGCCCTGTCCGCTCGCGTCCGCCTGCCAGGCGCTCGTGCTGCCGGTCACCGTCTGGTCGGTGCCGTTCAGCGTGACCCCGGTGAAGGTGATAGGGGAGGTGCTGAGGGTGAGGGTACCGCCTGATGGCGTGAAGTAAACCTTCACCGCGACCCAATCGAGGAAGAAATCTCGATTTTGGCTGCCGCCGCCGCTGGCGTTGCTGGTAACTCGGACCCGGAAGCTGGGGTCGTTCAGCTCCGAGGGGGCCCAGGTTCGGCCCCATGATTCCGCGGATCCGCCCAGGACAGTCGTATGCTCTGTATCGCTCTCAATCGTGTCTGTCTTGGCTACGGTCCAGGTGCTGCCGCCGTCCCAGGAGAGCTCCACGCTCATACTGTTTGTCCCGTTAGTGCGGTCCAGCCACCAGTCCACGCGTACTTCAATGCCGTCGATGGTGGCGCCTGCGGGGACCGAGATGCTGTAGTCGTAGAAACGATGGCGGTCACCGCCGCCGTTATCGTTGGTGGCGAACGCGGCGTCGTCGGCGAAAGCATTCGTGGGGTTTAGCTCGAAGCCGTCTCCGTCGCCGCCGGTGTCGGCCGCCTGGGCGGAGGGATTGAGCAAGCCGGTATCATCGGCCTGCGCCTCACCCACCTCGAACGCGGACCTGGCGATGGCGAATGCCAGGACCGCTAGGCCTACCTGTAGCGCTAGGGCGACCTTTCGATCCTTCATGAACTTCCTTGTCCAGGTGCGCTTCGTGCTGCTGCGCGACAACGCGTCCCAGTTGCTGCCGCACCTATCAGATGTTCGTCTGGCGACGGAGTAGGCGGAAGCAGGGGTTTCCCTAGTGGTCGACGGTTATGAACCCTAGGTGTCCTACCGAAGCTGGCCAGCACGTGCTGTCCCTAGCCGTATGTCTAACAGCGGCCTCAACTTGCGCAATTGCTCCTGGGCGTTAGAACGCACGGCTGCCATAAGAGTTTTCGGCAAGCTGAAGGCGCTCCAGCAGCCACCAGGCCCCCGGAGCGCCCCAAGAAGCGATGCCAAAGCTCGTGCTTACGGACCCGCAGCGATCGTGACGACTAACGTCGACGTGTAGGCCACAGCCGCAGCCTCGGCGCCGATCGTCAGCGAGAAGAGCGGCTCGAAGTCGTAGCTCCCCTGACCGGCACCGCCCGTCGCAGCGGCCGACAGGATCTTCAGAGGGGCCGCCGGGTTCTCAGGGATGGAGGTCAAGGCGGTAACTGAGCTGGTGGGCTTCGTAGTGTTCCCGCCCACGACGGTTACGTCGGCATCCTGAAGCGAGAGCTTGAAGTCGCCGGTGCCGACGTCGATGCTGTCACCGCCGTTAGCGAAGTCCGTGGCGTCGATCGTCACGTTCCAGCCGCCTCCCGTACCCCTACCATCTGCCCCGTTCCACGTATTATCGCCCACGGTCGTACTCGTGGTCTGGTCAAGTCCGTTCAACGTTATGCCTGGTAGGGCCACGGCGTTGGTGGTTAGACCGAGGGTGCCAGCGGTGACGCCTACCGTAGCGCTCTCGGCATAGACAGCCGCTGCTGCCCCGCCGAGCAACCCCAGCACCGCAAATGTCGTTAAGATTCGCTTTTTCAGCATCGCACCCAGCTCCTTTTGCCAAGTTGTGTCGCTCATTGGCCTTGAGCACGAGAGTCAGCCGACCAATGTGCTACACGGTGAAGCTCTTTGGCAGCCCTGCAGTCATAGCCCGTGAGGCCGTAGACCCGCAGAGCGTGAGCGACTTCCGCTACCGTGTAGAAGCCTTCGTCGAATAGCTCTTCCCGCACCGGTCTCAACATCTTTTGATCGTCTGGGTTGGTATTAATGACTTTTACTGATTTCCATGACTGATCACTGAATCCCTAAACCTTTATCGGCTTTCATGACTGATCACTGAATCCCTTAACCTTTATTGGCTTTCATGAGTGATCACTGAATCCCTTAACCTCAATCGGCTTTCATGAATGATCACTGGTGGCCTATGTCTTTAGTCGTATGAAGGAAGGAACTCATTACACCTCCGGCCCGGTCCAATCCAAGAGGCAATACTACGGTTGATAGACGGTGGAAGAAACCTTGGGTGTTCCGATAATGGCAGTAGGTACTTCTCTGATTGAGAAGCGAACCCAGCGGAGGGGGAGGTGAAGAAAGGGTTCCTGGCTGAGAAGAAGATCGTCGTGATAGGGGGCGGCACCGATTCCTAAGTCATCCTGTCCGGCCTCAAGCAGTACACCTCCGGCCTCACCGCTGTAGTGACGATGACGGACAACGGAGGCAGCTCGGGCCGTTTGAGAGACGAGTTTGGTCAGTTGCCACCGGGCGACGTCCGCTAGTCTCTAGTGGCTCTCATCCCGGAGGAGCGGAGCATTCTTGTGCTGTCTTCGGGCTCTTCCCCTCGGTCCGGTTGTGGAACTCGAAGTACCTGATGAGGTCGCCGATGGTCAGTTGGTCCATGCGCTGCTTCAACCTCGTCTGATTGGCCATCGTGGGCTTCTCCTCCCCGCCGAGTCAAGAAAGCGTGACCTCGGCGTGATATCGGTGTGAGCCCGACGTGATGTCCGCGTGAGGTGCGCGTGATATTCCCGCCCGACGAGTCAGGGTGTCTCGGAGCCCTCTGACGACCCCTACGATAGGCGTAAGAGACGGCGACGTCCGCCCCGACAGGCGGATTTCAGATTCAGAAAGGACCTCTAGCCGGTTAGGTGGAGCGGGAGACGAGGTTCGAACTCGCGACCCTCTGCTTGGGAAGCATTGGGTCGGGTCTAATTGCTAACCCTCCAGATTCAGAATCTTCGGTGGAGGATCGGTACGGGATCGGTGAATACGGCGTTTCTGCAGGCCTGAGGGTAGGAGGTCGGCAGGCGAGAAGGCAGCGTGGCGGCGGGCGGCCTGTTCGGAGTTGTAGGTCGAGGCGTAACGTCTGACCATGTCCGGCGAGGCATGGCCGAGCAGGTGCTGCACGTCTAGCTTACGAGCGTCTTGCTCGATCGCCCAGGTCGCGAATGTGTGGCGGAAGCGTTGAACGTGCACCTTGGCGATGCCCTTTCGCTTCCACGACTGGCGGAGCGGCGCGCGGCAAGCTAAAATTGGTTCGTCAACGAGAACACCGACACCAATAAGTGAGGAGATTACCAATGCCAAAGGGATACTTCATGATCACCGAGGAGATCAAAGACGAGGATGGAATGAACGCCTACTCTGGCAAGGCGATTCCGACCATCCTCCAAAGCGGAGGCAAGCTTATCGTCGTCGAGCGTAACGCCGAAGTACTCGAAGGCGAGTGGCACGGCACGCAGACGGTCATGGTGGAATTCGACTCCGTCGCCGCCGCGCGCGCCTGGTACAACTCCGACGCCTACCAGGCCATCATCAGCGAACGCCACGCCGCCGCGGATTCCAACGCCGTCATTGTCAGCGGCTTCGAGATGCCGGGCTCCTAGAAACCGAGAAGTGGTCCCATTTCTCTGACCGTACAGAGAATGGGGTGCTCAGTAAGCAGATGGTCACGATCAAAGCAGAGCAGCGAGGCCGCCGAAGGGCGGCCTCTACCAATACACGTTGGTGTTGGAGCGGGAGACGAGAGTCGAACTCGCGACCCTCTGCTTGGGAAGCAGACCCAAAGGAGCCACGCGCTATTCCATCACCCTCAGGATGGAGCGACAGGCGGAGAACACGGTCTCCCCGTAGGTGCGTACGCTGAAGGCCGTCCAATTCGGCGCCACCATCTCCACCTCGGGCAGGTACGCCCTCCAGGGGCAAGGGGCACTGGCCGGTCTGCGCGCGTGGGTGGAGGCCACGAACGCCGAAGGAGGCGCTAGAATGCTCGGGTCGGCCACAGCCGTTCCGGTGGCCCTGATCCATTACGATGATGCCAGCTCTCCCGTTCGCGCCGTCGCCAACATCGAGAGGCTCATCGCCGTCGACCGGGTGCAGATCCTCATCGGGCCCTACGGCAGCGATCTGACCCGCGCGGTGGCCTCCGTCAGCAGCCGCTACGGCCGGGTCCTCTGGAACCACGGCGGCGCAGCCGACGACATCCACCGGCCCGGCGGCCGCGTGGTGGGCATCCTCACTCCCGTGAGCCGCTACTTCGCTGGCCTCCTCCAGCTAACGCGAAGCCTCGATCCTCACGCCAGAAGGGTGGTCGTCCTGCACCGTCATGGGAGTAGCTTCGGCCGTCTTGCGGCGAAGGGTGCCCGGGCCATAAGTCGCGAGAACGGCTTCAGAACAACTACCATCACCTACTCCTCTGTTAGGGACGACCTACCCCGCCTCTTGGCGAAACTCCGCCACCAGCGCCCTGAGCTCGTCCTCAGCGCCGGCGCCTTCGAGGATGATTGCGCCCTCGGCCAGGAGCTCATCGCCGCAGGGGTAAAGGCGAAAGCCTTCGGCTTCGTGGCAGCGGCAATGCAGGACTTCCAGGAGGCCTTGGGGCGAAAGG
>JADFKB010000127.1 GCA_022565155.1 Chloroflexota bacterium | reverse complement strand
CGGCTTGCTCTGCGAGTCTTCGACGATACAGATAGTCTCGGCCGCCGGGAAGAACGGGGCTGCGATCACGGTCACGCAGACCTTTGTGGCGTCGTAGTGCACTTCGAACTCAAACGCTCCAAGTGTCTGGAATCCGGTCACTCCCTTCGGGTCCGCAGAGACGATCGCCTGGTTCAATCCCTCGACCAGAACACCGACGTCAGTGCCAGCCAGGCAGTCGGGCGGCGGGATCTTGGCGCCCTGGCGGGTCAGGAAGACGTTCTGCAAAAGCGGTAGCTTCTGCATGCGCGGAATCGGCGCCGGGGTGTTGGTCGGCGTCGGCGTCGGCGTCGGCGTGTCAGTCGGCGTCGGCGTCGGCGTGTTCGGGTTCGTGCAGTTGACGGTCACCTGGCTGCCTGGCACAGAGATGATCGGGCCTTCGAACACGGCGATTGAGGCGCCGCTGGTGCCGGCGGGGTCTTGATTAAGCGTTTGCAGCTCGATCACGTTCCCCTGAGACTTTTCATCCTTGCAGCTGAATTCGTAGTTGACCAGGGCGCCCTTGTGGAAGCTGGCGGGCGGGCCGATCAGGCCGGTCAGTTCACCACAGCTGACGAAGGTTGCGTTGCTGGAACAGAGGAACGTTACCCCCCCAGCAGCACCATCCGGCCACTTCGACGTGCCGGCCTCGTTGTGGTTCAGGCCGCCGCCGAGGAACTGGAGAAACGTAGAGTAACCGACGAAGCCTTCTGCCGGTATCGCGTCAGTGCTCACGGTGACGGTAAAGTTGCCGCCAACGGCAACGCAGACGTCGCCAGGATCCTTCGCGCCTGGACAGTCTTGCGTGGGACTAATGCTCATGCTCATCGCGGCGCCTTCGACGGCAGCCTCCGCGCTGTCGCTGCTGGAGCCCCAAGCAAAGACCATGACCGCAAGCGCTACTGCGAGCAGCGGCAGGCCCAGGAGCCCCAGTACCTTGATTCGATGTGTCTTATTCACGAAGTTGACCTCCTACCGAGAGTAGAAATTGTCTTCGATACTTTTCTTGTTCCTGGTTGTTATCTAGGACATCACCCCTTTCGCGGCCCCGCTACCAGGTTGGAGCCAATACAAACGTACGGCCAAACGTACAATCAACCGGGCGGGGGTCGGTGATTGGCACAAAACACCGCATTACGCGGCTGCCTTCGGCGGGGAACCCGTGGAAATTACTTCCACCAGCTGATACTGGTATATCATGGTATCGATGCTTTGTCAAGAGTCTGCGTAGCCTATTTTTAGCCTTCTCCCAGCCTCGAAATTGGTTAGCTTCAACTATCTGTACAGCGCGGGTTCTCCTCGCACCCAAACAACCCAAGCAGTGCCTGCTCATAACAGCAGCGAGCAATCCTGGCCGAAGTGCTGCAGGACTGGCAGGATATCGAATAGCAGGCCGATGGTACCATCGCCATCAAAGTCGAAGATTACGTCATACTCTGGGTCGCCTACCTCGAACCCGAATTTATTAACTATCGAGAGGATATCGAACAACAGGTCGACGACGAGGTCACCGTTGACGTCGAAGCAAGCCTTGAGGTCAGTCGTCTCGCTGGCGTCGTTGCCGGCCGGATTTTCGTCCGGGTCGGACGCTGTCACCGTCACGTTGTTCGTGATCGTCTGGTCGTCCAGCAGCGTAGGGGCGCGGACGTTTAGCGTGATATTCTTCTGCTGGCCTACGTTGATCTCGTCGAACCTACACTCTACCTTGCCGTTCGGAATCTCGACACAGACCGCGCCCGTCGCGGAGACGAACGTGGCTGTCCGGTCGGCTTTTCCGAAGGTGTACGGGATGGAAGATGTGGGCAGCGTGTCGGTGAAAACGACAAACAGCGCGTCCCCGTCCCCTTGGTTCAGTATTGTGATCGAGTAGCTGTAGAAGCCGAGCCGGAGCACTGGGTCGGCGGAATCTGTCTTCGTGACCACGAGGTCCGGCGGCGGCGCGACGACGGGTGTGTTCGCCCCCGCAGTGTTGTTGCCGGTCTGCACGAACAGCTCGTTGTCTGCAGTGACGAACGCGCTGTTCTTCAGCATGATGTTCCGCGTTACAGGCGGCGAATGCATCACGATGTTGACGATCTTCTCGCCGCCGGGGGCGATGTCGCCCAGGCTGCAGGTTACCTTGCCGCCAGCCGGGTCTCCACACTCCGCGCTGGACGAGACGAACGCCGCGTTCCCCGGCAGCGTGTCGCTCACGACAACGTTCTCGGCCGTGTGCGGGCCGACGTTCTTGGCCACGAGGATATAGGTGACGTCCTCGTCGCCGTCGATGAACGTCGGGTCGCTGATCTTCGTCAGCGTCACGTCGGAGCGCGGCGCCAGGATGACCGTCTCTTCCGTATCCTTGTTGTTGCCGGTATTAGCGAACGGCTCATTAGTAGATGTGACCGTGACCGTGTTGCTGATCCGTGTGTCATCGACGGGCGACGGAGCGGTTACCGTGATGTCGATGATCACTTCGTCTGTCGGGGCCATTGGGTTTTTGACCGTGCAAGTCACGGTGCCGGCGTTCTCCTTGCAGTTGGCGTCCGCGGAAACGGCAACTATATCCGTCGTTCCCGATGGCGGTGTGTCCATCACCACAACGCCCTCCGCGGTTTGGAGACCAACGCTGGTGACGGTGATGCGGTAGGTGAATCTGGCGTTAGCATCCACCGGGTCGCTCAGGTCCACCTTCGTGACGCTGACATCGGGCCGTTCGCTCGGCGGCGGCAGCGCCGTCGGCGTATCCGTGGGGGTGGGAGAGACCGTCGGCGTTGGCGTGAGGGGGATCGGCGTAATCGTCGGCGTCGGCGTTGGGCCGAGACAGTGGATCGTCAGGTTGCTTACCTTCGGCACTATCTGGGTGCTATTTATATCTACGAAGGCGGCGCCGCTGGTACCTGCTATCGGATTGCCCTGCGGTAGCAGCTGGACGTCTGTCGACGTAGAGGACGCGGAGCAGGTGAACGCGAGTTCGACAATGCTGCCGATAAAGTTGCTTTTGGGCTGTGTGAGCAATCCAGTCAATCCGCCATGGTTGACGAGGCTGGGTCCCGTCTCTGCCTTGACGGCGGTGGCAGGCTCTAGATCCGGCCACACGATCTCGTCTGCTGCTGCGCCTGATGTGTAGATAAGATTTGTCGTGACGCAGTCGGTGTCGAAGCGGTCCGCACCGTCGTTGTCGCCGTTGTCGGATGCGTCGTTGCAGCTGCCTGGCTCGGCTCCGTCTTCGCTGGCGCTGGGGTTGAACGTGGCGTAGTCGATAAACGTCTGGACAGCGATGTACCCTACCGCCGGCGCCGCCACGATTTGCGCGATGAGCGTGAAGGAGTTACCTGCCAGCACGCAGGCGTCGGCAGGGTCAAACCCGCCCGGACACGCTGTGCCGCCAGCCGTAACGGCGAGGGCAATCTCCGGCCCGCTGCCGGCCGCTTCGGCGCTCTCATGCGCAGGCCTGTCCCAGGAGAGGAGTATCGCTACTGCCACCACGGCGACCGCAGTCAGCAGCAAGAGCCGTATTCCCATCCGTAGGTGTGCGATTGTATTCATCACGTCGCGACCTCCTCCCGATTCGCTATCGCATCTCGTACAACGCTGTACGAACGGTTATGCAACAGGCAACTGCTCCAGGAAACCCGCTTCAAACTGCAAGACAAGAGCGGCATCGATGCTATCGATGAAGTCATCCGTGTTTACGTCTGCGCCCAGGGCGCAGTCAAGCGTGCCGATAAGCGCTGCGGTGTACTGCAGCACCAGCGCCGCATCGATGCTGTTCGTCTCGCCGTCGCAGTTCACGTCGCCGTTGCCCACGGCGGGAGCGGGCGCGCAGCTGGCCGCGTTCACGTCATCGCCGGCCGCTAAACCGAGCGCAGCTGCAGGCTGGACGATGCGAGGTGGCGACCCCGGCGTTAGTAGGTCTCCTGGGCCGGCCGAGATGTCGATCAGCGTTGGCGAGTCAGGCGTCAGCGAGAACGTGATGGAGTCACCCCCGCCGTACACACCGTCGCCGTTATCGAGCAGGCAGAGCGCGTCGATGTCGTCCCCCTCTTGCAAGCCGAGCGCCGATGCGGATGCGTAGACGGACGGCTGAGCGCCGTTCGCGGTGGTGAGCACGTCGGCGGCGGAGAAGCCAAACGCATCTAATGAGGGCGACGCCGCATCGAGAGAGAAGTAGACGGCGCGCTCCGGTACGCCGTTGCCGTCGGCGTCGACCGTGGCGCCGTCCTGCCGGTGGAACGCGTTCAGGTTCGTGCGCGCGCTCATGCTTTCGATCAGGCCGAGCGGAAACGCGGGAGAGCATGCGCCGATAGGCCCGTTCCCGTCCAGGATGTGGCTGTTGCCACCATCGCCGGACGCGATGAAGACGTCCGTCTCCGGCTCCGGCGAGAGCCCCGGCTTCGCGGGCGGACAGGCGCTCTGTTCCGCGACCGCGGAGTTCGTTACGCCAACAGCACCCGGCCCAACCGAGAAGTAGGCGCTTCCCGTGGCCGCCAGGTCGTCGCCAAACGACAGCGCGTCGATGTCGTCCTGTGTGCCGCTGGCTCCGCAGCCGCTCAGGCCTAATCCCGCGCAGGCGATGCGGACGAACGGCGCCTGGCCAGAACCGACCGTGGCAGTGCGCGGTGTCAGGGCCAGGACGTCTGCGGGATGCAGCAAGCCGAGACTGCCGCGCGCCACCGAGTAGCTTGGTAATAGAGGAGCGACCTCTAAGGTGAGGCCGCGGATGCAGAGCTCTAGATCGGTTTCGCTGTTGTCAGCCGTCACCAGCGCAATGCAGTCGAGCTCGCCGCCGGTTGGCGTAGGCATTCGCTGGAAAGTGACACCCAGCGGAGGCCAGGCGTCCAGCGGAGCTGCCTCGCCCCGGACGGCTGGGACGAGACGCAGTGGCGTTTCGTTGTGGAGCTGAAGCGGGCCGATGATCGTCGCTGGCAGATCGAGATCGAGAAAGAGTTCGATGAAGCCGGAGGCGGGGAGCAGCGTCCCCGGCTGGAGGCTGCGAATCTCGCCGCCAGAACGATACGCTTCGCCCTCGTCCGGCCGCTCCACGGCCGATACCAGGCCGAGCCGGCTCGCTCCGCGTAGCTCCAGGTTGACGATCTCCAGGTCTACCACCCCTGTCGCTCCCTCCAGGCGAGGCGGTTGCCGTCTCGCCTCCAGCCAGCCGGGCAGGATGACCGTGTCTTCGCCTAACAGGCTAACGGCCTCTGCGATCACAACGACCGGCAGGACATCGACGCCGGTCTGTTCGGACGGCGCTCCGGCTCTTGCTGGCTGCTCCGATCCCATCACGATGGCCCCGATGAAAATTGACGCACTCGTTAACGCAAAACGAACAAAGCGCATCTTCTTCATTCGACGCAAGTTATCATCCCCCGGCTGGCGGGGGAGCCGGCTTGGAGGCAGGGATGTTCGTTTAGTATACGCCCACCACCCCAATAATCGCAAACAGTGGTTTGAGATGGGCCGGGCCTATCGCGGGCCATGCGGCTGCTCCTGACGGCGAGTCGTCGCTGGCCTGAACTGGGGCTGGAACGCCACCGGCGCCTCGCCGCGCCGTCTGCGCCACCACAGCAGTTGCGACCAGGCGAGCAGCACCACACCGGTCGATAGAGCAACGATCGCCGACGCGGGCGACAGCCAGGCGCTCGATGATTCGTCAGACCCTCCTGTATCGGGTAGACCTACGGCCGGTGTCTTTAGCACAGGCCCAATATCTCCGACCAGCGTTGGTGTCGAGGTCGGCGTAGGCGTCTGGACGGTGGTGGCCGGTCCTGTCGAAGTCGGCGTTCCTGTGCTGGGCGGCGCTCCGGCGGGAGGCGTAGCCGTTGGCGTTCCGAAAGTTGGTAGCGGAACCGACGTCGCCGTGGCTAGTGACGTCGGTATCGGGGTGTGCGTTGGCCCCCCCGCCACCTCCGGTGTCCACGTCGGCTCGGCGGTCCACGTTGGCACTGGTGTCCATGTTGACACCTGTGTCCACGTCGGCTCGGGCGTCCACGTGTGTGTCGCTGTCCCGGTTGTGGTAGCGGTCGGCGTCGCTGTGAACGTGGCGGTTGGCGTGGCGGTCGCAGTCGGCGTATTCCTCACCGTCGCCGATGGCTCCGGTGTCACACCCGGCGCCGGAGTATCCGTGGCTGTAGGAGTCGGTGTGGCGGTCGCCGTCGCTGTCAGAGTCGGCGTCGCAGTTGGGACGGGCGTCGGCGTGTCGACGCAAGTGACCGTGATGCTGCCGTTCTGCACGTTGGTCGGGATCGAGGTACCGAGGGTGTCGCTCAAGACGACGCGGACAAGGTTCAGCGCGCCGCTGTCGCAGGAGAATGTGCTCAGCCGGACGGTGGCGAGCAGACCGCTACCAGTCGGCCCATCGGGCGGCGGCGGCGCTTCTGTGCTGCAGCCGAAGCGCACGGAGCCCGCTCCGAACTGCCGCGGTTGGCAAATAACGCTGCGGCCGGTACTGCCCAAGAACGGCCCGTTGGTGACCGAGAGGAAGCCGAGGATGTTAGGCGGGAACGCCAGCTCGAACTCGTACGCTCCCAGGACTGCGACATCATCGATGAAGATATTCACATCGATATCCGTGCCGGCGCTGACCGTCCGTATCGCTGGACTGACCCGCACTACGGTGCTCGGTTGCGCCTGGGCGCCCTCCGTGGGTATGAGCGGTAAGAGGAGCGCGGCAGTGGCGCTGAGGATTGCGACTGCGGTGAGCGAGAGCAGCCATTTGACGTGACGTGAGCTACTCGTCTGCGGCGGACAATTGCGGTTCATCCGCTTCGCCTACGCGAGCGGGAACCGATGACGGTGGGGCTGTAATCGTTGTGAGTCACCTGCGCCTTCCATAGTGCCAACGTCACAGCTCTGCGCGACGTAACGTTACGGCTTCAAGACGTCCGTGCTCCTGAGCCCCGGTGGTGTTGTCAGGGAGGGGGAGAGTGATCGGCGCTCATACTGGCTACCGCTCCCCCAG
>JADFKB010000024.1 GCA_022565155.1 Chloroflexota bacterium | reverse complement strand
TGCCGGCTTGGTCAAAGGTGAACTCGAATGTTGAACCATCTGAGATCACGCCAGAATTCCAGAGGGGCGTAGTCGTAGCGTCGTCGCAGGATTGCCCGCATTCCGTGGTCGTGTGGGTGGCGAGGGCGCCGTTGAAGTCCCATGAAACGGTGTCGCCGACGTTGATCACCGTTTCGCAGACACCACCTTGGAAGGAAGGATCGCAGAAGAAGGCGTCCCCTACGGGGACGGTGATCGTCTCCTGCGCGCTCGCTGCGGGCGGGCGAGGAAGGCTGGGTCGCGCCCATAGCAACGTGCCAGTAGTAAACACCGCGAGCGCGAGGAGCGCCACGCCGACGCGCGACGATACCAGAGTCCGCAGGATCCGTACAAGTATGATGCCGCACCTCCTCGCGGTGCGACCCGTGGTCGGCTTCCCATCTCCTCCCTGAGACCGTCGCGCCAGCCACTGGCCACCAGTATGAAAGACAAGCCTAACCTAGCATTGTCACCAAGATTTGTCAAGAGACGGTCTAGTGGCTACTCCGCCTCGCCCTCCTCCGTCGCGGCCCGCCCCTACGGCGCGCAGCCTCTTCTAGCAGTCCAGCCCGAACTGCGCGGCCACCGCGAAGATGTCCCCGATCGCCACGGCGCCATCCGCAGGTGCGCGGTTCCAGTTGTTCGCACCGATGATATCGCCCCGGTCGAAACGCGTGTGCTAGCCCGCGCCGCTCGCGTCCGAGAGCGGGTCGATGCCCGGATCGCCTGAGTCACCGAAGTGCTCTGCGACGGCGAAGAGGTCGCCGATGGTCACAGCACCCGTGAGCGCCGTGCCCGCGTTCAGCCCGTTCTCCGTGTCTGTGTCGAACACGTCCCAGAAGCTGAGGTAATCCCTCAGCCCGCCCGCCGTCGGGTTCGTGCCGTTCTCCTGCGCGTCGCTGCAGCCGTCGCTGTCGGTGTCCCCTGGTGAGGGCTGCTTCGTAGGTGTCGGCGTGGGCGTGCCGCAGCCACCGTTCACTGGCACCTTATCCCCCGGGCAGGGCGTAGGCGTGTTCGTGGGCGTTGGTGTGGGAGGCGGTTCCTGGAAGACGTAGGCGGCGCAGACGAAATCGTGGCGTATCCCCACGACGACGGCGTCGCCGCTGACCGCCACGCTGGCGCCGAACTGGTCGCCGGCCTGGGCGTCGGAGGCGGTGAGCTTCTTCAGCTCGCCCCAGTTGTCCGCGCCGCCACGGTTGTGCTTATAGATGTAAGCCGCGCCGGCGTCGCCGCCCCCGGCATCCTCGCCCCATGCCCCGACGACGGCGGTGTCGCCGCTGACCGCCACGCTGAGGCCGAAGCTGTCTTGTGCCTGGGCGTCGGAGGCGAGGAGCTTCTTCACCTCGCTCAGCAGCGCCGCCTCAGCGCTCTGCGGCTCCGGGCCGAAGCCGGCCGGGCCGAGCAGCAAGGCGAAACCCAACGCGGCCAGCGCAAACAGGGCGAGCAAGAACTTTAACCGCACCCCACACCTCCGGATCAGCGGGGAAGCTGTTCGCCCACCAGCATAACATGGCTGCCCCGGTTGTCAACCGGCTGCCTGGTCCCTCACCCTCCTCCTACGGCGGACAGGCCGGCCCCTCTCCCCGAGCGAGAGGAGTGACCTCTTCGCTTCGCCCGCCTGCGGCGGTTAGGCTCGGGCAAAGCACAGGAGGGGCGTTCAATTGAACGCCCCTACGGACCGGCATCACTTCCTCCAGCAGCGCAGGCAGCGCTGTCCACCGGCGTGCAGCTACGTGCAGTCGTGATTGGCCTGCTGGATGACGCCGAGGATGTCGTTCAGCAGGTCGATGACGCCGTCCGGCGCGGTCATGTTCCACGGATTCGGGCCCGTAGAAGGCCCGCGGTCGTATTGGGCATCGTACGGTGGGCTGCCGTTGGCGCCGGTGTCACCTTGGTTGGGTTGCTTGAAACGTCTAGCTAGCGATCCTAGGTGCGCCGCCCCTTGTACCACGCCGCACCGCCCAGGACGAGTAGGCAGGCCGCGGCAACGGCGATGCCCCAGGCCCAGGGAAGGCTAGAGGGCTGGGACGTCTCCAATGGCAGCGGCCGCAAGTCTGAGTCCAGTGAAATGCCGCCGACGGGAGGCGGCTCGAAGTCGGGGTTCGTCGGGTCGGTTCCGGCGAGGTATTCGCCGAGCAGGTCGAGGCCATCGCCGTCGGCGTCGTCCGTGGCGAGCGGGCTGGTGGAGCCGAAGTACCAGCGTTCGAAGCCATCGGCGACGCCGTCGTTGTCGACATCGCCGTCGGGGTCGGTCGCCAGGTCTTCGGCGATGTGGAGCATGGGGACGAATCGCCATTCGGCCCAAACCTGGTGGAGGCTGGTCATGTGGAAGTCCGGGTTGCCGTCCGAATCGATGAAGCCGCTCTGGCCGAGCGGGAAGATGAACTCGCCTAGCACCGTTGGCCCCACTTCGACGATCTGTTCGTATGTGCCGCGGTTGCCGATCGGCGTCGTGTCGAAGACGAGCTGCGGGTAGAGCGCGGCCAGGGGGTGGACGTAGGTGCTGTCCGGACGGGAAATGTCGGCAGGGATACCTCCCAGGGCGGTTATGGTAGTGGAGAGGGCGCCGCACACCACCACCCGCCAGTCCGTGCCGTTGAAGTAGTCGCCGGTGTACTCCTGGGCGTAGGCGCCGGCGGGGCCGCCGGCGGCGGAGTCGATGGCGTGCTGGACGATATCAAGGCCGCTGCCACCGCCGGGTACGCCGACGGAGGTGGTGGCGAACTCATCCCCAAAAATGGCGCTGGACAACTCACGGATCAGATCGGTTATCTCCGGCCCGAAGGGATTTCCTGCCAGGAAGATCCCTTCGCCTTCAACCATGGTGTCCGTCACCGGATCGATGAAGCCGCGGCCAAAGAAGGGGCTTCCGTTGTGAGCCTCGAGCGCAGCGACTACCGTGTCTTCGCTCCCGCCGCTACACGAGGCGTCGACCGCCTGGCGCAGGCGCGGGATGAGATACCGGCCGACCTTGCCGATGCCGCCCAGCCCGGCGACGTCCATGTTGAGCTGGCGCTGTTCGTCGCGGGTCCAGGTGCTGTCGGCTGCGAGGCGCTCCGCGATGAAGATAATGCGCTGCTGGCGGCCGAAGCGTCGGCCGTCGTCGGCAGTGGCGGCTTTGTTGTTCCAGTTGGAGGTGTAGCCCTGCGGCGGGTTGATCGCCTCCGGCATGGCGACGATTTCGTAGATCTCGAAGAGGTCGCCGGCGGAGGGGACGACGCCCCAGTCCGCTTCCAATGTCAGCGTATCGGCGGTATTGCTGGCGATGCGGCGAGTCTGCTTGTAGCCGTCGCCGCCGGTGATGGTGACGATGTACTCGCTGCCTTTGAGCGCGGGGTTGTCCAGCCGGAAGTTGAGCGCCGGTGGCGAGTAGTCGTCGCCGGTGAAGGCGCCGGTGTCCGAGAGCGTGCCGGCGGTGGCGCTATCGACCGTGCCGCTGGTAACGACGAGCTCGTTGGCGGCGGCGCCGTTCAGCGGCAGGCGGGTGTCGGTTGGTGTCCCGCCCTGGCGGACGCGGGAGAAGCCGCTGGAGTAGAAGCCGGTGTTGCCGATGCCCGCGCCCAGGTCGGCGCCGACGCCGTTGAACGCCTGGTTGTCGGCGGAGATGAAGTTGTGCGTGCTGGGGATGAGGCGTGCGCCTGCGCGAATGTCGAGGACGTCTTCGGCGCGCTGGAAGAGCGAAAAGCCGATCGCGGCCGTCGATTCCTCGAGCCAGTAGACGCGCTCTCTTGAGACGACGACGATGTCGGTGGCTGCCTGGACGGCGACGTACTCTGATGTGGCATCGGGCGTGGTGGTCCAGGCGTCGCCGCCGGCCAGGGTAAGCGTGTCGTTGGTGCTGGAGAGGACGGGGCGGATCTGGCCGACGCCTGTGCCTTCGATGATGGCGACGTAGCCGCCGGCGAAGCCAGCGGCGAACTTGCCGGTGTCGGTGAGCGTTGTGGCGGTGGCGCTGTCGGCGGTGCCGCCGGCGTCGCCGGAGAAGCTGGAGACCGTGCGCGAGCCGCCGTTGGAGGCGCGCTCGTGGGTGCGCCAGACGACGATGGGTGTGGTGCTGCCGTCGGTGGCGGCGATCTGGTCCGTGCGCCTGCTCATGGGCGCGGGGGTGCCTTCGTCGTTGTAGCGGAGTGCGTCGGCGTTCTCGAGGACGACTTCGTCCAGGTAGAAGTCTTCGTTCTTGAGCTGGGCGGTGGTGCTGGTCCAGGCGACGGAGTCGGTCTCGCCGATGAGGATGGCGGGGGCGCCGGCGAAGGCCATGCCGCGCGCTTCGATGCGGTGGTCCGTGCCTTCAGCGCTACGCGTTTCGACGAAGTGCATGATGGAGGGCGTCTGAATGCCGGTCTGGGGGAAGCCGCCGATCCAGGGGTTGCCGGTGGCGGAGCGGTCGCCGTCGATCATCCAGGCGTAGCTGCCCAGGCTGGGCCAGGCGCCGAGCGAGCGGGCGAACTCCTCGCGGTGGTTGTCCTCGGTAGCGTCCGGATCCGGCAGCGCGGCGGAGTTATTGCCGGGGAGCGCGGCGGCCATGGCGGCGACATCCACCTCCGGGGCAGCCTGTTGCTGTGAGAGCGGCCCGCCGAAGCCGGGCGTGGTGGCGTCCGGGACGGAGACGGGCGCGAGCGGGTCGTTGAGGAAGTTGAGGTCCTTCCAGATCTCGTCGCCGGTCGACGGGAACTTAGCGAGGAGGCTGTTCAGCTCGTTGAGGCGGGAGACCTCGCCGAAGTTCTCGCTGCCGAAGTTGCGGACCTGTAGCACGGAGATGGCCATTACCAACTCCGGAGTGTACTGAAAGCCGGCGTTGGGGCGGGCCGGGTCGGCGCCGCCGGGTGGGAGGTAGAACGGGTCGACCTGGTCGGAGATGTTGGTGGCGTTGCCGAAGAGATCGTCTCCCAGGCCGAGCAGTTGGAGGAGCGCGACCTCGGCTGGCTTCGGCTCGTTGCCGGCGTAGATCTCTTCGATCGTGTCGTTGACGCCCTTGGCGTACTCCAGGAGGAGCACGCGGATGTCCGCGGGCATCTTGTTGTACATATCGTTCAGTTCTGAGGAGGTGTAACCGTTGACGCGCACGCTCACGTCGTCGTTGAACGTAGACGGGCTGAGCAAGCCGAACGCCTGGAAGAGCGTTCCGCGGCCAACGCGAGCGAGGAAGATGAGCTGGCCCATCCGGTCTTTGGCGACCTCGCGTCCGTACTCACGGACGAGTTCGAGGTCGGTATCGGCGTAGATGTGGGGCAGGTTGAAGGCGGGTTCGCGGAAGACGACCGCTCCCGGCGCCGCCGCTGCCGGCGCCTGAACATCGGCGGCGACGAAGGCAGCGAACGATGCTACGAGGACGAGGAGCGGTAGCGAGAAGCGGATCATGATCACGTCTCCCTTGCGGGGGTTGCAGGGCGGGGTACGGTTGCCACCAGTCGATGTCTAGTATAGCAGCAGTGTCAAGGTTTCAACACTAGAGCGCGCACGCCCCTTTGGGGCGGAGTGGGTTCGCGCGGGCATGTGGTCCCGGCGCGGTGGCGATACGCGTGGTTACCGTGGAGGAAGTAGCGGAAGAGCGGCTCGACGAGGTCAGGACCCTGGCGGATGGTGTGCCGAATCATGGGCGGCGGACGCTGCTTCGCAGCGGGGACGCCGCTGTGTGGCTACTGCGGCAGGAAGTGGCGGAAGAGCGGTTCGACGAGGTCTGGGCCCTGGCGGATGGTGTGCCCGCCGTCTACGCCGATGCACTGGCCGGTGATCCAGCCGGCGGCGTCGCTGAGGAGGTAGGCGACGAGGCCGGCGACGTCGTCCGGTTCGCCGATGCGCGAGATGGGCATGCGTCGCTTGTACTCCTCTACTACGGCTTCGTTCGACCAGAGGGGTTGGGCGAGGTCGGTCTTGACGAGCCCGGGCATGACAGCGTTGACGCGGATGCCGAACTCGCCCATATCGTCGGCGGCGCACTGGGTGAGCATGTTCAATCCGGCCTTGGAGGCGCAGTAGGCGGTCATCTGGCGATGGGTGAGCGCGCCGGCGATGGAGCTGATGTTGACGATGCTGCCGCCGCCGGCCTCTTTCATCTGCGCGGCTTCCGCGTGGAGGGAACGGAAGACGCCGGTGAGGTTGGTATCGAGGACGGCGGCGAACTGCTCGGCGGTGCTGTTGAGGATGTGGCCGGCGCCGCCCGTGCCCGCTGCGTTGACTGCGAGGTGCAGGGCGCCGAAACGTTCGACTGTAGCGGCGACGGCGGCATCGACGGAGTCCTGGTTCGTAACGTCGCAGGCGAGGCCGATCGCGCGCTCGCCTAGCTCCCTGGCGGCGCTTTGCACTACGTCGGCCCGACGGCCGGCGAGAGCGACGCCGCCGCCGCCGGCGACGATCGCCCGCGCGCAGGCGAGGCCGATGCCGGTGCCGCCGCCCGTGACGAAGCCGATCTTATCCTTCAGGTCTGCCATGTGACTACCTCCGTATTTGCATGGGCGGGCGCGCTGGCGCGCGGGGGCGTGGACGCGCCGGCGCAGGGGGTTGGCCAGCAGAATCGTAGCACAATTTTTATGGGCGGGCGCGCTGGCGCGCGGGGGCGGGAACGCGCCAGCTGGCGGGGCAGGCGGTTGATTTGATTGCCATAATGTGCTACCTCTCCTTGCGGCCCCGTAGCCGCGACGGGCCTGTTTCTACGAGGCGGGCTTGCTCGCGGCAACCGAGCCTAATTCTTGCTGGTGAGCCCACATCAGGCCGCAATATTGCCTACGGCCTGTGGCCATAGAGCCAGATGGCTCTCCCCATCCTGCGCGCACGTCTGGGATAGTGCAGATGCGCACAGATGGGAGCGCTCACGATGGATAGTGAGGGTAACCTATGAACCTGAACGATGAGCTGGCGATTCGGGAAAACCCGTGGCGTGGCCGCGCGATCTCGCTCGGCCTGCTCGTGGTCCTGGCTGCGGTGATCGGCATTGGCGCGTATGCGCTCTTCTTCCGTAGCTCCGAAGATGTGCTGCGGGAGACGGAGGATATCGTTGTTGGGCGGGCGACGATCAACGCGAACCTGATCGTCTCTGGAATCGCCGACGCGCAGTTGCTGAGCGACCTGACGTTTCGTTCGTCGGGCAGAGTGGAGACGATCAACGTCAAGGTCGGCGATGACGTGCGGCGAGGAGATGTGCTCGCGTCGCTCGAGGCCGAGGAGCTGACGAACGCCGTGGCGTCGGCGGGGGCGAACCTGGCGCTGGCCCAAGCGCGGCTGCAGGCGGTGCTCGACGGGGCGACTGACGCGGAGCTGGCCGCTGTCGAGCAGGCCGTCGTGTCGGCGGAAGGGGCGTTGGGCCGTGCGCTGCGCGACCTGCAGGATCTGCGGGACGCCCCGACAGACGTCACGCGGTCGGTGGAGGACCAGGCGCTCGTCGCAGCGCAGACGGCGCTGAACCAGGCGACGCGCGATAGGACGCGGCTGCTGGAGGGGCCGACGCGCGCGGAGATCGTCAGCAGCAACCAGGTGGTGATCTCGGCGCAGGCGGCGCTGGCCCAGGCGGAGCGCGACCGGATGACGCTGCTTGGTGGCCCGACGGCCGCGCAAGTGGCCGCGGCCGAGCAAGCGGTGGCTTCGGCGCAGGCGTCGTTCAACCTGGCGGGGCGAAACCTGATGGAGCTGCGGGACGGGCCGACGGCGGCGCAGTTGGCGGCGGCCGAGCAAGCGGTGGCGGCAGCCGAGTCGAATCTCGCCTCGGCACAGGCGTCACTAGACCGGGTGACGACGCCTTCATCCGGCGCGGCGATAGCGGCGGCGGAATCGGCGCTGGCGGGGGCGGAATCGGCGCTGGCGGCGGCCGAGCAGGGGTTGGCGAGCGCGATTGTCAATCAGCAAAACACCTCTTCCAACAACACAGCGGCGGAAGCGGCTCTGCGAGCAGCGTTCGCCTCCTACTGCGGGGAAGTAGTGTTTAGCCTCCTCTGCTTCACGCCCGAAATCCCGCTTTCTGCAGCTGAGATCGATGTGTTGCTGGACGACCTTACCGATCCGGCGACTGACCCGTTGCTGTTGCCGTTCATAAACGGGCTGATTCAGGCCAACTCCACCTTCCAGATCGCGCTCAACGCCGCGGAGAGCGCGACCGAGGCGCTGGCCGCCGCCGAGGCAAGCAGGGCCGCCGCCGAGGCGAGCGTGGCCGCCGCCGAGGCGAACCTGGCGGCGGCCTTGGAAGCGCCGGATGCTCTCGATGTCGCTGCGGCGGAGGCTGCTGTCACGGCTGCGGAAGAGAGTGTGGCGCTGGCCGAACTGAACCAGGCTGAGCTGGCCGCGGGCGCGAGCGCGGAAGACATCGCGAGTGCGGAGGACGCGGTGACGGCGGCGCGGGCGAGCCTGGACGCGGCGATCGCGAATCAGGCGGATCTGCTGGACGGCCCGGACGCCGACGACATAGCGCGGGCGGACGACAGCGTCCTCTCCGCGCACGCGGTGCTGGACGCGGCCGTTGCGAATCAGGAAGACCTGCTCGATGGCGCGGATGACGCCGATATCGCCCGGGCGGACGACGCGGTGCGCTCGGCGCAGGCGGCGTACGACGCCGCGTTCGCGAGGCGAGCCAATGTGCTGGACGGCGCTGATACGTCCGAAATCGCGTCGGCGCAGGACGAGGAGCGGCTGGCGGAGGCGAGCCTGGATTCGGCGGAGGAGAATCGTGGTGAGGCGCAGCGGGGCGCGGAGGAGACGCGGATCGAGCAGGAGCGGCAGTCTGTGCGCTCGGCTTCGCTGGCGGTGGAGGCGGCCCAGATACGGATGCGCAACGCCCAGATCATCTCGCCGTTCGACGGGACGGTGGCGGCGATCAACATCAACCAGGGGGAGTTCGCCGGTACGGCCAGCGTTGCGGCGATCGTGCTGCTGACGCCGGACGCGCTGGTGCTCAAGATGCAGATCGGCGAGACGGACTATCCGAACGTGAAGCTGGATCAGGCCGGCGTGGTGCTCTTCGATGCGCTGCCGGGTGCGGTGTTCCCGTTCCGCATTATCGAGCTGGGATTGAGCCCCACGAGCACGCAGGGCGTGGTCACCTACGAAGTCACAGGCGCACTGGCAATACCGTCCGACGGCCCCAAGCCCGCCTCGGGCATGAGCGCGAGTGGACAGATCGTGACGGAGTCGAAGGTCGATGTTATTGCCATACCGCTAAGAGCCATCCGGAGGAGTGGAGGCAATCAAGTCGTCGACCTAAGGCAGGATGGCACGGTCATGGAGCAGGTGGTGACCACCGGTGCATCGGACATCAATTTGGTGGAGATCGTCGAAGGCTTGGAAGAGGGAGACGTGATCGTGATTCCGCTCCTCATCACCGGCAGATCAGCCGGTGATGAGCCCGACCCAACGCTCCCGGCAGGAATCAGGTAGCACGCAGCGATGATTAGCCTACATGGCGTCACCAAGATCTACACCGTTGGTACGCAGCGTGTCGCTGCGCTCAATGGCGTCGATCTCGAGATTGCCGATGGGGAGTTCCTCTCCATCATGGGGCCGTCCGGCTCCGGTAAGTCGACGCTGATGAACATCATTGGCTGCCTCGATCGGCAGACCGAAGGGAAGTACATCCTTGATGGGCTGGATGTCTCCAGGCTTGGAGACAACCAGCTCGCGATCATCCGTAATCGGCGGCTGGGGTTCGTGTTTCAGTCGTTCAATTTGTTGCCACGCATGAGCGCGATCGATCAGGTGGCGCTGCCGCTGTTGTATAGGGGGGCATCGAACCGGAAGAAGGTCGCCGCTGCGGCGCTCGAACTCGTCGGCTTATCGGACCGCGCGCATCACAAGCCGACGCAGCTCTCCGGCGGGGAGCAGCAGCGGGTCGCGATTGCGCGTGCGCTCGTCGCCCGGCCGTCGATCATTCTCGCTGACGAGCCGACCGGGGCGCTGGACACGAAGACGAGCATGGACGTGATGGAAGTCTTCCGGCAGCTAAACGAAGAGATGCAGATGACGATCGCATTTGTAACGCACGAACATGACGTGGCAGCCTATACCAGGCGCATCGTATCGCTGCGGGACGGCAAGGTCGTGGGTGACCGGCCGAACGTGCCGGTCTACGCGGGCCGGCCGGCGGCGCCGGTGGAGGAGAAAGAGGCGGCGCCGTGACGCTGATCGATGTGCTGGGCACCGCGCTCGCGGCCCTGGCCAGCAACGTGGTTCGAACGCTGCTGACGATGCTGGGGATCATCATCGGCATCGCCGCGGTGATCACGTTGACGGCGGCGAGCGAAGGCGCTCAACGGGGCGTTGGTGAGCAGATCAGGGGGCTGGGTAGCAATCTCATGTTCATCCGGCCTGGATTAGAGGAAGCGGATGGCATTCAGCTACCCGGTAGTGGGGTGAATCTCTTCCTTGAGGACTCACGTGCGATCGAAGCCGCAGACTTTGAGTACATCGAGGCGATCGCCGCCCAGGGAACGATCGGTGGGCCCGGAGACTTTATCTTCGCTCAGGCGATCTATCAGGGCCAGAACAGGAGCACAATGCTCCTTGGCACTGAGCCGACCTATCAGTTCGTACGCGACTTCTACGTGGAGAGCGGCCGCTTCCTCACTGAAGTAGACCTAACAAAGAAAGCCCTCGTTGTCGTTCTGGGTGGAGAGGTTGCGGATGAGCTCTTTGATACGGAAGACCCTGTCGGGAAGACCATCCGCATTGCCGTCGGCGCTGGGCCGATATCAATTGGGTTCAACTTCACGGTCATCGGCGTGATGGAGCGGAGAGGCGCATCTGCGAATACCGACCAGGACGATGTCATCATCGTGCCGATGCCGTCACTGCAGGCCCGTATTGCGTTGGTTCGTGATCCGCGCGGCCGTACGAACATCGACCAAATCAACATCAAGCTGAGCGATCGTGGTAAGGCAGATCAAGCGAAGGAAGAGATCGGCCAGCTCCTGATGGCTCTCCACGCCGTGGATGAACCCGACTTCAGAATTCAGACGCAGAGCGACATTCTGGCCACCGCGACCGAGGTTGAGCGGTCGCTGCAGGTGCTGGTTGTTTCGATCGCGTTGATCTCGCTCTTCGTAGGGGGCATCGGCATCATGAACATCATGCTCGTTTCGGTGACGGAGCGGACGCGTGAGATCGGCATCCGGAAGGCGATCGGAGCCAAGCGGATGGACATTCTCTGGCAGTTTCTGGTCGAATCGATCGTCGTGACGACGGCAGGCGGGGCGCTGGGGGTGCTGGTAGGCATCGCGGTGACGCAGATCGCGGAGCGGTTTGCGATCGGCGGCGACAACGCGTACGCCGTGACGCCGCTCTGGGTGATGGTTGGCTTTGCGGTGGCGGCGGTTACGGGGCTGGTGGCAGGAGTCTACCCGGCGTGGCGGGCGTCGCGGCTGGACCCGATCGAGGCGCTGCGGCACGAGTAAGCCAGAGTCGAGGCGGCGTCTCTGGGGCGAGGGCGCGCCTGGCGTGAGGTAATGTAGTGGCCGCCGATTGTCTGCCAGAGGCGGATCCGCCTTCGGCGGGAAACCCTCCTGCGGCGGGCAAGTCGGCGGCATGATGGTTGTGTGGGCTGCTGGGTTGGGCCAAGATAGAGCCGCTGCGGGAAGTAGGGGCGTTCAATTGAACGCCCCTACACTTCGCGCTCCTTCCATTTGCCGCTGCGGAATCGATGCCAGATCAGGGCGCCGCGGACGACGTTCTCCAAGGCGGCGCCGGCCCAGGCGCCGGGCGCGCCGAGGCCGACGACGGTGGCGAGGATGACGGCGACTGGGATGCGGACGAGCCAGGCCGTGACGGTGAGCACGCCGAGGACATAGCGAACGTCGCCGGCGCCGCGCAACGCCCCGCCCAGCGAGGCGTGGAGGCCCATGAATGGTAAGGCAATGGAGAAGATGCGGAGGAGGCGGGAGCCGATCTTAACCACCTCGTCGTCGTCGACGAATAGGGCGACGAACTGAGGGGCGAAGATCGCGAGTAAACCGCCCAGCACAACCATGGTGCCGATGGCCGCCATCTGGCTCATCACCGCCGCTCGCTCTGCCAGGTCGGGACGCTTCGCTCCCAGGTAGCGGCTGACCAGCGTCGTCGCGGCGGCGCCGAAGGCGAAGCCTGGGACGATTGCTAGTTCGAGCGTTCGTAGGGCGATGGTGTGGGCCGCGAGCGACGCTGTGCCGAAGCCGGAGATGATTCTGGTGTAGGCGAGGAACGCGACCATGAACTGCACCTCTTCCAGCCCCGCCGGCAAGCCGATGTTCGCCAGCCGCCGCACCTCGTTTCGGCCGGTGATCAGCGCCTGGCCCAGCCGGTACCGGACCGGGCCGATGCCGAGCGTCAACGCAGCGATCGCGAGCAGGCCGCCGACGGCGCTGCCCGCAGCCGTGCCGATGCCGGAACCGAGCACCTCCAGCTCTATGCCGATGACGCCGCTGATCAGGAGGAAGGCGACGGCGGCGTTCACGACGTTGAGGAGGAGCGCCATGACCATTGGAATAACGGTGTTGCCCAGTCCGCGCATGGCGCCGCTGGCGGCGTACATCACCATCATGAGCGGGAAACTGATGGAGGCGGCGCGGATGTAGTCGATGCCGAACGACTTGACCTCGGAATCGACGCCCATCATCGTCAGGAGCGGACCGGCGAACGTCCAAAGGAGAGCGGCGGCGAGCGCGCCCCAGAGGAAGGCGATGAGCAGCGAGGCGCGCAGCGTGCGGTCGAGCGAGCGCGTTTCGCCGGCGCCGTAGTCGCGGGCGATGACGGCGGTCGTCGCGATATCGAGGCCGAAGGCGCCGGCGAGCGGAATCCAGAAGAGCAGGCCGCTGATGCCGACGGCCGCGACGGCGTCCCCGCCGACGTAGTGGCCGACGATGAGGGCATCGACGGCGCCGAGGACGGAGACGGAGACGCGCTCGACAAGGACAGGCCCGGCGAGCCGGAAGACGGTCGAGGTCAAGTGATCGCTGTCGTCAGCGATCGGGGTCTGAGTGGACAATGAGGGCACCTCTGCTGCCAGCTACCAGTATCTCCAGGCTATCGATACGGTTAGCCGCGCGCCAGATGACGGCGGCAGTGTTTGTGTAGCAGGACGTCTACGCGGGGGCGCGGCATTGACGTGTCGCTGCGGGCGGGGTAGGGTGAGAGCCTGAATTAGGGAGCCGGGACGGCCTGGCGTCCGAGAGCGAACGTCATTGCAGGAGGAGAACGATGGCAGACAGCGTCTACAAGGTGATCGAGCTGGTGGGAACGAGTTCCGATTCTTGGGAGAAGGCGGCGGCGGCGGCGGTGCAGCGGGCATCGGAATCGCTGCGCGACCTGCGCATCGCGGAGGTGGTGGAGCTGGACATGCAGTTGGAGGAGGGCAAGGTACTGGCCTACCGGGCCAAGATCAAGGTCTCGTTCAAGTACGAGGGCGGGTCTTAGTCGACATAACGCTTCTTCCGGGCCGCCAAAGCGGCTGGGGGAGCGATTCGTTGGGCGCTCGGCGAGACTGACCCGCTCTTGGGAATTGGAGTTGGTTGCTCTTGATCAGTTACTGCTGTTTTTGACTTGGTAAGCGCTTAATAATGTTCTATACTTGGGCGTTACCTGACAGCGTATACGGCCCGTCCAGCCAGGCGCGGATGACGAAGGGGAAGGATAGGGAACGATGGCAATCAAGCCTGTGACCGATTGGAAGACGGACTACGATATCTTCGCGAAGGAGTACAAGAAGAACCCGTTCCCGATCTGGGACGAGTTGCGCGAGGAGTGCCCGATTGCGCAGACGGAGCGCTGGGACGGCTCGTTTATGCCGACGCGCTATGAGGACCTGGTCAACATCGCGCGGGACGTCAAGCGCTTCTCGTCTCGCGACGTGCTCGTCGCCCAGTATGGGGAGCCGTCGGAGGAGATGGAGTTGGAGATGGAGGAGCGGAATGAGGAGTTCGCCAACGTCGGCGCGCCGCCAATTACGTCGGACCCGCCCGTGCACACCTGGGCGCGCCGCCTGTTGCTACCGCCGTTTTCTATCAAGTCCGTCGCGCGCTTTGAGCCGGAGACGCGAGAGCTGTGCCGCTCGCTCGTCTCGGGGTTCGTCGACAAGGGACGGGCGGATGGCGCGGTGGACTACGCGCAGCAGATTCCGCCGCGCGTGATCGCGAGCATGCTGGGTTTTCCGAAGGAGATGTCCGGCACGTTTACTGAGTGGGTGCGGGGCTTCCTAGAGTTGGGTCTTACGGACCCTGATCTAAGGCAAGAGTCCGCTCGCAGCATCTTCGAGTACCTATATGCGCAGATCGAGGAGCATAAGGAGAATCCCAGGGACGACCTGATCGGCTACCTGCTAACGGCCGAGGTGGACGGTGAGCCGGTACCGGAGGCGCACGTCTTGGGCACCTGCTTCCTGGTGCTTCTCGCGGGCATCGATACGACGTGGAGCTCGATCGGCTCTGCGATCTGGCACCTGGCGCAGAACCCGCAGGACTGCAAGCGGCTGATTGAGGAGCCGGAGCTGATGCCGTCTGCGGTGGAGGAGTTGCTGCGCGCCTACTCGCCGGTGACGATGGCGCGCGTGGTGACCGAGGATACCGAGTACGCCGGCTGCCCGATGTCGGAGGGCGACAAGGTGCTGATGAACTTCCCGGCCGCCAATCGCGACCCGCGAAAGTTCACGGATCCCGACAAGGTGATCCTCGATCGGGAGGAGAACCCGCACATCGCGTTCGGGGTTGGTATCCACCGCTGCGCCGGGTCGAACCTGGCGCGGATGGAGATGAAGGTGGCGATTGAGGAATGGCTGGCGCAGATTCCCGAGTGCCGGCTGGAGGACCCGGAGGCCGTGACGTGGTCGGGCGGCCAGGTGCGCGGCCCGCGCTTGATGCAGATAGTGTGGCCGTGATGCGGGTACGTGTCGACGCTGAGAAGTGTCAGGGTCACAATCGCTGCTTCGCGAGGTCGCCGGAGCTATTCGATGTCGACGAGCTGGGGAACGCCCACGAGTTGAACGACGGCGTGGTTCCGCCGGAGCTGGAGGATGAGGCTCGTATAGCGGTGAAGAACTGCCCGGAGATCGCGATCAGTATCTCCGAAGAAGCAGACTAGCCGGGCGCAAATCCCCGGCTTGATCACCTTAGCTCCAGGCTAGACTCCATGGCCTCTTTTTACCCGTGGCGTACGTGTGGCAAGCAACAAACGCTTCGCACTCGTAGCGACTAACGTTGCCAATGCAGACTGAAGAGAGCAAGGCGCGCGCGTTTCGCGCACTCCATGAGCGCGACGAAGCGTTCATCATTCCCAATCCGTGGGATATCGGCACGGCGCGATTGCTCGCGAGATTGGGTTTCGAGGCGCTGGCGACGACGAGCGCCGGTTATGCTTTCTCGGTAGGTAAGCGCGATGGCGCCGTCGGGCGAGAGGCGATGATGGCGCACGTGGCAGAGATCGTCGCCGCTACCGATCTGCCTGTCAGCGCGGACTTGGAGAACGGCTTCGGCGACGCGCCGGAGACGGTGGCCGAGACGATCCGGATCGCTGCCGCGGCGGGGCTCGTCGGTGGTTCCATAGAGGACGCGACGGGCGATCTCGACGATCCGCTCTACGAGCTTGAGCTGGCGGCCGAGCGTGTCCGAGCCGCAGCGGAGACGGCACGATCGCTGCCGTACCCGTTCACGCTGACGGCTCGTGCTGAGAACTTCCTGGTCGGGCGGCGGGACCTGAACGACACGATTACAAGGCTACAGGCCTATCAAGAGGCGGGTGCGGACGTTCTCTATGCGCCCGGACTGGCGAGCAAAGAAGAGATCGCTGCTGTGGTCAGCTCTGTCGACCGGCCGGTAAATGTGGTGATGGGGAGGCGTGGCGCGGGCCTGAGCCGCGCTGATCTATCAGAGCTGGGGGTGAAACGGATCAGCGTGGGCAGCGCGCTCTCGCGCGCGGCGTTGGGCGCGTTCCTGCGTGCGGCGCGGGAGATGGCGGAAGACGGGACGTTCGAGTTCTCGGACGACGCCGTGAGCTTCGCAGAGATCAGCGAGATGTTTGCATGAATATTGCCGAACGCGTATTGTTGTGCGCGAACGCGCCGTTGGCGCGTAGGGCGTGCGCGGCTACCGCGCGGAGGACAAGCCTGGCATAAGCTGGCAGGTTTCGTTAGCCGTCTTACTCTCGTTTCGCCGGTATCCGGCCCATGCGGCCTGCGTGGTAGTCCTCGATCGCCTGGTTGATCTCGTCGCGGGTGTTCATGACGAACGGGCCGTGCCAGACGACGGCTTCGCGGATCGGCCGCCCGCCGAGCAGCATCAGCTCCATGGCGGGTGAGGAGCCGTCCATCTTCTCGTCCGCGGTTACGGTAAT
The DNA here is from genome assembly GCA_022565155.1 of Chloroflexota bacterium. GTDB lineage: Bacteria > Chloroflexota > Dehalococcoidia > DSTF01 > RBG-16-68-14 > JADFKB01. The sequence goes on along the minus strand of JADFKB010000024.1, from coordinate 13,003 downwards.
CTGATCGCCTTCGCCCAGGGCGGCAAGCTGGCCCTCGCGGAAGGGCCGGCGTTCGCTGCCGATGCTGCCGTTGCCTGCCAGCACGTAGACGAGCGCGTTGAAGTCGGCTCGCCAAGGCAGACGCATGCGGACGCCGGGGTTGAGGCTGGCGTGGACGTAGCTGATCGGCGTGTGCGTGCTGCCGGGGCCGTGGTGGCCTGCCAGGTCGCCGGCGATGAGCCTGACGATACCGCCGCCGTCCTCGGTGGTGAGCAGCGATACGCTGTTCGCCTCCAGGTCCTGGTACTGGGGCGCGGCCCACTTCTCCGACTGCGGCAGGTTGACCCAGAGCTGGACGCCGTGGAAGAGGCCGCCCTTGGTGACGATCTGCTCGGTCGGCATCTCCGAGTGGACGATGCCGGCGCCGGCGGTCATCCACTGGGTAGCGCCGTCGGTGATCACGCCGCCGCCGCCGTTGGAGTCGCGGTGCTCCAGCTGGCCGTCCAGCATGTAGGTGACGGTTTCGAAGCCGCGGTGGGGGTGGTCGGGCGCGCCCTTCGCTTCGCCGGGGGCGTACTCGACGGCACCCATGTGGTCGAAGAGGATGAACGGATCGACGGCGGAGAGGTCGAGGCCGGCGAAGGCGCGGCGGACTTCGAAGCCTTCGCCCTCAAGCGTGCGCGGCGCATCGACGACGTGGACGACGGGCCGCTCCCGCGCCACCGCTTCGTCGAGCGGGACGATGCGCGGGAGGGTCGTTGGGTCGGCGACGGTGACGGCCGGCATGTAGGCATTCTAACGCGTGCGGTGGCGGTCCTGCTCATCAAGGTAGTGACGCTATCGGGCGGCTGCGGAGCGCTCAGTCCCGCTCGAGGTCGAGCGGTGCGGGAAACCCTGCTTTGATTTGTTCGCTGAGGGCACGCGCATCTACGCCTGGTTCACTGAAGTCATCTGAGATGGCTGCCCAGAGTTCGCCGCCTCCAGCGTAGACCAGAAGAGGCCCGTGCCAGAACATGGTCGAAGCTGGTACCTCAAGTGATAGCCTCGTCTGTTCAAGTGAATCAGTGTCGATCACGTAAGCCACCGAATCTCCACCGCCTTGAACTAACACCGATCGCCCAGTAGGCAGCCACTCGACGACTGTGAGCGACAGTAGGGCATCCAGTTCCTCTTTTGGTAGTATGACTCGCTGCGTGCCAGCGTCTAGATCGGCAATTGCGAGCCCTAGCCCGAAATAGACGTACTCGGAGCCGTCGGGCGAGAACGCGCTTCCATCTGAGTCTGGGTAGATGATGTACCCTTCAAAGGAATTTGTATTGGTGTTAGTGCTGAGGGCACCACTAGAAGCGTCAAAGAACACGAACATAGAGCCGTCCGGAGACACAGAGACGACAGGATCCGACGTAATCTCTACCAGGTCACCTGTCCGTGGGTTCGCTTCCCAAAGGCTCACCATTGCCCCGCCAGCAGCGACTTTACTGAATATGATCTTGGTCTCCTCGGGCCAAGACCAGATCACGCTAACCGATCCAGCCAAGGTCTCCGATTCGTCGGCCCCTGACGACCAGAAGCGCAGACTCCACGTGCCCAACTGACATTCATTTGAAACATAGGCGACTTCTTGGCCACTCGGGGAAAAGGCTGCGAAGTTGCCTTTGACATCGCCAGTCGATGGCATGAGGATGTCATCTGCCACGACTTCGATTTGGCCGTCAAAGTCTACAGTGAGCAGTCGCCCACACTGATCGCGTCGGAGCTCTGGCGCTACACGAATCAGGATGGCTCGCCGATCTATGGAAACATCTTCTAGTACAACCCGCTCCGAACTCTCGATGAGCTGGACATGGGCTCCAAGATCAAGACGGCCGTCTCCATCGTTGGAATCGCAGCTCAGAACGAGAAACACTAGTGCTATCGATAACGCTACTGGCGGGAGGATGCGCGGCAGGGTCGTTGAGTCGGCGACGGTGACGGCCGGCATGTAGGTATTGTAGCGCAGATATTATTTTGCGCGGTCCCGCCGTTGGCGCGTGGGACCTCGGGCGGGAGCCCTCGGATGCGCTTGGCGCGGGCGCGTACTATTGCCGTGTTAGGTGCGACCCTTCGGATACGCTGATGAAGGAATGATGAACGGAGGTTGCAGCAGCCGGTTCCGTGTATACTGGCGACCGTGTGGAATGGAGAACAGCCGTGAGTGAAGCCGAACGCCGGCAGTTGTTCAACGGTCGCGACCTGACGGGCTGGCAGATGCTGGGCAGGGGCGGTTTTCGCGTAGAGGATGGGCTGCTGGTGACGGAGGGCGGCATGGGACTGCTCTGGTACAAGGAAGAGGCGCTTGGGAACGTGAGCCTGCGGGTGGTGTATCGGGTCAGCCGGCGGGAGGACAACTCGGGCGTCTTCGTGCGCATCGCGGAGCCGCCGGCGGATGTGTGGTACGCAGTCCATCACGGCTACGAAGTGCAGATCCTGGAGACGGACGAGGAGTTTCATCGCACCGGCTGCATCTACTCGATGACGAAGGCGCCAGCGGGCGCGCAGTTGCCGCCGGGGGAGTGGAACGTGATGGAGATCGCGCTGCGCGGGCAAGATATCGATGTCGAGTTGAACGGCAAGCCGATGACGCATCTTGGGCCGGAGGTAGAGGTGCCGCCTCAGCAGTTTCCGTATGACCCGCAGCGCGGGCCGCGGCCTGACGCCGGGTATATCGGTTTGCAGAACCACGACGGCGACTCGGCGGTCGCCTTTCGGGAAGTGAGCGTCGGGCCGTTACCGTGACCGAGAACGACCTGAAGATATCTCTGGCCGCCTGGTCGCTTCACCGCGAGTTCTTCGCGGGCGAGGTGGATCAGATGGGCATGCTGGAGGCCTGCGCGGAGCTGGGCATCGGCGGGTTCGAGTTGGTGAACACGTTCTTCCCATCGCCGCAGTACTTCTACTTGCGGCGGATGAAGAGGCGCGCCGACGAGCTGGGCGTCGAGCTGCTGCTGGTCATGTGCGACGGCGAGGGCGACCTGGCGCACGCCGATGAGGCGAAGCGGCTGCAAGCGGCGCGGAACCACCGGAAGTGGGTCGACGTGGCGCAGGTGCTGGGCTGCCACTGCATTCGCTGCAACATTCGCGGCGACGAGAGCGACCCGGACGCGATGCGCGAGCGCGCCGCCGAGGGGTTGCGGCACGTGCTGGAGTACGCGGCCGGTTCCGGGATCAGCATTGCTCTGGAGAACCACGGAGGCCTCTCGTCCGACCCGCGCTGGCTGCGGTCGCTCGTGGAAACGGTGGACGACCCACAGCTCGGTACGCTGCCGGACTTCGGTAACTTCCCACCGGAGGTCGATATCTACGAAGCGGTCGAGCTGCTGGCGCCCGGAGCGAAGGCGATGAGCGCCAAGTGTTACGACTTCGGCGACGACGGCGAGGAGACGAAGATCGATTTTGCGCGCATGATCGAGATCGTGAGGGCAGCGGGCTACACGGGCTACGTCGGCATCGAGTTCGAGGGTGAACGGCTGCCGGAGCGCGAGGGTATCGCCGCCGCGAAGGCGCTGCTGGAGCGCCTGATATGAGCCGGAGGCGGCGAAGATGAGCGACCTGAAGATCGCGATTATCGGCGCGGGCTTCGCGGCGCGGGTGGTGCACCTGCCGGGCTACGCGGGCGCCGGGCAGCCGGTGGCGGCGATCTGCGACCTGGACGAGACGATCGCACGGACGCAGGCGGAGCAGCACAACATCCCGCAGGTGTACACGGACTGGCGGGAGATGCTGGAGCAGGAGCGGCCGGACGCGGTGAGCGTCTGCCTGCCCAACGTCCTGCACCATGAGGTTTCGATCGGCGCGCTGGAGGCGGGGGCGCACGTGCTCTGCGAAAAGCCGCTGGCGACGAGCGTGCGCCAGGCGCACGAGATGTTCGACGCGGCGAAGAAGGCCGGGCGGATACTGATGGCGGCGCAGTTCATGCGCAACGACGCGGAGGCGCGCGCGATCAAGCGCGTCGTCGAGAGCGGGGCGCTGGGCGAGATCTACCACACGGAGGCGGATTCGCTGCGCCGCCTGGGCATCCCGACGTGGGGCACCTTCCACAAGAAGTCGGAGTCGTTCGGCGGGCCGCTGCTCGATATAGGGGTGCACATGCTGGACCAGGCGATGTGGCTGATTGACAACCCGAAGCCGGTGCGTGTCTCGGCGGTGACGCAGCAGCGCTTCGGGCGGCGGCCGGAGATCGCGGCGATGATGCGCAACGCCTGGGACCCGGAGGAGTTCGATGTCGAGGATTTCGCGATCGCGTTTGTCCGCTTTGAGGACGGATCGGATCTGATCCTGCGCTCGAGTTGGGTAGCACATATCGAGAAGAACCGCTTCGGCGTGTCGATTCTGGGGACGGAAGGCGGCGTTACGACCGACCCGCCGGCGCTCTACCATATTCGCAACGGGGTGCTGGCAAACGAGACGTTCGATAACTTGCGGGAGAGCCGCAGCAGCGTATCGCAGGCGCGCGGCTTCCTGCGGGCGGTGCGCGGTGAGGCGGAGCCGCCGGTGCGGGAGGAAGAGACGCTCAACGTCCAGCGGATCCTGAACGCGGCCTATCGCTCGGCGGACGAGGGGCGGGAGGTCGCGGTCGAGGATTAGGGCTGCCAGGCCTCGCGGGCGACGGCGGGGATGAAGGTATCGAGGGCGGGTTCCGGTAGCTGCACCACGCGCCCCTGCTCCGCAGAGAGATAGCTGGCCATGAGGACGGTGGTGACGGCGAGGCCGTCGTGCCACGTTTCGTCAGGCTGGCGGCCTTCCAGGAAGGCGCGCACCATGTGGCGGTTCTCCCCGACGTAGCCGTAGCTGGCGGCTTCGTCGGCGACGATGGGCATGAGGCCCTGCTCGGCGTTCTGCTTCTCGACCAGGTCCTCGCCTTCAGTACCCGTGACGCGGCGGCTGAGGAAGACCTGCAGCTCGCTGGTGAGGGTATCGACCTGCATCGAGTACTCGGGGCCGAGCAGCTCCATCCGTAGCCGGAGGCCGGGGCCGACGAAGGCCCAGGACGTCGTCGCCTCGACGATGAGGCGTTCGCCGCCGGGCGCGCGCAGGTTGACGCTGGAGCGGGCGAAGTCTTCCGACGGCGCGCGCGCGTAGTCGACCGCGCCGCCGGTCTCCTCGCGAAGGCGTTCGGCGTACTCCTTGCGGCTCCACTTCAACGAAGCGATCTGTGCGCTGACATCGACCACGGTGAGGGCATCGCGATCCTCGTCCGGGGCGGTGAGGAGGAAGCGGCCGGCCTCGTAGCTGTGGCAGAGCATGTCGTTGAGGACGCCGCCGCCCTGTCGCACGCCGGACCAGAACCAGGGCATGTGGGGGCCGCTGTGCTCTTCGGCGGCGCGTGCGAGGTAGGGGCGGCCGGAGGCGGGCACGGCCCTGCGCCAGACGACCTCTTTGCCGCGCATCAGCGCCGGCGAGAAGAGCTGGTTCTCCAAGTAACCGTGCAGCAGCGGCGTCTGCTCCACGAGTTCGACCATACGCTTGGCTTCGGCGACGTTGCGCGCCAGCGGCTTCTCGCAGGCCAGGCCGGTGAGCTCCGCGCCGCTCGTGATGGCGGCGATGATCTCCTCGACGACGGCGATGCGGGTGTCGTTGGGGCTGCAGATCCAGACGGCGTCGACGTTGGGATCGGCTACGAGGGTACGTACAGAGCTGTGCACGGCCGGTGTGCCGACGCCGAGATCGACGGCGGCGGCGGCGGCGGCCTCGGCGTGCTGGCGGGTGGGGCTGGTGATGGCGGTGACGTCGGCGTCGCGGACGGCGACGAGCGACTGGAGGTGGAAGCCGGTGACGAAGCCGGAGCCGACGAAGCCGATGCCGAGCCGCTTCTTATCGTTCACGGACGGGAGTATAGCAGGCGGCCCGGGGAGGCGTCAGAACGTTGTACGTCCGGAGCTGAACCTCGCTGAGTCAGGTACTGGAGAAGGATATGGCAGGCGGGCGCACAACCTGGCAAGCGGAGGCTGAAGCGGGCGCCGCATAACCTACCAACAGGCCAGAAGAGTGGAAGCTCTACGAGCCTAGGTGTTTACTCGCCAAACCAACGCTGACGCCTGGTTTCCGCGTACGCCTTCTTCTCCTGCGCGGTCTCCAGCGAAGCGGCAGTAAACGGACCCGTGGGCGACGGACCCGTAAGGAAATCCGCGTCGACCCGGCCGACCTTGTGGTCGCCGAACTCGATGTAGCAGGCCCCTGTGCCATCGTAGGGCGTCGCTGAACCGCCGTGGCGGATCTGAGCGATCAGGTGCTCGGCGACCGCACGCCCGGCGCTCTCGGCGAACACGCCTGCCTTCGGCACGGGCGCGCTGGTGACGTCGCCGATGGCGTAAACATCGCGGAAGCGAGTCGCCAGAGTCGCCTGGTCGACGGGGATCCAGCCATCGACAGCGAGGCCGGACGCCGCGACAACCGCCGGGACGCGATGGACCGGCACGCCGAGAAAGAGATCGTAGGCCAGCTCGATGCCATCTCGGAGGAAGGCAACCTTCTTTGCCGGGTCAAGGCCTGTCACTACTTGATCCGGGACGAACGTGATGTTTCTCTCAGCGAACCGATCCAGAACGGCCTGCGACGCGCTCGCCGACAGCGGGATGGGCATGTCCCACGGTAAGACCATGCTGATCTGGACAGCGGACCTCACGTCGCGTGAGGTAAGCCACTCATCCAACAGCATGGCCGCCTCACTGGGAGCCGGAGGACACTTGAAGGGCTCGCCCATGACGCCGATGATCGCGGCCCCCGACGTGAACGACGGAAGCAATTCGCGCAGCTTTAGAGCGCCATCGATCGAGTAGAACTCGTGGCCGCCTTCGACAAAGCCCGGGGTGGCGCTAAAGTGATAGTCCGCCCCCAGGGCCACGACTAAGATGTCGGCCTCGTACGTGCCGCGGTCCGTCTCCACCGCTCGCGAGCCCGGGTCTATGGAGACGACGAGTTCCTGGCGGAATTCGACACCCGGCTTGGTGATGTCCCGGTAGTACGAGCGTACCCCCTCAAGACGTTCGCGTCCGAACATCAGATCGAACTTTGAGAAGCCGAAGACGAACGATTCGTTCTTGTCGATAAGGGTGACGCGCACGTCGTCGCCAAAGGCGGATGACAGCCGCGCCGATAGTTCCAGCCCTCCGAAGCCCGCGCCCAAGATAACAATGTGCGTGCTCACGACGGGAGTATATAACCTTCGTTCTACGTGGTCAACGGAGCCGACATGGCCGGGTTATCTTGCGTCCGGCCGGACTGGTGGCCGCGCATAGTGATGAGGCGGCAAGCCGGGCGGTAGCTGCGGCTCTTCGATCTGAATTAGGTCCCGGATGTAAAGCATGGCCCAGGGGGCGGCGGGTGGGAGTTGAGGTTCGGGATGTGCGCCTCTTCCGCGAACGAGTCGGCACCTGGCACCGCGACGCCGGCGGCGCGCCCGGTCATACGAGCTCCTCCGGCTCCTGGCCATGGGCCGGCCAGCGGCCTGTCGAGATGAGAGCGGCGAGGGCTAGGGGCTCGCCCCTAGCGCCTAGCCGCCGCCCGCGACCGCACGGTCTTCTGCCCACCACTCCGGCCAGCCGCCCTCCAGGCGGTGGGCCTCGAAGCCTTTCTCGCGCAGCAGCGCGACGGCCTCGTCCGCGAAGAGACAGTAATCGCCACGACAGTAGGCGATGATCGGCCGGTCCTGCGGCAACTCGTGGAGTCGCTTCGGCAACTCATCCATTGGCATCGAGATCGCCTCCGGAAGATGTCCGTGCTCGTACTCCCTGGTCGGGCGCGTGTCGATGAGCACAGCGGTTCGGTCCCGGATGAGGCTCTCCAACTCATCCCTTGGTACCAGCGAGTCCTCGTCGTAGACGTCCACTTCGCGCCGGAACTGGCCGAGGTCGGCGAATCGTTCTTCCGCGACCGACCGCAGCGTGAGCCAGAGATCGAGAACATGCTTGTCGGCAAGGCGATAGAGCGCCTTCGCGCCTTCGCGCTCCGCGTCCACTAGGCGTGCCTGCCGCAAGACCTGTAAATGCTGTGAGACGTTCGCGACCGACATGTCAGTTTCGATAGCCAGCGCCTCTACGTGTCGCGGTCCTTGGGCGAGGAGGTCGAGCAGCTCCAGACGTCGCGCGCTGCCCAGGGCGTTTCCGATTCGGGCGAACTCCGCGTAGATCTTTCGCTTGAACTCTCGATGCGCCATGCGGGCAGTATACAGCCACGAAAATATTTCTGCAAGATATCTGTTGAACGCTTGACAAACCTTTATTGACGGAGTAGGATAGATAGTAATCAATTGAACGCTTGAATAAAGAAGGAGGCTGAAATCATGTCCATATCACCAAGACTACAATGCTTGCTTGAGCTGCGGGGTATCGCCTATTCGAGCGACCCTGAATTCGCGAAGGTCGTGCCCTGGATCCGGACAACGTTCATTCTTTGCGGCTCGCTGGTCGGTATCGCAACGGCCTTCGCGCTCACGCCGCTCCTCTGGGCGATGGTACCGATTGCGGCAGCCGGCGCGATCTTCACGGTGCATCCGTTCGATCTGATCTACAACTACGGGCTGCGTCACCTGACTGGAACGCGACCGCTGCCGCCGAACGGCGCGGCCGTACGCTTCTCTTGCGGGGTGGCAGCGCTCTGGATCGTCGGGATCGCGGTGTCGTTTCAGCTAGGCGCCCCACCGCTCGGATACGTGGTCGGGGGCCTGCTCATTTCAATATCGGCGCTCGTAAGCATTACCCACTTTTGCATCGCGTCGTTTGTCTTCCAGTTCTTCTTCGGTGACCGAGCGTTGGCGCTCCGGACTGTATCCAGTTCCGCCGTAGAGCAGCTCGTCTAACGGCCTACAGAGTTGGTATCCGGACGACAGACAGGCACATCGATCGCTCTCGGCGTGCGAGAGAACTGGCGCCAGATCGCGCTGCTGGTAGCGATCAACGGCTTCGTCGGCGGCATGATCGGACTGGAGCGGTCGATCATGCCGCTGTTGGGGGAGGTCGAGTTCGGCATCTCGTCGAAGACGGCCGTCGTCTCGTTCATCGCGACGTTCGGGCTCGCTAAGGCGATCACGAACCTCTTCGCCGGCGTCCTCTCGGACAGGCTGACCAGACGCCGGGTGCTCATAGCCGGATGGCTCCTGGGCGTACCCGTACCGCTCGTCCTGATATGGGCGCCGAGCTGGGGTTGGGTGATCGGCGCGAATCTCCTGCTCGGTCTCAACCAGGGCCTCGCCTGGTCCATGACCGTGAACATGAAGATGGACCTGGCCGGCCCCAAGCAACGCGGGTTTGTGCTTGGGCTGAACGAAGCGGCCGGCTACGTCGCCGTCGCCGCCGCGGCCTATCTCACCGGCGTGATCGCAGAGCAGTACGGGCTGCGGCCGGAACCCTTCTACCTGGGAATCGCTCTCGCCGCGGGCGGGCTGGCGCTCACGGCTCTTGTTCGCGACACGCGGCCGTTTGTCTCCATGGAAGCGATCGGACACTCCTCCGGCCCGCCGCCCCCTTCGCTCAGACGCACGTTCGCCGATGTTACGTGGCGTCATCCGCGATTGTACGGCGCATCCCAGGCGGGCTTCGTGAACAACCTCAACGACGGTCTGGCCTGGGGGATCCTCCCCCTCTTCTTCTTCAGTCGCGGACTGGATCTCGGTCAGATCGGTATCCTGGCTGCCGCGTATCCCTTTGTCTGGGGGGTCCTGCAACTCGGTACAGGGTGGGCGAGCGACTTCGTGGGACGTAAGCCCGCGATCGTCGGCGGGCTGTTGCTCCAGGCAGTCGCCATCGCGATGGTCGCGATAGTTGGCTCGTTCAGTAGCTGGCTGGCGGCGGTTGTGGTGCTCGGCGTGGGGACGGCGCTCGTCTACCCGACGCTGATCGCTACCATTAGCGACGAAGTGCACCCTCATGAGCGCGCGGCGTCCGTCGGCGTCTATCGCTTCTGGCGTGATGGTGGGTTTGTCGCCGGTGCGCTCGGCGCCGGTGCGGTGACGGACCTGCTCGGCTTTGAACAGGCGATCTATGCAGTTGCGGCGCTGACCGCCGCGTCGGCTATAATAGCGGCAGCGACGCTGCCCGGCCCTCGGCCCGTGCAGAAGTCACAACAAACGGAGGTGACAGCATGAACGTGATTCCGTTCGTCCACCATGGGCTTGGTAACAGCTCCTACCTGGTGGAGGTGGGCACTGATGAAGCCGTGCTCGTGGATCCATCGCGCAGTGTTGACCAGTATCTGCGGGCCGCGGAGGATCGCGGCTGGCGCATCGGGACCGTACTGGAGACGCACCTGCACGCCGATTTCGTGTCCGGCGTCCGCGAGGTGGCGCAGGCCACAGACGCGGACATCTATGTCCCTGAGGAAGGTCAGCTACGCTTTCCTCATCGGCCCGTCAAGCCAGGAGAGCGCTTTCAGGTGGCCGGCTTTGATGTGGAAGCGGTCGCATCGCCCGGCCATACGCCAGAGCACTTGAGCTACGTCCTCCGCACGGGCCAGGAGCCGCCCGCTCTGTTCAGCGGCGGCTCGCTCATCGTTGGCGGCGCGGCACGTACCGACCTGATCGCGCCGGAGATGACCGAGAGCCTGACTCATTCCCTCTTCCGTACGCTGAGGACGGCCTTCTCCTCGCTCCCGGACGAGACGTTGCTCTATCCGACCCACGGCGGCGGTTCGTTCTGCTCCGCGGTGCCGGGCGCCGATCGCACGTCGACGTTGGGCGTCGAGCGCCAGCAGAACGCCGTGCTCGCAGTCGAAGACGAGGATGAGTTCGTACGCTGGTTCCCGACCATGTTTCCAGCTATACCAGCCTACTTCTCTCGGATGCGCCCCATCAACCAGGAAGGCCCTCGGCTCCGCGATCAGATCGCGCCGGCGCCACCGCTCCAGCCCGATGCATTCGATGCCGCGCGGCAGGGCGCTCTCGTCGTTGACGTTCGGGGCACCGGGGCATACGCCGCTGGCCACGTGCCGGGCGCCTTCAGTAACGTGTATCGCGATACCTACGCCACCTGGCTCGGATGGCTCGTGCCGCCGGAGACGCCGCTGCTGTTCATGCGCGATGAGGAACCGCTAGAGCGTATCGAGGAAGAGTCGTTGCTGGTCGGCTATGAGCGGTTCGCAGGCTGGCTAGCGGGCGGCGTCGAAGAGTGGGTGAAGGCTGGCAAGCCTCTGGCGACGACCCCGCTCATCGATGCCTCAGATGCGCGGAAGGCGCTGCTCGATGGCGCGGTCGCGCTCGATGTCCGCGAGCCTGACGAGTTCGCGGCCGGGCACGTCGCTGCGGCTACCAGCATCCCGCTGGGGCAACTGGAGGCACGAGTCGAGGAGCTACCTAGGGACCGGCCCATCGTGGCGTACTGCGGACATGGGGAGCGGTCGGCCAGCGCGTTATCGATCCTTGAGCGCCTTGGTTTCGAGAAGCTTTTGAATATGGATGGTGGGTTTGGGGTTTGGGAAGAGGCAGGCTACCTGCAAGAGCGCTCGAAGGTCGTCTGACAGTAGGAAGGAGGAATAATGGCTTCAGAAGTGAGCGCATCGAACGTAGACCGCGAGGAGCTACGCGACCAGGTCCAGGCGAAGTAGTAAGCCGACGGCCAAGCGTCAGCAGGCCCCTACGTGGAGAGGGGACTCGAATCCTTGACCCCTTCGGCTCCACTCCCTCCTAGGGCGGGCAAGCAGGGCAGGCCTCTGCTCGGGAAGCACTCTGGGTGACACAATCGACAGACGTTCGCACCTTGCGCCGCTGCGCGCAAAACACGTAAACTTGGCGCGGCAGCCAGACAGGAATACAGGTACATGCCATAAGTAAGGAGGCTACCGTGTCATTACGATTAGGAGACGAAGTCCCTGACTTCACGCAGGAGTCGACGCAAGGCCCTATCCATCTGTACGACTGGATGGGGGATGGCTGGGCCGTACTCTTCTCACACCCGGCTGACTTCACGCCCGTTTGCACGACCGAACTCGGAGTGCTAGCAGCGCTGAAGCCTGAGTTTGACAAGAGGAACGTAAAAGTGATCGGTCTCAGTGTGGACCCAGTGGACTCGCATGAGAAGTGGGCGAAGGACATTGCCGAGACTCAAGGATCGGAGTTGAACTTTCCCTTGCTTGCCGATGCAGACCGCAAGGTCGCGCAGCTATACGACATGATCCACCCGAACGCGGACACGACGGCGACGGTGCGGTCCGTGTTCATCATCGACCCAAAAAAGAAGCTGCGCCTGACGCTGACGTATCCTGCCCCGACGGGGCGCAACTTCGACGAGTTGCTGCGCGTCATCGACGCGCTACAGCTCACGGACAACGAGAAGGTTGCAACGCCCGCGAACTGGAAGGACGGCGACGACGTTGTCATTCTGCCTTCCATCTCGAATGAAGAGGCCGACAAGCTTTTCCCGAAGGGCTACAAGGAGTTGAAGCCGTATCTGCGCATGACACCACAGCCCAACAAGTAGCTAGGTACCGCCATCTCGAAAGCACTCGGACGAGGGTGAGCACGGCTCGCCCTCGTTCTGTTTGTTTGACTCCGACACTGCGAAGCCGGTGGTGCGCCGGTCATACGATCTCCTTCGGCTCCTGGCCCTCGGCGAGGCGCGGGATGGGGCCGAAGCGATCGCGGCGGAAGCCCTCGGCGTACTCGAAGCCGTGGGCGCGGCCGACGGCGTGGGAGACGGCGCGGATCTGGGTGTCGATCGCGGAGCGGTAGTCGTGGGGGTCGAGATCGGCGAGCCCGGGCAGGTCGAGGCCGGACGCTTCGAGGGCGAACTGGAGGTCGCGGACGGTGAGCACCATCTGGCTCTCGTGCAGGCAGAGCGCCTCGATCTTCTTGTCGATGTAGCCGCTGATGTCGACGAACTTGTTCTGGTCGCGCGGCGACTTGGCGAAGTACCACTGCTCGGCGACGTAGTGGGGCTGGAGGCCCTCTTCGATCTGCTCCGGGTGGTAGAGGGGGAAGTGGCTGAAGGAGGCGGCCTCGTTGGCGGCGGTGGCGACCGTGCGATGGTCGGGGTGGCCTTCGTAAGGCGAGAACGGGTCC
>JADFKB010000126.1 GCA_022565155.1 Chloroflexota bacterium | reverse complement strand
AAGGCGTGGTCTTCGTGTGGCAGGTTGAACGTGCGGGTGCGAACTTCGGTGATTTTCATAGCCGCATGATAGCGGCAGGGCGGTGTAGACGGTAGGCGCGGTTGACAAGCTGCTGAGAAGGAGTACAATGATGACCTAAATAGGCGGGTCCGCAGGCGGCGTGACAAGGAGTGTGAACAATGTTCTCTGGTGTGCTGGCAGGTTTGCTGAAAGTGGCCGCTGTTGTTGTCGTAGCCGGCGGCGTTGCCGTCGTGTTGCTGGCTGCCGCATGTGGTGGGGGTGAGGACAGCAGTCCGCTGATCCAGGCCGAAACGACGCAGCTAGACCAGAAGGAGACCGCTGCCGCTAAGCTATACCTGGCGGGGCGAGATGATTTTCGCATTTGTGTTGATGGAACGGAAGGCGCATCTGCCACAACTGCTCAAGTGGATGCGGTTCGCAGGGCTTTGGAATTGGCCTTGCCTAGAGCCGTGGCAATAGCCTCCGACAGGCTGAGTGAGATACCGTCTCAGTATGCAGCGCCGACGTTTGTTCGCGGGTGCCCTTCCGCCGACGTGCTGACCGCGGCGCTAGCAGGGGAACAGCTTGACCGCCGGGAGCGCAATTCGATGCACATAGACAAAATTATTGGCGATCTCGGGCCAAGCGCACCAAACCCTCACCGGGTGTATGTCTACTTCGTGGATTCTGGCACCTATACGGCCGCGTTCGGGGCAGATCGCTATATATCGACAAGCGAGGAGTTCATCTGCGAAGGAATCTGCCGCGCGGTAACGAGGGCATTGTACGTGCCTGCAGATGCCCAGAACAAAGTAATTCAGGACGGGCTTTTGGAAGTCCTGAGCCTTCTTAGCGGGCAACAGATTCGCGACCTTTGGCAGGACGGGCTCAGCGTCCCCACCGCGCCGACCGCAACGTCGCAGCCCCCTGCGCCGGCCGCGACCTTCACCCCTGGGCCCACCTGCCCGCCGAGGACGCAGATAATGCAGGAGCATCCCTTTGCCCTGACAGAAGACCCAGCCGACTATAAGGGGGGCCTATGCGAAGATTGAGCCTAGCGGCGATTGGGGCAGTGGTGATCGTGGCTTTAGGCGTTTCCACGGTACTGCTCGTGCGTTTCGCTACCGCTCAGATAACAGGCGATGATGACGCCATCGGTGGAGCGCTAAGGGTTGACAGCAGGGCTGAACTAAGCCTCTGCGTTGGTAGCGAAGGTGCCGTCCCATCAGACGCTCAGGTGAACCGGTTGAGAGACTGGAGGTCGTCGCGCTGGCGGGGCTGGGCGAATAGGAGGCCTGGGGAAGTCCGGCTTAGAACAAGAGGTGAGACAGCCGAGTGTAGTCTCTAGGCACTACGGCGGAAGCATTCCTCCCGAATTACTTCGGTCACCCGCTCAACATCATCGGGACCTGGTTCTACCGTGGCGCCTCTGCCTTGAACGAGTAGTTCCTCTGTTAGATCCATAACCGTCTCATCGTCCGAGAAGTCGCTGGCTCTGCACAGCAAATCCAGAACATCGCGACCCTCCACGAACGCAGTACGAATTCCGGCCCGAAGCTGCTCTTCCGTAATCGGCCCGTTCTTTAGATTGAGCACGCGGTTTGGATCGTCGTTATCACCGCTGCAAGCGAGCGCCGAGAGGGTGAGAATGAGGACGAACACGAGCAAAGCTGTGGACCGCCGCATGACCACGGAAGTGTAACAGCAGGGGCAGTGTAGACAATAGGCGCTGTGCGGCCCTCACCCGCTTCGTTTCACTAGTCCCGTTCGTCTAGAATCGCCCCTCTCCCTGACGGAGAGGGGACGGCCTGCCCGCCGGACGGCAGGGGTTTCAACCCGCGGACGTTAGTATACTCGCTCCCCTCAGCCCTCATCCGCTACCATGGGTGCGGAAGGAGCCTCCCATGCCCCTCGATAGCTTCCACAGCCACGGCACGCTCCGCGTCGGCGACGACGAGTACGGCATCCACCGGCTGGACGCGCTCGCAGGCGTCGGTAACATCGACAAACTGCCGTTCTCGCTCCGGGTGCTGCTGGAGAACCTGCTGCGCCGCGAAGACGGCGAGGCGGTTTCGGAAGACGACATCCGCGCGCTCGCAGGCTGGGCTCCCGGAAAGAGTTCTGAGCAAGAGATCTCCTTTATGCCGGCGCGGGTGCTGCTGCAGGACCTCACCGGCGTGCCGGCCTTCGTTGACCTGGCGGCGATGCGCGACGCGATGCGCGACCTCGGCGGCGACCCGTCGCGAATCAACCCGCTCGTCCCCGCCGACCTCGTCATCGACCACTCCGTCCAAGTCGACGCCTACGGCTCGCCCGAGGCGTTTGCAATCAACGAGCGCAAGGAGATGGAGCGCAGCAAGGAGCGCTACGGCCTGCTGCGCTGGGCCCAGGGCGCCTTCAGCAATGTGCGGGTGATGCCCCCCGACGCGGGCATCGTCCACCAGGTCAACCTGGAGTACCTCGCCACCGTCATCTTCGCCAGCGGCGAGAACGGCACGCGCGAGGCCTATCCGGACACGCTCGTCGGCCTCGATTCCCACACGACGATGATCAACGGCCTCGGCGTCCTCGGCTGGGGCGTCGGCGGCATCGAGGCGGAAGCGGCGATGCTCGGCCAGCCGGTAACTATGCTGATTCCCGATGTCGTCGGCTTCAAGCTCACCGGCCGGCTGCCCGAAGGCGCGACGGCGACCGACCTGGTGCTTACCGTCACGCAGATGCTGCGCGAAAGGGGCGTCGTCGCCAAGTTTGTCGAGTTCTACGGCGAAGGCCTCTCCGGCCTGCCGCTCGCCAGCCGCGCGACGATCGCCAACATGGCGCCGGAGTACGGCGCGACCTGCGGCTTCTTCCCCGTCGATGACGAAACCCTGACGTATCTACGGCTGACCGGGCGAGACGACGCGCTCGTGCGGCTGGTCGAGGCCTACTGCAAAGAGCAGGGCCTCTTCCGCACCGATGACACGCCCGATCCGTCCTTCTCCGACACGCTGGCGCTCGACCTCAATACAGTCGAGCCGAGCCTGGCCGGCCCGAAACGGCCGCAGGACCGCGTCCTGCTCTCGGAGGTGCCGCAGTCGTTTAGAGCTGCCTTCGCCGACATCATGGGCGGGCAGCGCTCCAGCCCCAACGATGATCGGCTCGAAACATGGAATGACGAAGGCGGTGCGCCGGCAGCCGGCAGCGAAGAGCCCAAGAGCGCGACGGCGCTGGATAAGCGGGTCAGCGTCACATTGAACGGCGACGAGTTCGAGCTGGGCCACGGGTCCATCGTCATCGCCGCGATCACGAGCTGCACCAACACCTCGAATCCAGAGGTGATGGTCGGCGCGGGCCTGCTCGCAAAGAAAGCTCTCGAGCGCGGCCTCAAGCCGAGGCCGTGGGTGAAGAGCAGCCTGGCCCCCGGCTCCAAAGTCGTCATCGACTACCTGGAGGAGACCGGCCTGCTCGATCCTCTGGAGCAGCTCGGCTTCTTCCTCGTCGGCTACGGCTGCACCACCTGCATCGGCAACTCCGGCCCGCTGCCGGACGCGGTCGCGCAGGCCGTCCAGGACGAGCAGCTGGTAGCGGCGGCCATTCTCTCCGGCAACCGCAACTTCGAGGGCCGCATCCACGCCCAGGTGCGCGCGAGCTACCTTGCCTCGCCGCCGCTCGTCGTCGCCTACGCGCTCGCCGGCCGCATCGATCTCGACCTCTCGAACGACCCGATAGGTAAGGGCACGAACGGCGAGCCGGTCTACCTGCGCGATCTCTGGCCTTCGCAGGCGGAGATCCAGGAAGCCGTGCAGACGATCCGCTCCGACATGTTCCACAAGGGGTACGAGACCGTCTTCGACGGCACCGATGAGTGGCGTTCGCTGCCCGTCGCCGGCGGTGAGCACTTCGACTGGCAGCCGGACTCCACGTACGTTCGCCGGCCGCCGTTCTTCGCCGGGTTGCAGACAGAGCCGGCGGCGCTGGCAGACATCGAAGGCGCGCGCGCGCTCGTCGTTGCCGGCGATTCGGTTACCACCGACCACATCTCGCCCGCCGGCTCGATCGCGAAAAACAGCCCGGCGGCGGCCTACCTGATCGAACACGGCGTCGAGCAGGCCGATTTCAACACCTACGGCGCGCGACGCGGCAACCACGAGGTGATGATGCGAGGCACGTTCGCGAACGTGCGCTTTCGCAACCTGCTCGCTCCGGGCAAGGAAGGCCCGTGGACGCAGCTACTTCCGGGTGGAGAGGAGCGGACGATCTTCGACGCCTCACTCCACTACCGCGAGGCAGGGACGCCCCTGATCGTCATCGCCGGCAAGGAGTACGGCACCGGCTCGTCCCGCGATTGGGCGGCGAAGGGCCCGGCGCTGCTCGGCGTGCGCGCCGTCATCGCCCAGAGCTTCGAGCGCATCCACCGCAGCAACCTGATCGGCATGGGCCTGCTGCCGCTCCAATTCGAGCCGGGACAGTCGCTGGCGTCGTTGGGTCTGACGGGCCGGGAGCGATTCGACATCACCGGCATCGCGGCGGGCGTCTCGCCTGGTGAGAGGTTATCGGTGCGCGCAACAGCCGACGGCGGCGCCGAAACGAAGTTTTCGGCTGTCGTCCGGATCGAAACGCCCGTCGAAGTGGAGTACTACCGGCACGGCGGCATCCTGTCGTACGTGCTGCGCCAGCTCGTCAGGAGCTAAGCGTCGGAGGCGCCGGCGACCGGCGCCTCGATCGTCTTGGTCTGTCCTAGCAGCTCCATATCCGCCTCGTTACTCAGCAACATCAGTCTGTCACCGGGCTTGAGCGTATATGCATCGAACGGGCCCACCATCAGTTCGCCGTTTTCATGTTGAATCGCCAACAGCGTCGTCGACTCAGCGCGGTGTATCGCTTGGTTCGCCGGCTGGTTGGCGATCACGGCGTCCTCGGAAACGACGAGCTCCGCCAGCATCTGGTCGCCGCCCCGGTCCGACGCCAGCAGGTCCATGAAGTCGACCGTCAGCGGCTGGAGAGCGGAGAGTGCCATTCTGCGCCCGGCGAGGCTGTACGGCGAGACGACCCGGTCCGCACCGGCGCGGCGCGCGCGAGATTCGCTGGCGGCCTGGGCGACCCTCGTGACTACGTAGATGTCGGGACGTAGCGCCTTCGCGGTGAGCGTAATATAGGTATTGCCGGCATCGGAATCGGATGCCGCCATGAGGACGCGGGCGTGATGAATGCCCGCCTCTTTGAGGATCTCGTCCTGAGTCGCATCACCCTCGATTAGTAGGTACCCATGTCGGTGGCCTCGCCCGACTGCCTCCGGATTGTTCTCGACGATTACGAACGGCACGCCCCGCTCCGTGAACTCGCTCGCGATCTCCTCGCCCACGCGGCCAAACCCGCAGAGGATGTAGTGGTTGCGCAACCCGGCAATACGCGCTTTCATCCGTCTCTCTCCCAACGCTTCCGCGAGCTCGCCTTCGATGACTGTCTGCACCACCGTCGTCAGAATGTAGAGGGCAACCCCTACGCCGAAGAGTATCACAAAGATGGTGAACAACTGGCCGCTATTGCTGAGTGTGTGCACCTCCCGAAAGCCAACAGTGGTGGTGGTGGTGATCGTCATGTAGAGGGCGTCTTGGAGCGACCAGCCTTCGATTAGCATATAGCCGGTGGTGCCGAACGCCAACAGGGCGATGAAGCTGAGGCCGCCGAAGACGACACGGCGCCACGGGCCATAGGGATCGAGGTGCAGGAGCCGTTTCCGGCTCGGGTCTGTCACTGTGCTCATTGCGTGTACCCACCGAACGTCGCTATTCGCATTACAACGTCAACCTACTCTACGCCGCCGAGCTCGACAAGAGGAGAGACCCTACGGTAGAATCGCCCTGCCCTGATAGATGCGTCTTCGGCAGCGCGCAGCCGCAGGCGTAGTCACCTGTAGATCACGCATCCCTGCGGGGAGGAACCTTATGCCAGGAGCGCTCTCAGGCATCCGCGTCGTCGACTTCACAGAGTACATCGCGGGGCCGTACGCCACCATGATGCTCGCCGATATGGGGGCAGACATCGTCAAAGTCGAACGGCCCCAGGGCGATGCCTGGCGCCACACGGCCCCGGTCGCTCCGTACGAGAGCCGCGGCTTCCTGGGCGTTAATCGCGGCAAGCGCAGCATCGCCCTCGACCTCGGCCGCGAGGAGGGCCGTGTGATCGCCCAACAGCTGGCGCGAGGCGCGGACGTCGTCGTCGTCAACTATCGTCCCGGCGTCGCCGAACGGCTGGGGCTGGACTATGACTCGCTCTCTGCGGACAACCCGGCGCTCGTCTACTGCGAGAACACGGCATTCGGCAGGGAAGGGCCGTACAGCGGCGGCCCTGGCTACGACATCCTCTCGCAAGCTGCGACCGGCATGATCCTCTACGAGAACAAGCTGGAGCGCGGCACGCCGCAGTTCATCGCCACCGTCGCTGTCGCCGATCTGACGACAGGCATGTTTATGGCGTTCGCCATCGTCAACGCGCTCTACGCTCGCGCGCAGACCGGCCGCGGCCAGCGCATCGAGACGAGCCTCTTCGCCTCCGGCCTGGCGGCGCAGTACCGGCCGCTGCTCTCGGTCGAGGAGCGCGATCGGGCGCCGAGAGAAGGATTTCGCCAGGCGTATGAGCAGGCGCAGAAACGCGGGCTGCGTTTCGCGGAGGTTGCCGAACTGCGCTCGCAGTACATCCCCGGCCGGGGCCGAAACAACTACTATCGCGTCTACGAAACGAAGGACGGCCTGATCGCCATCGCCTGCCTCAACAACCGCCAACGCCGCGCCCTGCGCGACGCGCTCCAGGTCGAGGATCCGAGCGTGGAGGGCATGGGCTACGATTGGTTCGCCGAGGACGTGCGCCGGGCGCACAAGCAGGCTGTGGAGCACTACGAGCAGACGTTCAGGGAGCGTCCGACCGCTGAGTTAATCGATATGCTGAACACCGCCGACGTGCCGTGCAACCGCGTGCGTTTCCCAGAGGAGCTGTACGACGACCCGCACGTCGCCGCCAACAATCTGATGCTGAACTTGGACCACCCCGTGCTGGGCCGCCTGCGCATGCCCGCCTGCCCGATCCGCATGAGCGAGA
>JADFKB010000125.1 GCA_022565155.1 Chloroflexota bacterium | reverse complement strand
GCTACCGGCGATGCTGCTCAACCGACGTCCGCGACAGGAGTTCTGGGCGCTGCATGACATCTCGTTCAGCATGAAGCGCGGCGAATGCCTGGGGCTGGTCGGGCCGAACGGCTCCGGCAAGAGCACGCTACTGCGCGTGATCGCGGGCATCAGCAAGCCGACGTCCGGCACGGTGACGGCCAACGGCCGCATCTCCGCGCTACTGGAGCTGGGGGCAGGCTTTCATCCCCAGATGAGCGGCCGCGAAAACGCCCTGCTAAACGCTGTGCTGCTCGGCCTGAGTCTGGAAGAAGCGCGCGAGGCGCTGCCGAGCATCTTCGAGTTCTCGGAGTTAGGCGATTTCATCGAGCAGCCGATGCGTACCTACTCCTCGGGCATGTTCGTGCGGCTGGGCTTCGCCGTCGCCGTTCACGTGCGGCCTGAGATCCTGCTCATCGACGAGGTGCTGGCGGTCGGCGACGCAGAATTCCAGAGCAAATGCTTCGGCCATGTGGAGCGGCTGCGAAAGGACGGCGTGACCGTTATCATCGCTTCACATGATCTACCTTCAATTCAGCGCTACACTGATCGAGTGGTGCTGCTGGATCACGGCCGCGTCGCGCTGGAAGGGCCGCCCGCGAAGGTGCTGCACGAATACCTAACGCGCATCTTCGGCCCGGGCGAGGCAGCAGAGGTGAAGGGATGATCGTCCGGCTGGACTTTGGAGGCGAAGTGGCGCGATCGCGCTCGATCCGCGTGGCGCGGGCTGCCGCGTCCGGCGTGGCGATCGTCGCAGAGTTGAACACCCGCCTGCCGTTTCAGGACAACAGCGCCGACGAGATCTTCCTCGACTACGCGCTCGCCCACACCGACGACTTCATCGGCATCATGGAAGAGCTGTGGCGGATCAGCAAGCCCAACACGATCATCCACGCTCGGTTGCCGCACGGCTCCTCGACATGGTCGGTCAGCCGCGACCCGCGGCACAGCCAGGCCTTCACGCTGGAGACATTCAACTACTTCGACCCCCGCTTCAACGACTCGCAGTGCACCAGCCACGCGATGTTCCGGCTAGAGCATGCGCGGCTCTACCTGACCGGCGCCCGGGGCACGGCGCGCGGTCTCGCGCTAGTTCGCGGCGTCTTCGGCGGGATCATCGAAGGGCTGGTTAACCAAGACCGGGGCATGCAGTACCGCTCCGAGCGCTGGTTCGCGCCGCTGGTGGGCGGCTTTGAGGAGTTCTACGTTGTCCTTAGCGCCGTCAAAGAGACGTCCTTCGGCTAAGCCGGCGGTCGATCTCGGCCACTCGTTCGATGGCTTTGCCGCCGTGCATCATCCGGACGGCCACTTCCTGTTCCGGCGCATCGAGGAGTCGCTTCTCCACGAAACGTCGACTACGGGTGGTGTGACGCTAGACGTCGCCTGTGGCGCTGGCAAGCTGGCCGCGCGGATAGCCGCCAACGGCGGCCAGGCCTGGGGGCTGGAGCCTTCGGCAGAGATGCTGGAACTGAGCGGGTTCGTTGTGCCGCCGGGCAGCGTGACGCTGGTGCGCGGCATCGCCGAGACGCTGCCGTTCAGGGACGACAGCTTCGACAGCATCCTCTGCCAGGGCGCGCTCGACCACTTCGCCGAGCCGGACGCTTTCATGCGCGAGGCCGCCCGCATCGTCAAGCCCGGCGGCCGCGTGGTCGTCGCGCTGGCGAACTACGAGAGCCTGTCGTGCCGGATCGGCCGTTTGGGTGACTATTTCGGCCGAGCCGTTCTGCGCCGTTCGCCGTCGCCGCAACGTCCGTACTGGCAACCACCGAGCGATCACCACCATACGGGCAACCTCTCGTTCGTACGCGGGCTGGGCGGCGATGCGCTGGCGCTGGAGCGTTGCTACGGCATCTCGCTGCTCTGGCTGGCGCCCGGCTGGGGGCCGCTGCTCCAACGCCTGCCGCCCCGGCTGGCAGATATCACGCTGGCGACGCTGGACCGCATCGGCCACAAGACACCCGCCCTGGCCGACATCATCGTCTCTGTCTGGGTCTCCGCCTGGCGGCCCGGAACAGAGCGGCGGCGGGTATGAGCACCACCACGCCCCGCGTCGATTTGGATTGGGCGGTCGATGAAGACATGCCGCCGGGCCCCTACCCGCGCGACAGCCAGTTCGTCTTCCGGCGCGTGCCGGAGCTTGTAACCGAGGTGGCGACGCGAGGCGCGCCGGGACGGGTGCTGGATGTCGCCTGCGGGCTGGGCGGCCAACTGTCGCTGCTGCGAGAGCGCGGCTGGGAGGGCTGGGGGCTGGACGCATCGCTGCCGCTGGCGCGGCACTGCCGCCAGCGCTTCGACGGCGAAGCGCCGCTCGTCTGCGCGACGGCCGAGGCGTTGCCGTTTCGCGACGACAGCTTCGACCGCATCGTCTGCCAGGGCTCGCTCGACCACTTCCCCCGCCCGCGAAGGTTCATGCGAGAGATCGCGCGGGTGCTGAAGCCGGACGGCCGGGCGATCATCGGCATCTCCAACTTCGATAGCCTCTCGTGTTTACTAGGCCGCGGACTCTACGGATTGAGCGAGCGCTTCGGCCGGCCTGTGTACCAGGGACGAAACTACTGGGATATCCCGGCGAACCACACGTTTCGCGGCACCTACGACGTGCTGCGAAACCTAGGACAGCCGCATCTGAAGCTGGTGGAGTGCCGCGGCATCTCGCTGTTCTGGCTGTTTCGCCGCTGGACGCAGTTGCTAGAGGCGATGCCCGGGCCGCTGGCCTGGTCGGCCCTGGCCGTGCTCGACCGCGTCGCCTATCGGCTACCGCGCCTTGCCGATCTCCTCGTCTCCGTCTGGCAGCCAAGCGGGAGCAGGAATGCCGGACGATAACACGAACGCACCCGGCCTCTGGGAGGAGCTGCAGGCGGCGTACGACACGTACGAGTTCTACAGCTTCCAAGAAGACCCGCCGGACGAGCCGTTCATCGAACACTGGCAGGCAAAGGGCGAGCGTTCGGCGCTGATCTGGCTGGGCATGCCGCTGCTGCCGATCCTGTTGTTCCGGCTGCGCGAACGGCTGCTGCGCTGGAACGTGCCGGTGCTGCCCTACCTCTGCGACCGGCTGAGCACCGCGTTCTGGCAGGTCTCGTTTGGGCGCTACGTCGAAATCGGACCGGGGCTCTTCATCGCCCACGGCGAGGTCGTCATCGACGGCAAGGTGCAGATCGGCAGCGACTGCGTGCTCAGCCCCTGGGTGACCATAGGTCTGAGCGGCAGGCGCCGCAACATCTTCGACGTTCGCGGGCCAACGATAGGCGACAGGGTGTTCATCGGCACCGGAGCGAAGGTGCTCGGCCCGATCACGATCGGCGACGACGTGCGCATCGGCGCGAACTCTGTCGTTATCGATGACGTGCCAACTGGGGCCACCGTCGTCGGCACACCAGCGCGCGTTGTCCACGAGACCCCGCCGGTGAGCGGCGCCGAGTGGCGAGGTTTGTGATGGCGAGCCGCCGGCCTGGTATGGTAAGGCCAGAGGAGCGGCCAATCACAAGGCAAGGAGGCGACCGATGATCGAAGGTGTCGAGGTGAAGCAACTGGTGACGCATCGCGATGAGCGCGGTTTCTTCCGCGAGATCGCGAGAGACACTGACGGCATCATCGACGAAGGCTGGGCGCAGGTGAGCCACTCGCTCATGCACCACGGCGTCGCGAAAGGCTGGCACGTCCATACCACGCAGATCGATTGGTGGTACGTGCCCGTCGGCGACCTGAAGGTCGGGCTCTACGACACGCGCGAGGGCTCGCCGACGAAGGGACAGATCGACGAACTGTTCCTGGGCGAACACTACGACGCGCAGCTACTGAAGATCCCGGCGGGCGTCGCCCACGGCTGCCGCGTCATCGGCGAGACGGCGCACCTGATCTACCTGACATCGAAAACGTACGACCCTGACGAAGAGGGGCGTATCCCGCACGACGACGCCGGCATCGGCTACGACTGGACGGCGCCGCCGCCGATCACGTAGGAGGACCACCGTGCCACAGGTTGAAACGTTACGCGGACCCGTCGATACGGCAGGCCTGGGCTTTACGCTCATGCACGAGCACGTCTTCGTCCTGGGACAGGGTGTGCCGGAGAACTTCCCTTCTGTCTGGGACGAAGAAAAGGAGACGGCGTACGCGCGCGAGAAGCTGACAGAGCTGGCCGGCGTTGGCGTGAGCACGATCGTCGATCTGACCGTGATGGGCCTGGGGCGGGACATCCCGCGATTACGAAAGGTCGCCGGCGAGATACCGGTCAACATCATTATGGCCACTGGCATCTACACTTACAACGAGCTGCCCCAGTACTTCCAAAATCGAGACGAAGACGCGATGGCCGAGCTCTTCGTCAGGGACATTACGGAAGGGATACAAGGAACCGAAGTGAAGGCGGCAATTCTCAAATGCGCGACAGACGAGCCGGGACTAACTCCTGGCGTCGAAAAGGTGCTGCGCGCCGTCGCCCGCGCCCATCGCAGTACGGGCGTGCCGATCTCCACGCACACACATCCGGGAACAAAGCGCGGCCTGGAGCAGCAGCGCGTGTTCAAGGAAGAGGGCGTCGACTTGGGCCGCGTGGTAATCGGCCACAGCGGTGATTCCGAGGACATCGACTACCTGCGAGCGCTAATCGACGCCGGCTCCTATATCGGGATGGACCGCTT
The DNA here is from genome assembly GCA_022565155.1 of Chloroflexota bacterium. Lineage (GTDB taxonomy): Bacteria > Chloroflexota > Dehalococcoidia > DSTF01 > RBG-16-68-14 > JADFKB01. Next base: position 2,598 of record JADFKB010000125.1, on the reverse strand, counting down.
CGGCCTCGACCAGCTACTGCCGACCGACAAGCGCGTGGCGATCATCGCCAGGCTCTGCGAGCTGGGCCATGCCGGCAGAATGGTGCTCAGCCACGATGCCAATTGCTACATCGATTGGTTTCCCATGGAACTAATACGAAACAGCGTGCCAAACTGGCACTTCCGCCACATCAGCGAGGATGTGCTGCCGGCGCTGCGCGAGGCCGGTGTCACAGACGAGCAGATACGGGCAATGACAACCGAGAATCCGCGCCGCATCTTTGAACAGAGCGGCGGCTACTAGGCAGCATCGCTTGCTTTCGCTTGTGGCCTGGCGCGCTCCCGCTTCGCCTGTTCGAGATCGCTCAGGACACGGCTGAGCAGCGCGCGGGGGGTGTCGGCATCGTCGGGGAAGCAGGCGATGGCGACGCTCATCGTCACTGGCGGCGCATCCTCATCGCCGCTAAAGACCGAGACCTGCGACAACGCCATGAGCATGCGAGTAGTGATCGTGACGGCGGTCGCCCGGCCGGTCTCCGGCAGCAGCACGATGAAGTCGTCGTCCTGGTAGCGGGCCACCAGCTCCGGCGGCGACACCGCTTCGGCCAGCGTTGTAGCGACGGCTCGGAGCAGCCGGTCGCCGGTGGTTTGGCCGTAGGTCTCGTTGAACGCGCCAAAGCCGTCGATATCGAGCGCGACCAGCGCCAGCCCGCGGCCGTAGCGGCCACCCCGCACCACTTCGTTCTCCAGCGTGTGCTTTAGGTAGCGGGCGTTCGGCAGCCAGGTAACGGGATCGATGTCGCTAAAGCGGACGACTTCGTCCTGCACGAGCAGGGCGCGCAAGGCCAGCGTCAGGTGACCGACGAGCAGCTCCAACATCGCGACATCGACATCGGGCCGGTCGAAGAAGAACGCGACTGCGCCGAGCGGCTCGCCCTCGACGACCATCGGCGCCAGCGCGACCTTGCGGATGTTGAGCGCCTTCTCTCCCGCCTTCCGTTGCTGGACGGGCAGGACACCGTCCATGAGCATCGCCGTGTCGTCAGTAAGGACGACCTCACCGACCTCGAGCAGGCTATGCAGGCCAGGATTACGCACCAGGGAGTACTCCAGCGCAGTGAGGTCCTCTTGGTATGCGTCCATGGCAGTCTCAAGTTGCGGATCGGTGCAGCCTTCCAGGATCGAGGCGCAGAGCAGTTGGCGCTTGCGATCGACCAACATCGGGTATACCAACACCGCTCCTGTAACGGCCGGCGCCTGCTCCAGCAGCATCGACATCATCTCCTGGATCGTTGCCGTGCTGTGCAGAAACAGCGAGAGCAGAGACAGGCCGTGAAGCTGCCGCTCCCGCGTTCCCGCGGCCTTGGCCGGCTCTGCTTCCGGCTTGACGGATGATCGCGATTTGTACGTCACGTTGCTTCCTCCTCCTGGTCATCGTTTGGCGTTAGGCGAAGAAAGAGCTTGGTGCCGTCTTGCGGGATCACTTCGCAGCGCCGGCCAATGGCGTTGCCAACCGCCTCGCTCAGCCGTTCAAGATCCAACTCGCCCTCAACGCGCAGCGAGATGACGGGCACGCCCTTGGCGTACGTCACCAGCCTGATATCCTCCATGGGCGCCAGAGTGAGCAACCCGCGCTGGAGCGTGATCAAGTCGACGCTGGCATCGCGATCTTCTATCGTCATCAGGTATTCCTTCGGGAGCAGATCGAGGCCCCGCAACTCGCTCGGTTTGCTGGGGCTGCTTGGCTTGCTCAGGTCATCCTGTTCGGCTCGGGCCGCGCTCGGCTCGCTCTGTTCGCTGGTGCCACTTGGCTTGCTCAGGTCATCCTGTTCAGCTCGGGCCGCGCTCGGCTCGCTCTGTTCGCTGAGGCCACCTGGCTTGCTCAGGTCATCCTGTTCGGACTGGGCCACACGCAACTCGCTCGGTTTGCTGGGGCTGCTTGGCTCGCTCAGGTTATCCTGTTCGGCCCGGGCCACGTGCGGCTCCTTGCGCTTGCGTTCCAGGCGCTGCCAGACGCGCTCGCTCTTCTCGTTAGCTGCCGGCTCGTCCGCCACGGCCACAGGCCCGCTGGGGCCGCTTGGCTTGCTCAGGTTATCCTGTTCGGCCCGGGCCGCGCGCAGCTCTTTGCGCTCGCTCTTCTCGCCGGCTTCAGCATCCTCCGGGTGATCTGGTACGGCTACAGGCCCGCTGGGGCCGCTTGGCTTGCTCAGGTTATCCTGTTCGGCCTGGGCCGCGCGCAGCCCTTTGCGCTCGCTCTCCAGGCGCTGCCAGACGCGCTCGAAATCAGTTAGGCGCTCGCTCTTCTCGTCGGCTTCCGGGCCACCACGCACGGCTACAGGCCCGCTGGGGCCACTTGGCTTGCCCAGGTCATCCTGTTCGGCCCGGGCCGCGCGCGGCTCCTTGCGCTCGCGTTCCAGGCTCTGCCAGACGCGCTCGAATTCAGTAAGGCGCTCGCTCTTCTCACCGGCTTCCGGGCCACCACGCACGGCTACAGGCCCGCTGGGGCCACTTGGCTTGCTCAGGTCATCCTGTTCGGCCCGGGCCGCGCGCGGCTCCTTGCGCTTGCGTTCCAGGCGCTGCCAGACGCGCTCGAAGTCAGTAAGGCGCTCGCTCTTCTCA
>JADFKB010000124.1 GCA_022565155.1 Chloroflexota bacterium | reverse complement strand
ACGAGGTGACGGCGAGAAATCGTTTCAATGATTGGAAGAGCCGCCCCGGCTCGTTGACGTCGACCATGGCGTAGGCGTCCTTGACGACGGTCATGTCGGAGAAGACCATCTTCACCTCGCCGAGGTAGCGCCGCTCCATCTTCACCTCGCGGCCGGTGTTCTGCTCGGTGTAGAGATCGAGCGCGCGCTGGCCGGCGACGATCTCGCCGTCGCGCGGGATGTAGAGGAGCGAGCGCATCACCCGCGGGTCGCTGGCGCGCGCGTCGATTGGGAGCAGGCGCACGGCGTTACCGCCTGCGGACGGATCGTAGGCGGCGACGCTGGAGTTGGATGTGCCGAAGTCGATACCGATGCTGAGCATGATCTCACCTCATCTCGTATGTACGTTTGGGACAGAGGTCATAGGGTACGAGGAAGTGCGGGGGCGCTCTGGGGGAGTTTTGGGGATCAAAAAACCCGCTGTCTAGACAACGGGTTTCGTTACATCCATGCCGACCGTCCCGCAGGACGACCGGCGGTCGTAAGCAGCCTAGCGGCATCGCCTCATCATCGTTTTACCTCCGGCACCGTTTCGCCGAAGCAAGAGCTAGTATCTCAGAACGATAAGCTACTGTCAAGCGCCGCGCCTCCCGCCTGCCTCCTGCTATCATCGACGCGTACTTGTACGAGCAGGAGAGGAGATAGCCATGCCCGATAGCCCAATCGACTACAGCACCCGCGACGCCCTGGCGTTCATCACGCTGAACCGGCCGGAGCGCCTCAACGCCATCAACCGGCGGCTCTGCATCGCGCTCGAGGACGCGGTGGCCGAGGCGAACCGCGATCGCGACGTCCGCGTCATCGTCCTGCGCGGCGCCGGCCGCTCGTTCTGCGCCGGCTACGACTTGCAGGGTGCGCCGCAGGCGGAGGCCGCGGCCCAGGAGCGCACCGGAGGCTGGGACCCTATCGTCGACTTTCGCGGCATGTCCGAGAACGTGAAGTCGTTCATGAGCCTCTGGGAGTCGCCCAAGCCCGTGATCGCCCAGGTGCACGGCTGGTGTGTCGGCGGGGGGACAGACCTCGCGCTCTGCGCCGACCTGATCTTCATGGCGGAAGACGCACACATCGGCTACCCGCCTGCGCGCATCTGGGGCACGCCGACGACGTGCATGTGGATCTACCGGCTGGGCCTGGAGCACGCCAAGCGGATCATGCTTAGCGGCGAAGCGCTAGATGGACGCGAGGCGGAGCGCGTAGGTCTCGTTTCCCGCGCCGTACCGGCCGAACGCCTGGCGGAGGATGTCGAGTCGTTCGCAGCGAAGCTGGCGACGACGCCAGTGAACCAGCTCGTCATGTCGAAGCTGCTGGTAAACCAGGCGTACGAGAACATGGGCCTGCGAACGACGCAGATGTTGGGCACGGTGATGGACGGCATCGCCCGGCATACACCGGAAGGCATCGAGTGGCGCGAGCTGGCGATGAAAGAGGGCTTTGCGGAAGCGGTGCGGCGCAGGGACGAGCCGTGGGGCGACTACAGCGCCCGCAGCGACGGCTAGGCGGCTTTGCCGACGCGCCGCTTGCGCTGGCGGCGGGAGGAGACCTGCAGCACCGGCAGGCGGCTATCGCGCACGACCACGTCGGCGACGCTGCCGAACACCAGCTTCTGCACCCGCTGCCGGCTGCGCGTCGCCATCACGATCGCATCGACTTTCCAATCGATCGCGCCCGTCTTGATCTCATAGGGCGCGTCACCGCAGCTGACCTGTGTCTTCACCGTGATGCCCCTTCGGCGAAACCGATCTGCAATCTTGTTGACGTACGTATCAGCCTCTTGCTCGCGGCTGGACAAGTTTGGGCCGACGCTGACAGACATGTCATCGATCACCACTGTTCCTGATGAACCAGGTCGGCGAGCGCGTTGCGCGGGATGCCGCGGTGGAGCGACGCCTCCGACTCCGGATAGCCGAACGAGATGACGATCGCCGTTTGGTAGTCGTCCGGCAGTCCCAGAACATTCGAGGCGCAGTCGGCGTGGTGCATCGCGACCGGGCAGGAGGTGATGCCCTCCGCCCAGGCCGCCAGCATCATGTTCTGAGCGGCGCGCCCGGCATCGAACGCGCCGCCGCCGGGACTAAGGACGACGGCGATGACGAGCGGCGCGGCGGGCACGTGCTTCGCGAAGTCGCCGCACTTTGCAAGCTCGGCCTTGCGCGCATCGTCCCGCAGGACGATGAAGTGCCACGGCTGTGTATTCTTCGAGCTGCCGGCCATCCGGCCCGCCTGCAGGATGCGCTGCAACGTCTCCTCGGAGATCGGCTCGTCTTTGTACTCTCGGCTGTCTCGTTTCGTGCGGATGCAGGTGTTGGCGTCCATATCAATGCGCTCCTTACTATTTCTAGTGCTGAACGGGCCGTTGGCCCGTGGGCCAGGCTATCGCCTGACAGCGTTTCTCTTTACTAATGCTGAGCGGGCCGTCGGCCCGTGGGACAGGCTATCACCTGACAGCATCTACTGCTGAACGGGCCGTTGGCCCGTGGGCCAGGCTATCGCCTGACAGCTTCTAATGCTGAACGGGCCGTTGGCCCGTGGGCCAGGCTATCGCCTGACAGCGTTTCCCTCCTCAGGCCGGGCCAAACTGAACGTGTCGGATTGTAGCACGGCCGCTCGACCGCACCGCGATCGCTCAAACGTCTGTCCGGCCCCACGACACCACGTCCTCGATCACGACCTTGATCACGGGCCGGCCGTGCAGCGGCAGCGTCGCGTACTGCTCGTACTTTCGCTCGAGCAGCTCCAAAGCGTGGCGGTGCTCGTCGCCATCCTCCAGCAGCTCGGCTCTGCCACGTAGCTGGACGTAGCCAAGCTTCGCCCAGTCCTCGTCATAGCTATCGACGATCACCTGCACCTGCGGGTTGGCGGCGATGTTGCGCACCCGGCGCAAACGGTGCGGCGCGGCGGTCTTCGGCTTCAAGTCGATCGGCGTGTAGAGCCGGTCTTCGGCGTAGGCGAACACGATCGGCACAACGTGCGGCCGGCCGCGCTCGTCGACCGTCGCCAGCCGAGCGACGCGCTGCGTCTGCACAAAACCCTCCACCTCTCGAAGTCCTGCCGTCATGTCAGCCCCATCATAGCTTGCCTTGTGGTGAGTGTAGCCTATCTTGGTAACTTAGTCTTGACACAGAAAAAGCATTAGCATATACTAAGTTACAGTCGCAGCGCAGTAGCGGCTACGACCAACCTTCAGGAGGAGTCATCGCATGGGCGCCGCGTTTCTCATCACTCTGCGCGAAGGGCTGGAGGCCGCTCTCATCGTCAGCATCGTGATGGCGTATCTGCGCCATCTGGGCCGCGCCGATCAGTTCGCCTGGGTAGCGGCGGGCGCTCTGGCGGGCGTGGCTGCGTCGATTATCGTCGGTACGAGCGTGTATCTCGCCGTCGGTGAGCTCGAGGGCCGTGCTGAGGCGTTGACGGAGGGGATCATCGCGCTGGTTGCCGTCGGCGTGCTGACCTGGATGATCTTCTGGATGCGCGAGCAGGCGCGCACCGTCGGCGGCGCGCTACGCAGCCGAGTCGACCGTGCGCTGGCGAGCGGAGCGGTGCTGGGACTTTCGATGATCGTCTTCCTAGGCGTGGTGCGCGAAGGGCTGGAGACCGCCCTCTTCCTCCTCGCCGTCATCTTCGATTCCGGAGCGTTCAACACCGCGGTGGGCGCCTTCGCCGGCTCCGCTGTCGCGATCATCCTGGGATACGGCATGTATCGAGGAAGCCAGCGCATCGATCTCCGGCTCTTCTTCCAGATCACCGGCGGCACGATCATCATCGTCGCCGCCGGATTGCTTGGCAAAGGCGTTCACGAGTTACAGGAAGCGGGAGTCATCGGTACGCTCCTCGAACGCGTGTGGACCGTAGATGGCAACCCGGTCTTCGGCCACGGCCAATTTGCTGCTTTCCTGAAGGGGCTCTTCGGCTGGAGCCCGCATCCCAGCATCGAGCAGCTCACCGCCTGGGCACTCTATCTATCGGCCGCTACCTGGTTCTTCTACATCGGCGCGCGGCTGCCCTTCGGGCTGAGCCGTCCGGCTACGGTCACGCCGCAGCCTGAGGATCATGCTCCTGAGCCTGAGCAGGCCGGCGCGGCCGTGGCAGTAGAGGCGCAGGCGGAAGCGGTGACAAGCCCGGAAGCCTCACGGCCTGCCCCACGCTAATCCGGCAGCAGCCGCTCGAACACCTCGTTACCGAGCAGCCGGCCGCGTTCAGTAAGGCGCAGACAACCATCCTCAACCCCCACCAGCCCGGCATCGATAGGCTCGCGCAGCCGGTCGCCGACGGCGGCCATCAGCTCGACGCCGAAGCGCTCCTCGAACGCCGCCAGGCTCACGCCTTCGACGAGGCGCAGGCCGAGGATCAACGTGTCGGATATGTCCAGCTCCGGCGTCATCGTCTCGCCAGTAACGACCTGGCGCATCGGCGCATCGTCCGCGCCGTCCGTCGCGAGCTCGGACGATTCACGCACCAGCGCCAGGTAGCGGTCCGGCAGCGCTGCCGTGGCGAATCGAACGCCGTCCAGGTAGGAGTGCGCGCCCGCGCCCAGACCTAGGTACTCGCGGCACTGCCAGTAGGTGAGGTTGTGCCGGCAGCGATAGCCCGGCTTCGCCCAGTTGGAGATCTCGTACTGCTCGTAGCTGGTACCCGCCAGCCGCCGCACCGTCCACTCGTACTGATCGGCCTGGTCGTCGGCGACGGGCGCCGGCGTGCGGCCGCGGGCGACGCTGCGCGCGAGAGGGGTGCCCTCTTCCACGGTCAGCGCGTAGAGCGAGAGGTGGTCCGGCTCAAGCGCCACCGCTTCCTCCAGACTCTCCTGCCACCGTTCGATTGGCTGGTCCGGCAGCCCGAAGATCAGATCGAGGCTGACGTTGGTGAAGCCGGCCGCGCGCGCCGCCCGATAGGCTTCCCCGGCATCGCCCGCGGAGTGGATGCGATCGAGGCTCTGCAGCTCGTCGTCGTGAAAGCTCTGGACGCCGATGCTGAGGCGGTTGACACCGAGCTCGCGCAGGCCGCGCAGGTATTCCTCGTCCAGCGAACCGGGATTCGCTTCGATCGAGAACTCGGCGTCGGGGGCGATCTCGAACGTAGACCGGAGACCGTCGACGATCGTCGCGAACTCTTCCAACGGCATGAGGCTGGGCGTGCCACCGCCGAAGAAGACGGTGCTGACAGTGCGGCCTGTCGTCGCCTTCCGCCAGAGCCGAGCCTCCTGCACCAGCGCCTCCGAATAGGACGGGATTAGGTGCTCCTGGCCGGCGTAGGAGTTGAAGTCGCAGTAGCCGCACTTGGCGGTGCAGAACGGGATGTGGAGATAGAGGGAGAACGGCTCGGCCATTACTGTTCGGATGGTAACATGGGCGAGGTGGGGGAGACAGGGATCATCCTATCAGGAGGCGCAAATGCAGATCACGATCGCGGAGCTGGTGCGCAACGGCACGATGAGCGCCGAGATGGCCGCGACGCTCTGGGCTGCCGTCGATGAGCGGCGCTCGTTTCTCACCGTCGCCATCCCGCGCTTCGCCGGCAAGTCGACGACATCCGAGGCCATCCTCGCGCTGCGGCCGGCCGATATCGCGCTGCACCGCCTCGATGGCTCGGTGGAGCAGCTGGAGCGGCTGAAGCGGGAGCGGCTGGGCGGATACCTCGTCGTCGGCGAGTTCAGCCAGGCGCCGGTGCCGGGCTATATCTGGGGCGAGCCGGTACAACGCGTGTTCGAGACGCTGGCTGCCGGCTACTCGCTCCAGGCCGCGCTCCACGCCGCCGGTGTGGAGGAGGCGATCCACGCCGTCACGGAGGGCAACGGCGTCAGCGACGAGCTGGCGTCGGCGTTCGATCTCGTCCTCTATATCGAACGCTTCGGTGAGGACGATGCGAGCTACTGGCGTCGCCTGGCACATCTGTATGAAGTCGATCGGGTTGAGAACGGCGCGCCGCAGGGCCGGACGCTCTTCCGCTGGCTGGAGGACGGCGATCGATTCGAGGCCATCGAATCGCCACGCGGCTTCTCGAGCGAGCGGCTTGCCGAGCGGACCACCGTCATCGCCGAGCTGGCGACGTCCGGGCGCACGAGCGAAGCCGACGTCGCGGAGGCGGTAGCGGCGTGTCGTACCACCTCGTAAGGGAGTCCACTCTTGACTAGTCGAACACGCCTTCGCTAGACTTTCCCTGCCTGCCGGGCGATTAGCTCAGTGGCTAGAGCGTCCCGACCTCGTCGGGAAGGTCGCAGAGAGCGGGACTTGAAAGCCAAGAAGAGTAGGAGGGCCCTGACCAAGGTTATCAAGGGCGATTAGCTCAGTGGCTAGAGCGCTTCCTTCACACGGAAGAGGTCACAGGTTCAAGTCCTGTATCGCCCACCAGTTACTGTGCCGAAGTGGCGGAACTGGTAGACGCGCTACGTTCAGGACGTAGTGCCCGAAAGGGCGTGTGGGTTCAAATCCCACCTTCGGCACCAACTCGAGAGCCAGCGAGCCCTGGCCGGTGACGGCCGGCGGGGTTCCTGCAACGCAGCGCGCGCGCTCGTAGCTCAGTGGATAGAGTACAGGCTTGCGGAGCCTGGGGCCGTGGGTTCGAATCCCGCCGAGCGCGCCACTTTTCTGCTTCCCATACCATACGAACCACACTGCTCCGGCTTCGCTTCGCTCACTACACTTGTCTCCACCCGCGTTTTGGCGTATGTGTATAGGCAGGTGAGCGGACAGGTAAGAAGGGAGACTCGCGATGGGTGACTTCTTCGCCGACATCGACTGGAGCCGCTGGTCGGAGACGCTCTGGACCAGCGGCGCCCGCGTCATCATCATCGTCGCCGCGATCTACATCGCCATGCGTATCTTCCAGCGAGTGCTGGAGCCCGCCATCCGCAACGCGATTACCCGGCAGATGAAGGACGACCCCGAATCGGAGGTCGAGCAGCGCATCGATACGCTGACGCAGGTGATCTACCGCACAGTCTGGTTCGTCGCCATCGTCGCCGGGCTGATCACGATCTTGCCGGAGTTCGGCATCAACGCCAGCGCGCTGCTCGCCGGCGCGGGGCTCCTCGGTCTGGCCGTCGGCTTCGGCGCGCAGAGCCTGGTGAAGGACATGATCAGCGGCCTCTTCATCCTGGTCGAGAACCAGTACGGCAAGGGCGATGTCGTATCGATCGCCGGCGTCGGCGGCGTCGTCGAGGACGTCAACCTGCGCCGGACGCTGCTACGCGACCTGGACGGCACGCAGCACAGCGTGCCCAACGGCGAGATCTCCGTCGCCAGCAACCGCACGCCGGTCTGGTCGCGCACGAACATCGTCATCGGCGTCTCCTACCGCGACGAC
>JADFKB010000023.1 GCA_022565155.1 Chloroflexota bacterium | reverse complement strand
CGGCGGCGACGAGTGCGGCTTCGTCGCCGCCGGTGCCGGCGCGCACCTCGATAATCACATCGCGTTCGTCGCGGGGGTCTTTCGGCAGCAGCGCGCGCTTGATCTGATCCTCTAGCTGCGCGTGGCGTGTTGTCAGCTCGGCGATCTCATCTTTGGCGAGGGCAACCATCTCTGCGTCGCCGCCATCGGCTACGATCGACTGCGCGCCTTCGAGCGCGGCCGTGACGTCACGGTAGTCGCGGTGCAACTCGACGACGGTGGAGAGCGACGCGCGCTCGCGTGCGAGCGCTCCGAGCTGCTCGTGGTTGGCGGCGACCTCCGGGCGGCTCATCTCCGCCGTCAGCTCCTCGTAACGGCGTTCAACTGCGGCTAGGCGTTCGGAGAGCGACATCAGAACTCATGTCTACTAGAGCGGATACGTCCGGGCGGCGTCCACTCGGTGCAGTATAGCGGCCTGCGCAGGCGGGAGACTATTTGACATAAGTAATCGGATCGCCCTGTTCAGAAAATGGTCGAGTGACGACGTGAATCTTGCTCGAATGCAGCTGCTGCCGTGCTGCCGTTCGAGGGTGTAAGCGAGATGCCGACTCTACGTTATCAGCCTTCACGCAGCAGTGGCAGGAGCGCATCGGCGCGAGCGAGGGCGGCCCGAAGGAGGCCGGAGGAGAGGTCAGGGCGCTGCTTGAACGATTCCAACTGTTGCAGAGCGCCAGAGCGCCAGCGGGCGGCGTCGGCTTCGGAAGGGGGCCGGTACGCCTGGAGCTTGCGCGGCCCTTCGCTGCCGCCTTCCGCGATCTGCCAGTCTTTGAAGTGGGCGCCGAAGCCGGCGCGAAAGAGCATTTCGCCAAGTGGTGTGGCGATGGCGGGGACGCCATGCACGAGCGCGCGCGCGGTCTCGGCGCGCTGAGGACTGTCATACTCGACCATCAGGTGGCCGCCGACCGGGACGACTCGCGCGAGTAGCCGGAACAGGTTCTCGATTTCGGCGGGCGCGATCTGAACGGCGTCAGCGGTTGGGAAGCTGACGGATTCCCGCGTCTCCGCCAGCTCGATCCAGTTGTAGGTGGGCAGAGGGCCGCTGTTATGGAGGCCGGTCGCGATTGGCTCTCGGCTGAGCTCACCGCTGTCGTTCTCCAGCAGCGCCGCGAAGTAGCGGGCGCCGAAGCGGCTGCGGGGGCCGAGCAAGACTCGCAGACGGCCGCTTGCCAGCCGTTCGCCGTCCAGCGCGGCGAGCGGGTGTTCCGGTTCGACGGCGGTCCAGGATCGGTACTGGTAGGCGGTGGTTTCGGTTCCCTCCATGTCGATCGCTGGCAGTCTAGCAGGTGGCCGGAACAGGGGCACGGCGATGAGCGTTGACAGTCTGCCCAGCAGCGTTGAGAATGAATGGCATGACAGCGAAACCCACTGTCTCGATTAGCTACTGTACCGTCTGCGGCTTTCGCGGCCGGGCGGCCTGGCTGGCGGAGGAGCTGCTGAAGGCGCACGAAGGCGATCTGGCGGGCGTGACGCTGGCGCCGGTGAGCGGCGGCGTCTTCGAGGTGCGCATCGATGATGAGCTGGTCTTTTCCCGCAAGGAGGCGGGACGCTTCCCGGAACCGCGGGAGTTAAAGGATGCCGTGCTCGCTGCGTTGGGCTTGCCGCCGGCTTCCCGCCACGACTGAGCTCAGTAATCATCCTCGATCCTGTTGATTACCGCTTGGCGACGACTGCGTGGCGTGGCGAGGGCAAAAGTTTCTCTATCATTCTGCCGTTACTAGCAATAGACGCCCTGGACTGCGTCGCGAATGGAGAACGAAGATGTCGATGGCAGCGACTGAAAAGTCGTTTATGGACTACTATCTAATCTTGCAGGTGCATCCGGAGGCCGATGGCGACATGGTTGAGGTCGCCTACTGGCATCTTGCGCGCCGTTACAACGATGCGTCGGCGTTCGATCCCAGCACGAAGGCGAAGCTGGACATGCTAAACGAAGCGTATAGCGTGCTCGGCACGCCGTCCCGCAGGCAGGCCTACACGGCCGAACGCAATGCGGTGTTGGGGGAGGGCGCGCTGCCGGTGGCCCCGCCGCCGCCCTCGGTGCCACCGCCGCTGGCCGTGATGGAGAAGCAGCGGCCGCAGCCAGTTGCTCCTGCCGAGCCGCAGCCGGACGTGAGTTTTCGCGTCCATCTGTACCGGATATCGACGGCGTCCTGGCAGAACACGTTCCTGGTGCTGGTGGTCCTGACGGCGGCGACGGCCGCGCTGGTGACGCCTGTAAGCCAGTTGATAGTGCTGGGCTTGCTGCTGATTGCACAGGCGGTGAGTGCGCTGCCTGTGTTACGAGAGCTACCTACGCTGTCGTCGCTGCTGTCACGAACGTGGCGCTCATGGACAAACCGCCGCGACGGATCACGCTCCTAAATCACTTCGACGAGATTCCGCTGAATTCTAGGCTATCATAACTGGACGGGAACCAGCGCGCCGTCTATATCGTATGATCGCACTATATATGTTATGTAAGCTATCGTATCTGTGATTTAGCTTCGCGTGGCGCCAGCCCTAGTCCGGGAATGTGACGAGCGAGGTCGTGTTTTCCACGCCTTTGATCGTGCGGATGTGCGAGCCGAGGATCGGCGGCACGTCCGCGAGGTCTTCCACTTCGATCTCTACGACGATGTCGTACGGACCCATCACTTCATGGCACTGCGTTACGCCTTTGACCTTCTTCAGCGCCTCAAAGACCTCCTTGGTCGTGCCCGGGTTGGCTACCACTAAGATATACGCCTTGATCATGGGTCACCTCCGTGTTCTGCGGAACATGGCCAGGACATCGTGCTCCGGCCCGTCAGTATCGTAAAAATTGCGCTCCATCACTATACCCACCGTGGCTAGAAAGTCAATATCCTCGTTCTGGACGTCGAGAGCAGTATCGGCGTCATATTAGAATTATGTCTAGTAATGCACGCTTCTATCGCTAGTATGCCGTCGGGCGCTAGCGAGCCGCCGGACTCTCGCTGGCGCATCGGTTACAATAGTGGCGGTATCGCTTGGGGAGGCTTCGACAGGAGCAGCGGCCTGGAATAGAGAGGCGCGACGTTGGTAGAGAACGAGATCAAGACGCTGGATAAAGGCGTGATCCGTAGCCTAGAGCGCGTCGTTGGCCGGGAGGCCGTGCTCTGGCGGCCCGAGGAGCTTATCGCGTTCGAGTACGACGGCACGATCGACCGCGCGCGGCCGCAGGCGGTTGTCTTCCCAACGAACGCGGAGCACGTGGCCGAGGTGGTGCGCATCGCGCTCGACGCCGGGCTGCCTGTCACGCCGCGAGGCGCCGGCACGGGGCTGAGCGGCGGCGCGGTGGCCGCTCTGGGTGGCGTTGTCGTCGCGTTGACGCGCATGAAGCGGATCATCGAGGTCGACAGCGAAAATCGCCTCGCCGTCGTCGAGCCCGGCGTGGTGAATCTGGAGCTCTCGAAGGCGGTGGCGTCGTACAACCTCTACTACGCGCCGGACCCGTCCAGCCAGCGCGTCTGCACCCTGGGAGGCAACGTCGCTGAGAACGCCGGCGGGCCGCACTGCCTGGCCTACGGAGTGACGACGAACCACGTGTTGGGGCTGGAGGTTGTGACGCCGGAGGGCGAGATCGTCTGGCTGGGCGGCCGCGCGAGAGAGACACCGGGCTACGATCTGCGCGGCGTCTTCGTCGGGTCCGAGGGCACGCTGGGCATCGTGACGAAGATCGTCCTGCGGCTGCTGCGGCGGCCAGAGGCGACGCGCACGCTGCTAGCGATCTTCGACGAGGTCGATCAGGCGAGCGCGGCCGTCTCGTCGATCATCGGCCGCGGCGTCGTGCCGGCGGCGCTGGAGATGATGGATGCGGAGGTGATCCGCGCCGTCGAGCCGGCGCTGCACGTGGGCTACCCGCTCGACGCTGGGGCCGTCCTGCTGATCGAGGTCGATGGGCTGCGCGAGACGATCGCCGAGCAGGCGTCGGCGGTGCGCGAGGTGTGTGACGCAGAGGGCGCGCGCGAGGTGCGCGAGGCGGAGGAAGACGCTGAGCGCGAGCAGCTCTGGGCGGGACGGAAAGGTGCGATAGGCGCGCTGGGGCGGCTGGCGCCCAACTACTACGTGCTGGACGGCGTCGTGCCCAGGACGAAGCTGCCAGCCGTGCTGCGAGAGGTCTACGCTATCGGCGAGCGCTACGGCTTCCCTATCGCCAACGTCCTCCACGCCGGCGACGGCAACCTGCATCCGAACGTGCTGTTCGACGAGCGGAAGCCGGGCGAGACGGCGCGTGTGCTGCAGGCAGGCGCCGAGATCATGCGTGCCTGCGTCGACGCCGGTGGCAGCATCACCGGCGAGCACGGCGTCGGCTACGAGAAACGCAGCTTTCTGAAGTGGATCTTCTCGGACGCCGACATCGCCGCGATGGCGAAGGTGAAGGCGGCGTTCGGCTCGAGTGAATTGTACAATCCTTGCAAGCTCTTCCCGACCGGCAAGGGCTGCGGCGAGGTTTCGCAGGCGCAGGTGGATCGGGTGATGAAGCAGGCGGGGCCGGATGCGTACATATAAGAGTTATGTCAACTAACGCCCCGCCCGATACTGACACGGCGGAGTCCGCCCTGCGCCCGATTCTGGGCGACGGTCTTGCGGGCGGTGAGGCAGAGTTCGCCGTGGACGGCCTCACGCCGCGCTACGTCGCGACGCCCTCGTCAGTCGATGAGCTAACCGCGGCGCTGGCCGCTGCCAACGAAGCCGGAGTCGCCGTTATCCCCTGGGGTGGCGGCTGTCACATGGCGCTGGGCAACGTACCGTCGCGGTACGATGTCGCGCTGCGCACGACGAAGCTGGACGGGGTGATCGAGTACGAGGCTGCCGACCTGACGGTGACGGTGGAGGCCGGCATGACGTTCGAACAGCTTGGCGCCATCCTCGCCGAGCACGGTCAGTTCCTGCCGATCGACGCTCCAGGACAGGCAACGATCGGCGGCGCACTCGCTGCCGCGGCGGGCGGGCCATCGCAGCACGCGTACGGACTAGCGCGCGATTGGCTGCTCGGCTGTCGTATCGCGCAGGCGGACGGCGTGCTGGTGCGTGGCGGCGGCCGCGTGGTGAAGAACGTGGCGGGCTACGACCTGCCGAGGCTGATCGTCGGTTCGCTCGGCACGCTGGGCGTCATCGTCGAGGCGACGTTCAAGCTGACGCCGCTGCCCGCGACAGAGGAGACGCTGCTGGCCGTCCACCCGTCGTTAGGCGCGACTGCGGATGCGATTTTGGCGGCGGACGAGCGCGGCCTGGCGCTGACGGCGGCGGCGCTGATCGACGCGCCAGCGGCGGCGGAGCTAAACACCGGCATCGATATAGACCCAGGGGCGGGCATCGCCGCCTACCGCATCGCGGGCGGCGCGGCTGCTGTCGAGCGAACGCGCAAGGACCTGGCGGCGCTCTCTGTTGACAGCGCGACTCTGCTATTGGACGGCGACCGGACCGCGTCATTCTGGCGGCGGCTGAACGAGACTCTCGGCGGCGTGGAACTGAAGGCGTCGCTGCCGCCCGCCGCCGTCCGTGGCTTCGTCGCAACGCTGGCGGACGGCGATGCTGGAGCAGGGATGCCGCTGATCGCCTACCCGACGGTGGGCGTCGTGCGGGTGGCGTTGGCAGACGCGGAGACGGACGAGATGGCGTCTATAGTCGAGAGGCTTCGAGCGAACGCCATCGCGGCAGGCGGCTCGCTCGTCGTGACGCGGGCACCGGTGGAGCTGAAGCGGCGCATCGATGTCTGGGGCGAAGTCGATGCGCTAGCGCTGATGCGTAACCTGAAGCAGCAGTTCGATCCGGAGTCGACGCTCAACCCCGGCCGGTTCGTGGGCGGCATCTAGCATGGCCGGCGAGACGATCGACGACCGGCCGTCGCAGGAGGCGCTGAGCAAGTGCGTGCACTGCGGATTTTGCTTGCAGGAGTGCCCGACCTATCTGCAATTGGGCCTGGAGACAGACTCACCGCGCGGCCGGATTCATATGATCGAGGCGTTGACGGACGATAAGATTTCCGCAACGCCGACGCTAACCCAGCACCTGGACCTCTGCCTCCAGTGCCGCGCCTGCGAGACGGCCTGTCCGTCTGGCGTCGAGTTCGGCAGCATCATGGAGTCGGCGCGGGCGATGATCGTGCAGAGCGGCGAGGCGCCGTGGAGCTGGAAAATACGCACCCGGCTGTTGGCAGCGCTCTTACCCTACCCGAAGCGAATAGCTGCGCTCTTCATTGGCCTCCGCCTCTACCAGAGGACGGGGATGCAGTGGCTGGTGCGGGCGAGCCGCGTGCTGCGCCTGCTGCCCGGAGGGCTAGCCGAAGCGGAGTCGATGCTACCGGAGCTGCCAGCGCGGCGGTTCGAGATGCCTAGTGGTGATGGAGACGCGTACGACCGCACCGTCGCGCTGCTGACAGGATGCGTTATGCCGCACCTCTACCCTCGTACGCACGAGGCGACGGTGCGCGTGCTAGAGCGAAACGGCATCGGTGTCGTTGCGCCGCCGGAGCAGCGTTGCTGCGGTGCGCTGAGCCTGCACGCCGGCGACCGGCTGACGGCGCGGGATCTGGCCCGGCTCAACGTCGATGTGTTCCTCGCCTCTGGCGTCGAGGCGGTGATCGTCAATTCGGCGGGCTGCGGCGCGACGATGAAGGAGTACGGAGAGCTGCTGGCAGCCGATCCCGCGTATGCAGAGAAGGCAGTACGATTCTCCAGCATGGTGCGGGACGTGACGGAGTTTCTCGCTGAGCTGCCGATTCAGCCGCCGGAGCGCGGCGTCGAGCAGCGGGTGACGTATCAGGACTCCTGCCACCTCGTCCACGGACAGCGGGTACGGTCGGCGCCTCGGACACTGCTGCGCTCCATCCCCGGGCTGGAGCTGGTTGAGCTGGAAGGGGCAGACCGCTGTTGCGGCAGCGCAGGCATCTACAGCTTCGCCCAGCGCGAGATGTCGCTGCGGCTGCTGGACGAGAAGATGCGCGACGTGGCTTCTGCGTTAGATTTGCGGACGGGCCGTTGGCCCGATACCGGCAACGCCCCGGTCATCGCGACGGCAAACCCCGGCTGCATGATGCAGTTAGAGGCTGGTCTGCGACGGCACCGGCTGCCCGGTCGCGTCGTCCACGTCGTCGAGCTGCTGGACGAGGCCTACGGCGCGGCTGGCGGATAGGCGGCGCTGAAGTGCTCCCAGGCTAAGCGAGACAACGTCTGCCCCAGCGGCAGATCTGAGAGGACCCAGGGGTTGTCCTGCGACCAGAAGGTCATCGCGTAGGCGTAGCGTTCCCCGCCTCTCTCGAAGATGACGAGGCCGACGTCGTTATCGACGTAGTACGGCACGTAGTCGATAAAGCCGTTCTTGTGGGCGACGATCGCGGCCGGGTCCGTGACGCCGCTCGGCAGCAGGTGGCTGAGGCCGGGCTTGACGTGGCTCATCTTCTCGATCAGGTAGGCGGTCCACTCCGGATCGAGCAGCTCCCCGCGGTAGAGCATCGTCAGCGCTCGATTGAAGTCGAGCGGCGAGATCAGGTTGCCCTGGAACCGCCCGGGCGTGAGCGTGAGCACGTCACCGGCGGCGGGCGGATGATCGTACAGCGCAGAGCGCAATCCCAGCTCGTTCTGGAGCAGGTCGTTGATCTTGACGAGGCCGGCCAGGCCATCGCCGCCACCGGTGACAAGCAGCAGACGGTGGGCGGTGCCGGGGTCGCTCGCCCAGACCGTCTGGGCGATGAGGCGGCCGACATCGCTCTCGGGGTAGAGGCCGGCCTGCAGGTCCTGGACGACCGAGAGCAGCACGAAGA
Source organism: Chloroflexota bacterium (assembly GCA_022565155.1). Classification (GTDB taxonomy): domain Bacteria; phylum Chloroflexota; class Dehalococcoidia; order DSTF01; family RBG-16-68-14; genus JADFKB01. The sequence continues at coordinate 22,678 of JADFKB010000023.1, read as the reverse complement.
AGTTGAGCGTGCAGCCGGGGATGCGGTTGCCGTCGTCGCCGTTGACGTGAACGGTTTCGCCGGTCTGGAGATCGGTGACGGCGACGGCGAAGTTGCCGCCCACGCGCTGCTGAAACGCTGTGACCTCCTGCTGCATCCGCTGTTGGAGGTCGCCGAGCGCTGGGGCGACCGGCTTGAGGACGAGCGGGTCCGGCGTCGGCGTTGGGGTGGGCGTCGGCGCGGGCGTGGGAGTAGTCGTGATCGTAGGTGTCACCGTCGGCGTTGGCGTCGGCACTGAGCCGAGGACCTCGCCGCACGCGAGCATAATGAGCGAGAATGCGCTAACGATTAGCAGGACAACTACTGAACGCATACGATAGCTCCTGATAGACCCGCCCTTATGTAGAGTACGATACGTGTATTCTAGTCGCTCTGCAAGAGGGTTGGTCGTTTAATGCCGTCGTATTCAGGCGAGCCGCTTCTCGTACCAGGCGACGTCCCAGTAGCGGCCGAACTTGCGGCCGACTTCGTGCTGGACGCCGTAGAGCGAGAAGCCGAAACGCTCGTGGAGCGCGACCGATGCCGCGTTGGGCAGTGTGGTGCCGGCCAGGGCCGTGTGCACGTCCTCGCCCTGGATCGCCTCGAAGAGGGCCGTATAGAGCCGCGTGCCGATGCCGCGCCCTGTCGCCTCGGGCGAGCAGTAGACAGTCACCTCTACGGTGGTGTCGTACGCTTGCCTGGTGTGGTACTGATGGCTATCGGCGTAGCCGATCACCGCGCCGTCGGCTTCGGCGACGAGCAGGCGGTGACGGCCGGAGGCCGCGTATCGTTCGAACCACTGCCGCCGCTGCGGCATCGAGATCGGCTCGATGTCGAAGGTAATCGGCGTGTTAACGACGTAGTGGTTGTAGATCTCGTTGATCGCCGCTAGGTCGGCCTCGCCGCCCAGCCTGACGATTAGGTTTGCCGTGGCCGGTGCCTTGGGCCTGGACTCGTCGCTCATGGCGGCATGATACCGCAGTGAGAGAGGTGTTAATCGTGATGTGGAGCGGTTATCGGCCTGAGGGGAGCCGTTCAACTTGCAGGCCGGGTATCTGGAAGTCTTTCACGTTATCCGTTAAGAGAACGGCGTCATGGGCCAAGGCGGCCGCTCCGATGAGAAGATCGGTGATCTTGTAGGCCTCTCCTCGTCTTGCGAAGGCATGTTGATATACTCCCGACGTCTTGGCGATATCGAATGTCAGATCGATGTAGGATAGTGCGGAAAGAAACCGTTCTGTTGCCGCGCGTTCCTCTTCGCGCAGCCCCGCAACTATCTCTGCGACATTGATTGCACAGATACACAGCTGATGACCGTCTTCTGTTAGCGCACGAAGACGCTCGCGCACTTCGGTGTTGCCACGCAAGTAATCGATGAGGACGGTGCTATCAAGAAGGTAACTCGGCACGGCTGCGAGGCGATCGCTCACCCTCCCGGCGGATCTTCCGCACCCAGCGGGCGGCCTTCTCTGGCGTAGCCCAATGGGGGTAATCTTCCTTCTTCAGGATGCCTGAGCTTTCCTCTAGAGCCTGGAGCAGTTGCTCGCGGCGTAGCCGTTCCCGCAACGCTTCCGTAACGAAGGCGCTGCGCCGGCGCTTTCCGACTAGGCGATCGACTGCTTCGATCAGGTCGTCGGGCAGGATGAGGTGCGTTCTCATATCACATATATAGTCCCATAATCTATGGGAGATGTCAATGGGTGGAAATAGTCACCTACACTGGGTCTGGCGTAGCCAAGCGCCTCGCGCCTAGCTCGTCAGGCGCGTCACAATGCTATCGATCTGCGTACGGAGCGGTTGTGCGGAGTCTACGGTGACACGCGCGGAGGCGGGCAGCTCATCGGGCGGTTGGAGGCGTTCCATCTGCGCCTGGTAGACCTCCCATCGGCCGTCTGAGACGACCTGCTCCGCGCCCTGGCGCTCCGCCAGCCGCTCTCTTACCAGCGACTCGTCCGCCTGGCACTCCAACGCGAGGAAGAGGACGCTCGTTTCCTCGGCGAGACGGAGCGCCGCCTGCCGGTGTTCCGCCCGCAGGTAGGAGGCGTCGAGCACCACGGGCTTGCCGCGCTCCAGCCAGGGGCGCGCCTGGTCGAGCAGCTCCCGGTACGTCTGCTCGGTCGACTCCGGGCTGTAGACACCGGAGTCGATCTCGTCGATGCGCCGCTCCGTTGGCTCGATGTCGAGCAGGCGCTTTCGTAGCACGTCGGACGAGAAGACGGCGGCGCCGATGCGGGCGGCGAGGCCGTTGGCGAGGTAGCTCTTGCCGCTGCCGGTGACGCCGATGGTGACGATCAGCGCGGGTGGCGCCGTCTGGGTAGCATACGTCTGCGCCAGCTCGAAGAAGCGCCTGGCGCCCTCGGCCACCTCCCGCTTCTGAGCATCGCCGATCTCCGGCTGGTCGAGCTGGAAGCCATCGACCTTGCCGCGGACGTAGGCGCGGTAGCACTTGTAGAACGGCATGAGCAGGGGCAGCGTGGCGTCCAGGGTGACGCCGAGGTAGCTGGCCATCAGTTCGTCCGCGAGGTCCTGGCGGCCGCGGAACTCCAGATCCATGGCGAGGAAGGCGATATCGGCCGCTACGTCGCAACGCCGAAAGCGCTCGCTGAACTCGATACAGTCGAAGATGCAGACGCCGTCCGGCTCGAAGCAGACGGCATCGGCGCGGAGGTCGCCGTGACAGTCGCGGGCCCTGCCCTCCTGTACACGCTGCTGGAAAAGGCTCGCTTCTTGGGCGAGAGTCCGGTCGACGAAGCGCCGGATCTCGTCGAACTGCTGCTGTGTGACTGTGCGGCCGATATACGCTTCGGTTTGCTCGAAGTTCTCACGCCAGTTGATCGTTACGGTCTCCAGGCCACCCAACTTATCGGTCTCATCGTTACGCTCGGTAGTGGCGTGAAACTCCGCGATTCTGCGTCCCAGGTCTCTGATCTGGGCTGACGTGACGCCGCCCCGCTCCAGCAGCGGCGTCATCATCCCCTCTTCCGGCAGCCGGCGCATCTTCACCGCGTAGTCGACGATCTGGCCTTCCGCCTCGACCTTGAAGCCGCCGGATACCGATACAACCGGCACGACGTCGAGGTAGGTGCGCTGGCAGAGGCGGCGGTTAAGCCGTAGCTCTTCGTGGCAGAAGTGCTCCCGCTTCTCCAGCGTGCTGAAGTCGAGGAAGCCGAGATCGAGGGGCTTCTTCACCTTGTAGACGAACTCGCCGGCGAAGAGCAGGTACGAGATGTGCGTCTGGCGCAGCTCCACACTCTCGACGGCATGCGGATAGGCGCCCGGCGAGAGCAGGCCTTCGATCTGAGGCGGCAGCGCGGCCATTATGAATTGCCGCGCGAGGCGCTAGCGCGTAGGGCGGCGCTACCCGGGACGGTGGTGATAGACATGCGCGGCATCCCTTCCGAATTCTAGGCGAAGCGCGTTCGTCTTCGCCGGAGCTATTCTAGCTACCGCTGGCGGCGAAGAGAAGCGGGGTAGACCCTGGTATTGCGCGCGGCTATGCTGCACTACTGAGGAGTGGCGCCATGATCGATACAGGACTGAGCGGCAAAGTCGCCCTCGTTACGGGAGCGAACCACGGCATCGGCGCGGCGACGGCGAAAGCCTTCGCCGCCCAGGGCGCGCGCGTGTTCGTCCATTACTTACAACTGCCTGCGCCTTCTTACATCGATGAATCGGAGCGGGGCGAGCCGGGCGAGGCGCAGTACCGGCTGCGCCAGGCGACGACAGCCGAGGCCGTGGTGGCGGGGATTCGAGAGCAAGGCGGCGAGGTCGACGTCTGGGAGGCGGATCTGGGCGATGTCGAGAACATCCCAGCGCTCTTCGACCGCGCCGAGGCGGCGTTCGGGCCGGTCGAGGTGCTAGTGAACAACGCCGGCCACTGCCGGCCGGACAGCTTCCTGCCTGCATCGGCGTCGGCCCATGATCTGTTCCACCAGCCGCTGCCGACGATTACGGCCGATCTGCACGACCGGCACTTCGCGATCAACAGTCGCGCCCCGGCGCTGATGATGGCCGAGTTCGGGCGGCGCCACATCGCTCGCGGCGCAACGTGGGGGCGGATCATCAACGTCAGCACGGACGCCGCGGCGACGTTCGCGAACGAGGTGTCGTACGGCGCCAGCAAGTACGCGCTGGAGTCGTTCAGCCGATCGGCGGCGCAGGAGCTGGGACGCTACGGTATCACCGTCAACATACTGTCGCCTGGGCCGATCCAGACCGGCTACATCGAGCCGAAGGCCGAGGAATCGCTGATCTGGAAGATACCGCTCAGCCGGCTAGGCACGCCTGAGGACGTAGCCGACGTGATGGTCTTCCTGGCGTCGGAGCAGGCGCGCTGGGTGACGGGCCAGTTGCTATACGTCGGTGGCGGCCACCGGATGGGCTAGATCGCCGGCCTGGTCCAGAGGCTGCGGCTCGCTTACAGGGGCAGCGAGGTACGCGGGGCCCCTGCGGTCGTACTCTCCGGTGCGGGCGGCGGAGAGGAGGTTCCGGTCCGGCAGCTTGCCGGTCATGATCGTGAGATAGGTGGCCAGGCCAAACATATCGAACGTCGTTCGCCAGATGTTAGATGCCATTGCGTCTCCTCTGGACTAGGTAGCTGGTTCAGGTAAGGTATCGACAGGAAGCCTCTGATCTTGATGGGTTTCGGCAAGAAAAATTGGCAGACTGCGCCGGCGAGATCGGGTAAGCTATGTTCACGTCTAGCAGAGGAGGCATTCTATGACCACCGCCGTTGAACCGCGAGAGCATACTGTCGAGGCGCGCGGCCTGCGCTTTCACTACGTAGAGTGGGGCGAGCCGGACGCTCCGGTGATCCTGATGCTGCACGGGCTGTCCAGCCTGTGCCGTATCTGGGACACGGTCGCTCGCGCGTTCCAAGACCGCTACCGGATCATCGCGCTGGACCAGCGCGGCCACGGGGAGAGCGCGTGGCCGGCGGAGGCGGACTTCGCGACAGATGACTACGTTGCCGACGTAGCGGCGCTGGCCGACGGCTGGGGGCTGGAGCGGTTCGATATGATCGGCCTGTCGATGGGCGGCATGAACGGCATTGCCTACGCGGCCCACAACCCGGGGCGCGTCGGCCATCTGGTGGTGATCGATATTCCGCCGGCGATCCCGCATGAGAAGCGTCCATCGCTCCAGTTGGATAAGCACATCGCGGAGCACGGCCATCCGGTGTTGGATAACCCGGACGTCGCCCTGGCGCTGATCCGGGTGACGAACCAGACGACGCCGGACGACGCGCTGCGCCACCGGCTCAGCCATCAGCTCAAACGTCTGGACGACGGCAAGTACACGTTCAAGTACGACGCCCGCGTTAGCTACTACTGGAATCCGTCCGATCTTTGGGAGGAGCTGCCGAAGGTACAGGCGCCGGTGCTGATCGTGCGCGGCGGCAAGTCGCAGGTGCTGCCGGAGTCGACGGCGGAGCGCATGCGGTCGAGCTTCCCGAACGCGGAGCTGATCACCGTAGCGGAGGCCGGCCATACAGTGCCTGAGGACACGCCGGAGCAGTTCATCGAAGCTGTGGAGCCGTTTCTGGCGAAATAACCTACCCTGCCGTCTCTTGTAGCGCGCCAGCGTGCCACCAGACAGTCGCCTGGGGGAACCGTTGGCCTGCCAACGCCAGCATACCGTCGTCCCTTGGCTCTAAGGTCTCTTCCAGGGCGGCGCGCAGCCGCGCCCGCCGCTCCTCGTCGTCGCCGACAGCGACCGACTCCGCGAAGCGTTCCACGGCGATGTCCAAACTATCGAACGTGCGCGGGATCTCTGCCCAGGCGATCTCCACGTTGGCGTAGCAGCCCAGTTGGTGCAGCAAGTTCACCGCCTCCATGTAGGCGGGCTGCGGCCGGCGCGGTTCGCCGTGGACCGCTTGCCAGAGGCCGGGCGGGTCGAACCAGGGTTGGCGCGCCATCAGTTGCAGAAAGCAGAGGCGACGGGCGTGGCCGTCCATCGCGACGAGAAACGGCACCACGTCTTCGATCGGGTAGAGCACGTTGGCGCTGATGACGATGTCGGCTTCCGGCGTCTCCCCGGCGGCGTCCGGCCAGGCGCCTTCGATTACGTCGATGTTGTCGAGGCCAGCCTCCTCGGCATCCTCTCGCAAAAAGGCGAGCATCGCGGGTGACGGGTCGAGCGCGGTCACTCGTTGCGCGTGCGGAGCGAGCGCGACCGCGTGGCGGCCGGTGCCGGCGCCGATGTCGAGGATCGTGTCCTCGGCGCGGAGCTGTTTGCGGACGCTGGCAACGAGCGGGTCGCCACCTCGCGCCGCCAGCCGCACGAAGGCGCGAAAGCTCTCGGCCCGACGCGCCCAGTAGTCGTCCGTCGTGCGGTTCTGGGCGGCGCAGGCGGCGTCGTGCTGCTCGCGCCGTGCCGAGACGATTCGCCGCCAGCGTTCGACGTGGTCGATTGGCTCCGGGGCCTTGCTCACGCGACTCCTACTCCTATCTGACGGAGGCACTATAGCACCTGCCTTCTTCGTGTGATGTGTAACGCTTCACGGCTGGCAGCGTTTGTAGTTAGGTAGCCCAAGAACGGGCTTGGCCCTTCAAGGCCACGTGGCACGGAACGCCTCACGACTGCATATTGAGGCACCGATAACGGCAAACCCTTCGAAAGAGGGGGGCGCAAAGCCACGGGCCTACTGCTCTCAGGAGAGAGCTAAGGTTGCCGGGCTGCCGAATTGCTCAATTCGACATCCCCATCCTCTCTCCAGGCCCTCCCGACAAGGCTTGCCGCATCGGAGCCCAACAAAGGGGGTTACGATGTCAGCAAGAGAAGCGCAGATCCTGAAGAACATGCCGCTGGTCACGTTCGTTGTGAACCGGCTCTCCACGGACCGCGCCAACACCCTGGGACTGGAGCGCGAAGATGCGCTCGGCTACGGTACCGAGGGGCTGATCCAGGCGATCGATGGGTTCGATACGTCCAGGGGCACCAGCTTCGCCAGCTTCGCCATCCGCCGCATCCGCGGCTCGATCCTGGACGCCGTTCGCCGGCATGACCCGCTGCCGCGATCGCTGCGCCGCAGTACGCGCCAGGTGGAGCAGACGGCTCAGGAGCTGGCAACGCAGTTAGGACACTGGCCGACGCACAAGGAGATCGCGATGCGCCTCGGCATCGCGCCGGGTGAGGTACAGCGGATCCGCCAGCACGCCGCCTCCCGTTTCGTTTCGCTGGAACACGTGTTGCAAGAGGGCGCTGGCGAAGGTGGCACCGGCCGCTGGGACCCGCCCGATAGCGATGAGCGGAGCAATCCGGCCGCAGCCGCTGAGCACGACGCGGCGCTAGCGCTGCTGCGCGGCGCGATGCGCCGCCTGAACGAGCGCGACCGGACGATCCTGCGACTTCGCTATGCTGAATCGCTGCCGTTCCACAAGGTCGGCGAGATGCTCAAGCTCTCGGAATCGCGAGTCTGCCAGCTTCACAAGCGCATTCTGCGAGATCTGCGCCGCGCCCTAGAACAAGAGGCCGTAGAAGAAGCCGCCTAGCCTCACTGAATCCGGCGTGCGAATCTGTCGATACTGTACATGAAGTAGTATCGATTCTTCCCGACTTGGGTAGGAAGTTAGGCGTGATGAAATGAGTTCACGGCTGGCAAAGCTTCTGACGCACGTTCGCGTGGACGCGCTGAATAGCAACGCGCGCGAGGACGAGAACCTCGCGTCGAGCGATGTCGCAGAGGACCCGGCCGATCAACTGAACTGGCAAAGCGCATTCTACGTCGGCTTGGCCGGGCTTGGCGCTGCTCTCTTTATTGGCATCTACGCCCGCGAGATGAGCTGGGACGGCTGGCAGGGCTTCGTCACGCTCATCTGCCTGGCGGTGGCGTTCGAGCGGGTGGGCATTAAGATCTACGGCGATACGCACGTTTCATCCGGCGTCGTCGCGATCTTCGCCATCGCGATCATCTACGGCGTCGCGGGCGCCGCCATCGCCGCCCCGATCGTCGTGCTGGCGGCGACGGTGTTCACGCCCAGCCGCTGGCACACGCGTTTCTTCGACATGAGCAGCTACACGCTCGCCAACGTGAGCGCGGCGCTCGTCTTCCACAGCCTAATCGACGGCGAAGCAACGCTGAGCGGCTGGTGGATACCGGTCAGCCTTATCTCGATCACTGTCAACTACGTGGTAAACGCCGGGCTGGTGGCCGTGCTGGCGAGCCAGTACTCCGGACAGAACTGGCTGGAGACCTGGCGAGAGGAGCATCGCTGGATCTTCCCCTACTACATCGTCTTCGGCCTGCTTGCGCTGGCCCTGGCTGCTGCTTATATCGCTCTGGGTGTGCCGGGGATTCTGGCCTTCGTTGCGCCGCCGCTGATGCTGCGCTTCGCCCTCCAGCAGTACGTGAGCAAGACGGAGCAATCGGTGCTGAAGCTGAAGCGCAAGAACGCGGAGCTGGAGGCGGCCAACGAAAACATTATGCAGATGACGCGGCACCTTAAGGAGACGTATGACGGCACGCTGGAAGCGTTGATCATGGCGCTGGACGCGCGCGACCGCGAGACGAAGGGCCACTCCCTCCGCGTCGCCGAGTACGTGATGCTGATGTCGCGCCGGCTCGGCATCGATGAGGAGAGCGGCGAGTGGACAGCGATCCGGCGTGGCGCGCTCTTACACGACGTTGGGAAGATCGGCGTCCCCGACCAGATCTTGCACAAGCCGGGGCCGCTGACGCCGGAAGAGTGGGACAAGATGAAGCGCCACCCGATGATCGGTTACGACATGCTGCGGGACATCTCGTTCCTTTCCGAAGCGGCGACCATCGTCCGCTGTCACCACGAGCGGTTCGACGGCAAGGGCTATCCGCGCGGCCTGGCCGGCGACGAGATCCCCCTGGGCGCGCGCATCTTCTCGGCGGCGGACGCGTTCGATGCGATGACCTCGGATCGAACGTATCGCAAAGCGTTGCGGCGGGAGGCGGCGCGAGACGAGATCATCCGCCACAGCGGCACGCAGTTCGATCCGCAGGTGGTGCAGGCGTTTCTGGAGGCGTACGATAGTTTCGAGAAGAAAGCTGCTTTGATCGCGGTTGAAGAAGAGCACGCGCGGGCGGCGTAAGCGTAGGCGCTGTCGCTAGAGACAGAGAGAGCAGACCCTGAGATGCGCACAATGCGGGGGTTGGAGAAGGGGGTGGATGGGGCAGGCAGCAAACCACCTACCCCATCCGCTAGCGCTATCGAACGCGAATGCCCATGATCGTGGGCGCGTACGGCGCTAGGGCTGTGGCGACAAGCAGTGCCGCAGCCATACCGGTCCACATCAACTTCACTCTCCACCTCCTTGCTATCGCCTGCCCCCCGTAGGGCAGACCTCCATACCGGTAGGTTCGTAGTACGCCACCTTATGTAAGCTGTCAACCGCCTGTTGGTGGAAACCCGTACGGGATAGCCCTTAGGGCTTCGATTATGGTGGCCGTATCTAAGATTATGTATATCGTCTGCGGGCTGATCTCGCGCGCGCGGCGAAGCGATAGGTTGACAGCCCTAACCAACGCGGTATCATACAGGCACACCCCATAGAGGAGACGGGCTGATGCAGATCGACTGGGATAAGACGATCGACGAGATCCTAGGGGACAAGATGGCCTGTCCTCGCTGCTCAACGTTCACGGAAGACCTGGTCGCCGGCTACACCCATGAAGTCTGGGGGACAGACTATGCCCCCCGCTGCCAGTTCTGCGTTCGCAAAGATGAGTGCGATGCGCGAAAGCTCGTCGTCCTCTGCCGCGGTTGCGCCACGGAGCTGAAGCTCCGCTCACGCCGGGTCGACCAACCGGCGATGATGTCGATGCTGCTGAACGACTGCCGGAAGGACCTGGAAGATTGCGTAGAGTACCTGGCCGATTACTGGCAGGAGGATCTCAACGTGCCGCTGGCCGATTCGCATAAGAGCTTCGAGGAGTTCGATGCTGAGGCGTTCGCGGAGGAGCTGGATTCGCGGCGGCGTCTTGAAGAAGAGTACCTGACGTACCACCGCTGGTTCCGCGAGCATCGCCTCCGGCTGCCGGATCCCGGCTGGCGGGCTGAGTACGTGGAAGAGCTAATCGCTCAGGGCTACTCGTCGCTGCTCGGCGACTAACGCCTGCCCCCAAACGCCGTTTTCCAATTCCGGCCGCCAGTTGGCGCCGGCTACCCGGCCGCTCCCACGCCTGTGAAGCGAAGATACGATCAGGAGTGCGCCATGGCGGCGGGCTTGGCGCTGACGCCGTTCCTCAACGCTTCCTCAACCCGCGCCAGCAGCCTGTCGAGCTGCCAGCCACGCTCGGCAGAGGTGAGCACGGCGTCCGGCCAGTGCTCCGTGAGCGAGACGTCGTAGGCCGAGAGATCGCTGATGCCGTCGATCGCGTTGCCCCCGTCCGAGGTGAACAGGTCGACCTTGTTCAGCGCCGTGACGCGCGGAGTGGCGGCCAGTCCTAGCTCGGCGATGGTGTCGTCGACAGCCTGGCTCTGCTGGCCGGCGTCCGGGTGCGTGATGTCGACTATGTGGAGCAAGACGTCAGCTTCCGCCAGCTCCTCCAGCGTCGCTTGAAACGCGGCGACGAGCTGAGCCGGTAGCTTCTGGATGAAGCCGACTGTGTCGGTGAGCAGCGCTGCGCGGCCGCTGGGCAGCCGGAGGTGGCGGGTGATGGGATCCAACGTGGCAAAGAGTTGATCCTGTATCAGCACATCGGCGTTCGTCAGCGCGCGCATCATCGTGCTCTTGCCGGCGTTGGTATAGCCGACGAGCGCGACGATCGGCACGCCGGCGCGCGCCCGTTTGCGCCGGTAGAGCGACCGCTGCTTTCGGACGCCGGCGATCTCGCGCTTGAGGCGTGTGATCTTGTTGCGGGCGTGACGGCGGTCGGTCTCGAGTTGCGTCTCACCGGGACCGCGCATGCCGATCGCGCCCTGGGCGCCGCTGCCGCCCAGCCGGTTCAGGTGGCTCCACTGCCCGGCCAGCCGCGGCAGCAGGTACTCTGATTGGGCGAGATCGACCTGCAGGCGGCCCTCGCGGGTGCGGGCGCGCATGGCGAAAATATCGAGAATGAGGGCCGACCGGTCGAGCACCTTCACGTCGAGCGCCTGTTCAAGGTTGCGCTGCTGGGTCGGCGAGAGCTCATCGTCGAAGACGACGAGCGTGTAGCCGCTGGCGTCGCGCTGGCTCTTGATCTCGTCTATCTTTCCTCGCCCGATGTAGTGCGCCGGGTGCGGCGACGTCATGTTCTGCACTGTCCTACCGGCGATGCTGCCGCCCGACGTGCGGACTAGCTCCGCCAGCTCATCCAGTGAGCGCTCCGTGTCCCAGCGCGCGGACGAGTTGGACCGGCCGCCGTTCCGCCTGCCGCGCTGCCGCACGGCAACGATAAATGCCCGCTCTGGTTGTGCCCCGGTCAGATGTTGCTGTCTGGCGATAAGACGGCTCCTCCTTGACCTAGGATAGCACGGCAGCCACGGCGATCCTTGTGAACGCCCTCCGATACGCGTCCGCTTGACTGCTGCGGCGCTTTCGGGTTACCACATGGTTGTTGATGGCAGCCGCGATGTTGCTCCGGAGATCCTGACCGCATGAGACCTCGCCTGACCGCGTGAGATTTCGATTATGAACGTCCTGCTCATCGGCTCCGGCGCGCGCGAGCACGTGATCGCGTGGAAGCTGCGCCAATCCCCTCGCCTCGACTCGCTGGTGACGATGCCCGGCAACCCGGGTACCGCGGAGTGCGGCACGAACATTGCCGGTGGCGATAACGAAGCTGTCGTACGCGCCTGCCGGGTCCACAAGATCGATCTCGCCGTCGTCGGCAGCGAGGAGCCGCTTGCGGCGGGGTTGGTCGACCGGCTGGCGGTCGAGGGCATCGCGGCGTTTGGGCCGACTGCGGCGGCGGCGGCGATCGAATCGTCGAAAATCTTCGCGAAGGAGCTGATGGCGCAGCACGGCATTCCCACTGCGCCGTTCGCGGTGTTCGACGACGCCGCTGCCGCTGCCGACTACGTTAAGGCGCAGAGCAGGCCGCTGGTGATCAAGGCGGATGGCTTGGCAAAGGGCAAGGGGGTCATCGTCACTGAGACCGAAGAAGAGGCGCTGGCGGCGCTGAAGACGGTGATGGTCGAGCGCCAGTTTGGCGAAGCTGGCGTCCGCGCGCTGGTTGAGCAGCGGCTGTTCGGCCCTGAGACGAGCGCGCAGGCGTTCACGGACGGGCGTACCGTCGCCCATATGCCGTTCTCCTGCGACCACAAGCCGATCTTCGACGGCAACCGCGGCCCGAACACAGGCGGTATGGGCGCCTACAGTCCGCCCGCTTGGCTGCCGGACGAAACGCAGGAGGCGATTCGGGCCGGAGTGACGGAGGCAGCCGTGCTGGCGATGCAGGCGGAGGGCCGGCCGTACCAAGGCGTGCTCTATCCGGGCATCATGCAGACCGGCACCGGCCCGCACGTTATCGAGTTCAACTGCCGCTTCGGCGATCCGGAGGCGCAGGTGCTGCTACCCCGGCTGGAGTCCGATCTGCTGGAGGTGATGCTGGCGGTGGTGGAGCAGCGGCTGGCTGACATCGAGTTTCGCTGGTCGGACGATGCCTGCGTCGGCGTTGTGCTGGCATCGAGCGGTTATCCGGGCGGCTACGAGACGGGCTATCCGATCACCGGCCTGGCCGATCTCGACGACGGCGTGCAGGTCTTCCAGGCCGGCACGCGCCGGCAGGAGGATGGAACGCTAGTGACTGCGGGCGGCCGCGTACTGACCGTGACTGCCTCCGGCGCGACGATGCAGAAGGCGCGGGAGAAGGCGTATCGTAACGTGGAGCGCATCAGCTTCGAGGGGATGCACTACCGCCGCGACATCGGCGTGGCTGAGGGCGCATTGGGTTAGGTTCTGGTAGACTGGAGCTCTGAGAAGCCATGCAGCAGACGATCAAGGCGTTCATCCACAAAGGCGACTCGCACTACGTAGCGGAGTGCTTGGAGATTAACGTTGTAACGCAGGGGCGGACGTTGGACGAGACTGTTGCGAATCTTCAAGAAGCAGTAGAGCTCCATTTGGCTGGTGAAGACGTGGCTGATTATGGCTTGGTACCAGATCCAACGCTCCTAGTCACGATCGAGCTCGGGAGTCGTGTCGCCTAGACTGAGACGCCTCTCAGGCCACCAGGTGATCACGATCCTCGCTCGGTTTGGTTTTAAGCCGGTCGCTCAACGAGGGAGTCACGTCAAGCTGCGCCGCATCACAGCGGATGGATCCAAGGAGACCCTCACAGTTCCGAACCACGAGGAGTTAGATATCGGAACGCTTAGGGCGATAGTTCGCCAGGCGGCCAGGTACGTTTCCGAGCGAGATTTGCGCGAACACTTTTACGGCGACTCACCATGACCACACCCCTCGTTGCGGTTCTCATGGGCTCCAAGTCGGACGCTGCGCTGATGCAGGAGTGCCTCGATGTCCTGGCCAAGTTCGGCATCGAGTACGAAGCCCACGTGATGTCCGCGCATCGCACGCCGGACAAGGTGCGCGAGTTCGCTGTCTCCGCGCGTGACCGCGGGTTTGAGGTGATCATCGCCGCCGCCGGCGGTGCGGCCCACCTGCCGGGCGCGGTGAAGGCGCACACGCCGCTGCCGGTCATCGGCGTGCCGGTGCCATCGAGCGATCTGAAGGGCATCGATGCGCTGTACGGCATCGTCCAGATGCCACCGGGCGTGCCGGTAGCGGCGGTCGCTGTCGGATCGTGGGGGGCGCACAACGCCGCTTATCTCGCCGCTGAGATCTTGGCGCTGAAACACGACGACGTGCGCCGCGCATATGACGACTACCGCAGTGCGCTCGCTTCCGGCTAGACTGAAGCGGTCGTTGCGGCGGAATGCCCTCGACCAGTCCGTCCGCGCTGGGCGATGTTCTCCAATACCGAAGGAGCGCTCTTGATCCCGCGCTACTCCCGCCCCGAGATGGCCCAGGTCTGGTCGGACGAGCGCAAGTACGGCTCGTGGCTGCAGGTTGAGATCGCCGTCTGCGAGGCGTGGAGCGAGCAGGGCGTCATCCCCAAGGAAGCGCTGGAGAAGATCCGCAACGCGAGCATTGATATCGAGCGTATCGCAGAGTACGAGGCCGAGCAGCACCACGATTTCAATTCGTTCCTCGCATCGGTCGCCGACAGCCTCGGCGAGGAGTCGCGCTTCGTCCACCTCGGTCTCACCTCGTACGACGCCGAGGACACCGCGCTCAGCCTGCGGCTCGTCGACGCGGCAACGCTTCTCGAACGGGACGTGGCCGCGCTGCTGGAGGCGGTGGAGCGGCAGGCGCTGGAGCACAAGGACACGCTCTGCATGGGCCGCAGCCACGGCATCCACGCGGAGCCGATGACGTTTGGGCTGAAGCTGGCCGGCTGGGTGGACGAGCTGCGCCGGAGCGCCCAGCGCCTCGCCGATGCGAAGGCCGGCATCGCCGTCGGCAAGATCAGCGGTCCGGTCGGTACGCACGCGTCCGTATCGCCGGAGATCGAGGAGGCCGTCTGCAAGCGGCTGGGCCTCGCGGTCGATGCCGTGAGCACGCAGGTGATCAGCCGCGACCGGCACGCCCACTTCGTCGCAACGCTGGCGACGATCGGCGCGTCGCTGGACCGCTTCGCCACGGAGCTGCGCCACCTCCAGCGCACGGAGGTGATGGAGACGGAAGAGCCGTTCGGCGAGGGGCAGGCGGGTTCCAGCTCCATGCCGCACAAGCGCAACCCGGAGAAGCTGGAGCGCGTCTGCGGCCTGGCGCGTCTGCTGCGCGGCTACTCGATGAGCGCGCTGGAGAACGTGGCGCTCTGGCACGAACGGGATATCACGCACTCCTCTGTCGAGCGTGTGATCCTGCCCGACGCTTGCCTGGCGCTGGACTACATGCTCGATCTGCTCACGACGATCGTACGCGGGTTGCTCGTCTACCCGGAGCGCATGCGCGAGAATATGGAAGCCAGCTACGGCTTGCCGTTCTCGCAGCGGGTGCTGCTGGCGCTAATCGATACCGGCCTCTCGCGGCAGGAGGCGTACAAGATCGTCCAGCGCAACGCCATGCAGTCGTGGAAGCAGCGGCGGCCGTTCCGCGAGTCGCTCGACGCCGACGCCGAAGTAACGGAGCGGCTATCGGCCGACGTGCTGGACGGGCTGTTCGACTACGCCTACTACACGCGCTACGTGGACGAGAGCTTTCGTAGGCTGGGGCTAGGATAGCTAGCGAAATAGGAGGTATTTTGATGAGAACTGCTCGCGAACCCATTGTCAGAGGCTCGGTAAAGGACATCTATGAAGTTGACTCAGAAGAGATTGAGTTCGTATTTTCTGACCGTATCTCAGTTTTCGACAAGCTTGTGCCTGTCGAGATCCCGCATAAGGGTGAAGTGTTAGCTAGAACTGCCGCCTTCTGGTTTGAAGTTACTAACTCATTGCGAGTCAAGACCCACTTTGTGGAGATGACGTCGCCGAGATCATTGAAAGTCCGCCGCGTGGCTGTCATTCGCGACTATGACCAGATCACGAGTCAAACAAGGGGGTTTCTAATTCCCATCGAGTTCGTTTCGCGCTACTATGTAGCAGGAACGCTCTACGACCGGATCCGCGCCGGCGTGATCAAGCCGGAAGTGCTCGGTTTCCCCAGCGATCATGTGCCAGCCTACGGCGAGAAATTGCCCAGGCCGTTCTTTGAGACAGGAACCAAGCTAGAGCCCGTTGACGTGTTCATCCCGCCAGAGCAAGCCATGGCCATGTCCTCGATTACACAGGGACAACTGCAAGAGATTTGGAGCATCGTTCATCGGCTGGACCAAGAGATCCAGTCTGTACTTGATAGCCACGGTAGGTTGATTCATCCGGATGGAAAGAAGGAGTTCGCTATCGATTCCGATGGGAGTTTGATGCTCGTAGACACCTTTGGGACCCCAGACGAAGACCGGTTTTGGGATGCTGAGGCATATACCGAAGGCCGCTGTGTGGAATTAAGCAAGGAGTACGTGCGACAGTACTATCGCTCCACGGGCTACAAAGATACTCTCTATCAAGCACGTGAAGCAGGAAAGCCCGAGCCGCCGATGCCACCCCTGCCACAAGAGGAAGTTAGGAACGCATCAGAAATCTATGTAGCGCTATATGAACGGATCACTGGACAAACCTTCTGAACAAAGGTATGCCCACGGGCATGGTTGAAGGCCCGTTGACCGTCTGATCCTTGAGGTGCGCTGCTTTGACGACGCATCCGCTGTCGATAATCTGGAGCTTTGTGTTTACGAGTTCGCGGAAAGCACGTTATCGGCGATTCAGAATCGAGTATGCCCTACGTCTCAAGAATACCTCTCACGGATAGTCACAATATCTAACGAACTGATACAAGCCTTCGATCCTGATGCACTACACTACTCATACTTTCGATATCAGAGCCCAAATCAATGCTTCTGTGACCGCTGTATCTCAATGTTCGCCGAGCACTCGGGTACAGAAATAGGAAGCGCGGAACGGTTGGCCTCGCTGCTGGTATCCGATCAACAGATCTTCTCAGAGTGGGTTGATTGGCGAGTAAAAACCATCACCAGTGGAGTTCAAGCACTCAAGAGTGGCCTCAAGAGCAAAGTCGACCTTTCGTTGGAACTTGACATCGACTATCGCCGAAACTACTTTGCCGGAATCCTCGTGAATGAAGGACTTGACTGGCTACAACTGGCTGCGGAGCTCGATGAAATCTTTCTTCATGTCCAGCCCGCTGGTTGGCCGAGACATGCTGACGGGACTGAAGAAACCATACAATTGCTTCGGTACGTCGTGGGCAAATTGCGTCAATCATCTGTTAGGTCGACCCTGTTCTTCTGGTTTCTCCAGAATGTGGGTGACACAAAGAGGGCGCTGACCGTCCTTCGGGAATCAGGTGCGGAGGGTGCTCTTTTTTATGACACTAACCCCCGTCAGTTCAATTCATGGCTGAGACAAAGTATCCTGAAGTAGCCTTACGATTCAATCAGATCGTAGACCTGGGCGATCGCCTACTGATCGTCGCGACAGATCGCATCTCCGCGTTCGATATCGTGCTACCGAATGGCGTGCCGGGCAAGGGAGCGGTGCTATCGCAGCTCGCGGCGTTCTGGTTCGAACGGACGTCGACCGTCGTGCCCAATCACTTTATTCGATTGGCGGACGGATCGGCTGACGATAACCTGCCGTTTGCGCTGCCGGACGAGCTGGTCGGCCGCAGCACGATCGTGCGGAAGGCGGAGCGGCTGCCTGTGGAGTGCATCGTCCGTGGCTACATGGCCGGCTCGGCCTGGGTGGAGTATCAGGAGCAGCGCACGGTCTGCGGCGTGCGGCTGCCTGCGGGAATCCAGGAGAGCGAGCAGTTCCCCGCGCCTCTGTTCACGCCGACAACGAAGGCCGAGGCTGGCCACGACGAGAACCTCTCGAGCGAGGAGTTCGTCGACCTGATCGGCATGGAGGTGGCGAACGCCCTGCGGCTGCGCAGCCTGGCGTTGTACCGCTACGGTGCGGAGTTCGCCCGCGAACGCGGGATCATTATCGTCGACACGAAGTTCGAGTTCGGGCTGCTGGACGGCGAGCCGATCGTGATCGACGAGATGCTAACGCCCGACTCCAGCCGCTTCTGGGAGGCGAGCGAGCACGAAATCGGCAAGCATCAGGAGGCCGCCGACAAGCAGTACGTACGCGACTGGCTGCTGGAGAGCGATTGGAACCGCGAGCCGCCGGGGCCGGAGCTGCCGCCGGATGTCGTCGCGGAGACGTCGCGCCGATATCGCGAGATCTACCTGCGCCTCACGGGTGAAGAGGTACGGCTCTAGTGTTCCTCGCGCGCGTCTACGTGACGCTGAAGCCGACCGTTAACGACCCGCAAGGCCTGACCATCCGCGGCGGTCTGCATTCACTAGGCTTCGACATGGTAGAATCGGTACGGGCTGGCAAGTACCTTGAGATCACGATCGATGCTCCAGAAGAGGCCGCTGCCGAGGAGCGGGTGACGGAGATGTGCCGGAAGCTGCTGGCCAACCCCGTGATTGAGGACTTTCGCTTCGAGCTGGAAGAGATGGCGACTCGTTAGCAGCCATTCCTGTTGACGGATGTGCACAGCAGCGCTATGCTTGGCGCGCTAGCGCTTCGGGCTACGCGGCCTTCGACCATAACGCCCTATCGGACAGGTAAGGAGGCAAGCAGGCAGATGCCACTCTTTATAGATCGACATGAGGGGGTCACCGCGACTCCGCAAGAGATCGCAGTGCTTCACTTGAAGGATCTGGAGGTTCAGCACAAGTATAACGCTCGGTACGTAACGTACTGGATTGATCAAGAGGCACACCAGGCGTTTTGTCTCGTGGACGCTCCGAGTAAGGAGGCCGCGGAAGGGGTGCACCGCGAAGCCCACGAGGACAGCATTGCGAACGAGATCATCGAAGTCACCCAGCCGGTCGTGGAAGAGTTCCTGGGTAAGATTGCAGACACCCCAGCCGCCAAAGACCCGGCGACGACTGAGATCGTTCCCGCGCTCCGCCTGATCTTATTCACGGATATGGAGAGCTCGGTTTCCATTACGCAGCGCCTCGGCGATGCCGAAGCGATGGAGTTGCTTCGCGCCCATGATGGCGTGATTCGCGACGCACTGAAGGCCAACAACGGCAGTGAGGTCAAACACACCGGTGACGGCATCATGGCCTCCTTCGTGTCAGCTACAGGTAGTATCGGGTGTGCTATCGCCATCCAAAAGGCGTTTGCTGCGCGCAACGATGAGCACCCCGCTACCCCCATCCGCGTTCGCATCGGTATCAGCGCCGGAGAGCCCGTGATGGAACACGAGGACCTCTTCGGCACCGCTGTCCAGCTCGCCCGGCGCATCTGCGACTGCGCCGAGCCGACCGATATCTTGGTGGCGAATGTCGTGCGGGAGCTCTGCATGGGCAAGGGCTTCATGTTCGCAGATAGCGGCGAGACGGCGCTGCGCGGATTCGAGGATCCGGTGCGGCTGTATCAGGTGCGCTGGCAAGACGACGGCTAACGTGCCGAACCGTGCATCCATCAGCCATTTCATCTAGTAAGGAGGATCGTCATGGTAACTGCTGAGCGCCACGTCTTATCGGAAGAGATCTTGGAGCGCTGTCTTGAACGCGCTCCTCTCTACGACCAGGAGAACCGCTTCTTTCAGGAGGACTTCGATGAGTTGCGAGACGCTGGCTATCTGCTGATGGCGGTGCCCGAGGAGCTGGGCGGTCGTGGCATGTCGCTGGCGGAGGTCTGTCGAGAGCAGCGCCGCCTCGCGTACTACGCGCACGCCACAGCTCTGGCCGTGAACATGCACCTGTACTGGACCGGCGTGGCGGCCGATCTACGGCGCGCCGGCGACGACTCGCTCGAATGGCTCCTCAAAGCGGCGGCCGAGGGCGCGGTGTTCGCCGCGGGACACGCGGAACGCGGGAACGATCTGCCTCTGCTGCTTTCGACCACGAATGCAGAGCGCGTCGACGGCGGCTATCGCTTCACCGGCCACAAGTCTTTCGGCAGCCTGGCGCCCGTCTGGACCTATCTCGGCCTGCACGGCATGGACAGCAGCGATCCGGACGCGCCGAAGATCGTCCACGCTTTCATGCCCCGCGATACGGAGGGGGCGACGATTGTGGAGGCTTGGGATGTGCTCGGCATGCGCGCCACGCGCAGCGATGACACCCTGCTGGACGGGGCGTTCGTGCCGGACGAGTACATCGCCCGTGTCGTGCCGGTGGGAGCGGCGGGCGTAGATCCCTTTGTCTTGGCGATCTTCGCCTGGGCGCTGGCGGGCTTCAGCAACGTGTACTACGCGATTGCGCAACGGGCGTTTGACCTGACGGTGGAGAGCCTGAAAAAGAAGACATCGCTGGCGATGTCCCGTTCGATGGCCTACCACCCGGAGGTACAGCACAGCATTGCCGACATGGTGATCGAACTCGAGTCGATCGAGCCACACATTGAGAAGATGGCGCAGGACTGGTCCGATGGCGTGGATTATGGCCGGGGCTGGTTCACCAAGATACTCACTGCCAAGTACCGGGCCGTGGAGGGCTCGTTGCGTGTAGTCGATCTGGCGCTGGACCTCGCAGGTGGCTTTGGGATAACCAAGGCGGCGGGGTTGGAGCGGCTCTTCCGCGATGCCCGCCTCGGCCGCATCCACCCGACGAACGCGCTGCTGACACACGAATTCTTGGCCAAGATCGCTCTCGGTATCGATATTGATGAGCAGCCCCGCTGGGGGTAACAGCGCCCCAATAGGGAGGAGGACGAGATGCCGTTAGACGCAGTCGTGAAGGTGATGCTGGACCAGCTCGCCACCCAGGAGGGGCCGGCGATGTTCGAAGTTTCGCCGCAGGAGGCGCGGGAGATGTACCGGGCGATGAAGGACGTGTGGGGCGCGCCCGCCCCGGTGGAGAACGTGGAGGACAGGAGCATCCCCGGGCCAGGCGGCGAGATACCGGTGCGCATCTATACACCCGCCTCGACCGAGCCGCTGCCGGCGCTCGTCTACTTTCACGGCGGCGGCTTTGTGATCGGCGACCTGGACACGCACGATGCGGTCTGCCGAACGCTCGCCAACAGCGCCCAGTGCGTCGTCGCGTCGGTCGACTATCGACTCGCGCCGGAGCACAAGTTCCCGGCCGCCGTCGATGACGCCTACGCCGCCACCGCCTGGGTAGCAGAGCACGCGGAAGAGATCGGCGTCGACAAGCGCCGCGTCGCCGTAGGCGGCGATAGCGCCGGCGGCAACCTGGCGGCGGTGGTGGCGCTAATCGCCAGAGGCAAGAACACGCCGCGGCTGGCGTACCAGCTACTGGTCTACCCGGTCCTGGACTACAATTTCGAGACGGCGTCATATCGAGAGAACGCGGAGGGTTACTTCCTGACGACAGACGCGATGAAATGGTTCTGGGCCCACTACATCCGCAACGAGGCCGACGGCCTCGATCCGCGGGCGTCGCCGTTGCGCGCGGACGACCTGATCGGGCTGCCGCCGGCGCTGGTGATCACGGCCGAGTTCGACCCGCTGCGCGACGAGGGCGAGGCGTACGCCGCCCGCCTGCGCGACGACGGTGTGCCGGTGACCGTCACCCGCTACGATGGCATGATCCACGGCTTCTGGCAGATGGCGGCGCTGCTTCAGCAGTCACGCGATGCGCTGCAGCAGGCGGCCGAGGGGTTGCGCGGCGCGTTCTCGCAGGAGGGATAGCGAGAGGGCTCGCTTGCGCGAGCCCTCGTCAAAGCTACAGTCGCGGGGTAGCGGTCAGCCCATCGCCTGTTCCAGCATCATCTTCATCTGCGGGCCGACGCGCTCCTTGCGCTCGCCCAGGCCGGCTACGTCCAGCCGGTGCATGTACTCTCGCATCTGGCGGCTGAAGGCGGCCAGCGTCATCTTCTGGCCCTCCTCATCGCTGCCTAGCTTGTGGCTGAAGAGGACGGCGAGCGACTGGCCGAAGTTCGGCGAGCCGCCAGCGACGCCGCCGACGCTGCCGCCCTGAATCGCGGGCTCTGAGTAGTCGAGGTAGGCGTGGATCTCTTCTCGACGCCACGGCTGCGTCTCCAGAACGTACTTCATGTGCATGACGCCGAAGGCGACGTGGCGCGATTCGTCCTGGGCGGCCAGGCGGAAGATGCGCTTCTCCGCATCGCAGGTGGCGATGTACTCGCCCATGCGGAAGATCGACTGCACCAGCCCCTCGCCCTGGACGTGGAGGATGGCGGACATCTCGGTGAAGTCCTTGGCGTCCATGACGAAGCGCAGACCGGCGTTGCCGCTAGCCAGCAGCAGGCCGCCGCCGTTAGCGAGCGCGCGCTTGCGGAACACATCCAGGTGGCGGGCTTCGTCCATCACTTGAGAGGCGAGGAAGAGCTTCACTTCGTAGTGGTCGTTGCTGATTCTGGGTAGCCAGTAGCCGGGAACGTCGCCGGCGATGAACTCGACTTCCGTGAGAAAGGTGCAGAACTGGCACATCGCCCGCTCGACACGGTCCGGCAGCGGCTTCAGCGTCTCCCAGGGGATGTCCGTCGCGGACGACCACTGGCGCTGGACGGCCTCCTCGTAGAGCATCGAGGCGTTCTGCGACCAGGTATCTGCTTTCTCTCTCAGGTAGTAGTTGAGGCGCGGAACGGCGTCGCGGGCGGCGGCGCCGCGCGGCCGCATCGTCCAGCCGCTACTCTCGTCGGGCGCATCGCCGTACGAGCCCTGGTTGATCTCGTCCAGCGTCAGGCCGCGCCGGCCGGGGCTCGCCTTCATGCCCCACTCCGTGCCGGGCTTCAGCCAGCTCATGTCCAGATCGGGCTTCAGTTCCTCCGTTTTGAGCATGTGGAGCGTGTCTTGGTCGATCGTCATGGCGCTGCCCTTCTCTTCGCGAGGTTACGTCTAGCTGCCAGTATCTTAGACTACACCCGCCAACGCTGTCAACGAGTCTAGCGGCGCTACGTCTTCAGCGTGCCTTTGGTGCTGGGCGAGCCGCCCTTCAGCCGCGGCTCCAGGCGGCTGGCGGCGCTGAGCGCGCGACCGAGCGCCTTGAAGATCGCCTCCGCTTTGTGGTGGTCGTTGACGCCGCTGAGAACACGGCCGTGCAGCGTGAGCTTCCCTTCCGTCGCGAACGACCAGAGGAGGTGGTTGATCAGGTCGGCCGGCAGTTCGCCGATGCGCTCCCCTGTCCAGGGCACGTCGAGCA
>JADFKB010000123.1 GCA_022565155.1 Chloroflexota bacterium | reverse complement strand
GAGCAAGTGACCGTTTGACAGCAACCGTGACGGTAACCTGGGCGGTTGACGGCGACCGCTACCGGACGAATTGGGCCTCTGAGTCGCGCTTTCGTAATCAGTATGCACGTCCGTGGACGGTGGCGGACTAGCCGGAGCTGCTTCCCAAGCAGAGGGTCGCGAGTTCGAACCTCGTCTCCCGCTCCAAGCGCCAGATACGGCAGGCCTCCCGAGAAATCGAGAGGCCTGTCGCTGTTTCCGGCTGTCACGCAGATTGTCAGTCAGCCTTGGGTTAGAGCGATTGTGAGCAGCGCGGCGGCCGCAAGTGCCGCGGCCGTCCGCACGTGGTTCCATAGCGTCCACTCTGAAAGGTAGCGGCGCCAGTAAGTCTCGCCGTCGGCGCTTTTCGGGTCGACGGCCGCCAGCGCGTCGTTGCGCGGCACGTTGAAGGCGATCGTCACGAGGACGGCCCCCACGAGGTAGAGGGCGCTGCCCGCGAGCTGATAGAACACCGCCGGTTCTTCCCATTCGAGCACCGATAAGACGACCACAGCGACACAGATCGGCACCGGACCGAAGAACGCTCCCATGAACCATGGATTGATCACCGTGACGTTGATGGACTGCATGGCGGCAATGCCCTGCGTCGCCGGGAGGAGGCCCAAAGACTTCATGATGGCGCTAGAGAATGCGTAGACAATTCCGGCCAGCAGCCCACAGCCGATGGCTGCTACGATCGTCAAAACGAGGAGCGTATCATCCATTGTTCTGACTCCCCGAGACGGCGCCGACGCGGTCAGCCGCCGGTCCCCATACAGCGCTTGCAGCGGTCTCCTGCGCGAAGTCGCTGAAGTCCTTGGGCTCGCGTCCGAGAGCGCGTTTCACACCGTCCGACAGGTATGAACTTCGGCCGTCCAGGACCTCGCTGAACAAGTCGGTCAAGTCCTTCGCAAAGTCGGCGGGTACGCCGCCCGCGATCATCCCGGACAGGTAATCCTCCGGGCTGACGGGCACGTAGCGAATCTCCCGCCCAGTCGCCTGGGAGATCTCCGCGACCGCCTCCGCGAATGTCAGGAGGCGCGGGCCGGTCACCTCATAGAGCCTGTCGGTATGACCGGGTCCGGTCAGGGCCGCTACCACCACGTCGGCGAGGTCATCGATATCAATAAATGGCTCCTTCACGTCCCCGGCTGGAAGAGCGACCTCGCCAGCAAGTACACCTTCGAGTAGAAAGTATTCGCTGAAATTCTGTGCAAACATGCTCGCCCGCACCAGCGTCCACTCGGCGCCGGACTCCTGTACCGCCTGTTCGCCGAGCAGCGCACCCGCCTCGTTCCGGCCGGACAGAAGAACCAGGCGGTGGACACCGTTCTCCACCGCAGTACGGGCGAAGGAACGCACCTTTTCTGCGGCTCCGGCGAATCCCAGGTCCGGGTAGTAGGTCACGTACGCCGACTCAACACCCCTCACTGCAGGCGCCCAGGTGGTCGCGTCTTCCCAATCGAACGGCGGTTCGCCGGACCGCGAACCGATCCTCACAGGCAGGCCGCGCGCGGTGAGTCGCTGCGCGACGCGGCGCCCCGTCTTGCCCGTGCCGCCGACAATCAGGGTGACGCCAGCGTTTCCGTCTTTGTTCTCGCTCATCGTGTACACCTCCTTGTTAGCGTTGCATCACGTTTGTGTTGCATCACGTCCATCATAATGTCCAGACTGTGGACTTACAATGACTATACGTCGCTATTCAATGCTCATACGTCCACGGCGCTGGACGACAGGTATCCAAGAGTGCATACTTGAAATATGGCTGACCCGTGGACTTCAGTGGACCCGCTCGGCGAAGCGCTGTATCTCCTCCGGATGAACGGCGTGCTGTACAGCCGCTGTGAGTTCAGCGCGCCCTGGGGGCTGGAACTACCGCCGATCGAGGACTGCCTGATGTTTCACATTGTGATCTCGGGCGGTTGCTGGCTCGAGGTCGAGGACGCCCCACCGTGCCTCCTCCAGCCGGGTGATCTCGCGCTGGTTCCCCACGGCCAAGGCCACCGGCTTCTAAGCGAGCCCGGGGCTGCCGCACCCCATCTCTTCGATATCCCGCGCGAGCAAGTCAGTGAACACTACGAGATCATCCGGCACGGCGGAGGCGGCGCGACGACAAGGATGGTGTGCTGCGTCGTTAGCATCGAGCAGCCGGCCGCGCAGCAGATCATCAAGCTCCTGCCCAGGATGATCCGCATCGAGGCATCGAACTCGCCCGAGATGGAATGGATCCAGACGACGTTGCGCCTTATGGCCGCCGAGGCCCGGGACCTGCTGCCCGGAGGGGAGACAGTCACGACCCGCCTTGCCGACATCCTGTTGATCCAGGCCATCAGATCGTGGATCGCACAGGACCCCGCTGCGCAGTCAGGCTGGCTCGGCGCGCTACAGGACGAGCAGATAGGCCGTGCGATGGCCCTCATCCACCGCGACGCAGCGCGGGCTTGGACGGTTGCCTCGCTCGCGGACGAGGTCGCTATGTCCCGCTCGGCCTTCGCGGCGCGCTTCACGGAGCTCGTGGGTGAGCCGGCAATGCGCTATGTTACGCGGTGGCGAATGCACATGGCCGTAACCTCGCTGAAGGAAGACCGGGCACCGCTCGGCGAACTGGCGAACCGCGTCGGTTACCAGTCCGAGGCCGCATTCAGCCGTGCCTTCAAGCGATTCATCGGAACCTCGCCGGGCGCGGCCCGCCGAACCTCTCCCGCGGCTTCGAAGACCCCGTCAAGCTTTGGGAGCTGAGCTGGCAGGACGACTCGTTGACCCACTGCCTCCGAGGCAGATGGTCAACTACTGAGGTGTCCGTCTGGCCTGTTCGCTGAACATGGCTAGCCTCACCCAGTGCTTCCCAAGCAGAGGGTCGCGAGTTCGACTCTCGTCTCCCGCTCCACGTATCTAAATGACGCTGAACGGCTCTCAGCGTCGTTGCCACATCGCTGGTAGAGATGATGCTGGCAGGCTAAGCCGACTCTCCGCGCGTGTGGCTAGCGAAGGCGCACCGCGGATGAAAACCCCCTCGCACCTGCTGCCCTCAGTGCTGTAAGATGAGGCCCTAGTTTGGGTAGGAAGTCGCATACCAGCTGGCAGGAGGTAGGCCCGGGTGGAACCGCGCATCCAGTACGCGAAGACCGAGGACGGCGTGAACATCGCGTACTTCGACGTTGGCGGGGGCACTCCGCTCGTCAACCTTGCGTTGCCCTCACATCTCTCGGCAGAGTGGCGCGCCCAGGAGTCGCTGTATGAGCAACTGGCAAAGGACTGGCGGGTGGTCAGGTTCGATCATCGCGGGTTCGGCCTCTCCGACCGTGAGGTAGATACGGTTTCCCTCGACGCATACGTTCAGGATCTAGAGGCGGTGGTAGATCAGCTCCAACTCTCACCCTTCATTATCTACTCGCCCGTGCCAACGACCACCCCAATCGCAATCGCCTACGCCGCGCGCCATCCAGACAAGGTCACCCACCTCTTCCTGACCGGGGCAGCACGCATGCCCGATGAAGTCGGCCAGCAGATCGCCACGACCTTGGAGATGCCAGGTCAGGACTGGGACTTCTTGAGCGAAGCCCTGGCACGGCTCTTCCTGGGGTGGAACGACGAAGAGATGGCAAGGCTGGTGGCGGGGCTCTTCCGCAAGGCAGTTGACCTAGACGGCTGCAAGCGCTTCTTCAAGTCCTACGCGACTTGGGACGTAACAGAGCTCCTCCCGCTGGTGTCCGCGCGAACATTAGTGACCAACCCTGAAGACGATCCCTACAACGGCCTGAAAGAGGGCCGCGAGCTCACCGCCGGGCTGCAGAACGCGGAGTTTGTCGCCTTGCCCGCAGCCTCGAACGCGGAGCAGCAGGCGCAGAGAATCGCCGCCGCGCGGGCGTTCCTTGGAGCGCCTGCAGAGCCGAGTCCCGCGGGGGTTTCGCCGGCGCCGCCGGGTACGGCCACAATCCTGTTCACCGACATGGCTAGCTCCACGTCGCTGACGCAGCAGCTTGGCGACGCCGCCGCGCAGGAAGTACTACGTACCCACAACGACATCGTGCGTTCTGCGCTTGCCGCCAACGCCGGCACCGAGATCAAACACACCGGCGACGGCATCATGGCGAGCTTCTCGACGGCGTCGTCGGCTCTCAACTGCGCCATCGCGGTCCAGCGCGGCGTTGCGGCCCACAAGGACGAGAATCCTGACTCGCCATTAGCGGTGTACGTCGGACTCAACGCCGGTGAGCCGATCGCCGAAGACGACGACCTCTTCGGTACCTCGATCAACCTTGCGGCACGTATCTGCGATCACGCAGAGGCTGGGCAGATCGTCGCCGCCGACGTGGTGCGACAACTCGCTGCTGGCAAAGATTTCTTGTTCTCAGACCTTGGTGAGACGGAGCTACGCGGCTTCGAAGACCCCGTTAAGCTCTGGGAGCTACGCTGGCAGAGACACTAAACTCAGCCGACCTTGGCTGAGGCAACTAGTAGGAGGCACGGAATGAACGCTGTTATTTCCGATCCGGACAAGCTTGAGTCCTTCACCGCTGCTGCAGAGCAGGACGAAGGCCCCGTCGTCATGCTCAATCTGCTCAAGTTCAAGGAGGGCGGCGGAGCACTAGCGTACGCGACTTACGGAAACCTGGCAAGGACCATCATCGAAGAGGTCGGCGGCCGCGTCCTTTATTCAGGTCGCGTCGATCAGATCCTGGTCGGCGAAACCGGGGACTGGGACGCGATCGCGCTGGTAGAGTATCCCAACCGTAAGACGTTTCTGGAGATGGTGTCCCGGCCCGACTACCTGCAGGCGGCCGAGCATCGGGAGGCCGGGCTAGAGCAGACCGTTCTCATGGCGACGACGCCGGCCGCGCGGCCCGGCCAGGCGTAGGGTGCTATGACCGACGAACCAGTACTGGGTTAGCATCTACGGCCCACTTCGACGGGCATCAACCAGTGCTTCCCAAGCAGAGGGTCGCGAGTTCGACTCTCGTCTCCCGCTCCAGATACAAGCCTCGGGCCATAGCGGACGCTTTCCCGCGTAGGAAAATGCCCTCGATCGCGCCTACACTGTCACGTTTCTAGAATCTTCCTAGCGCACGCGGCCCATCGCAAACTTCAGGTAGTCGCCTTCGGGGAACGCTGGCAATACCGGGTGGTCAAACGCGGCGCCGTACAGACCTTCGAATACCCAGCGGCAGCCGGCTTCGCGAACGCCTGCCTCGATAGTCGCCAGAAAATCGTCCTTGCCGAGGTGGCTGGAGCACGATGACGCGCACAGCAGGCCGTCCGGCACAGTAACCGCTGACGCCAGTTTGTGCAATCGCAGGTATGCCAGGCGCGCGTCAGGCACAGCAGCCTTCCTCGGAGCGAAGCTGGGCGGATCGGAAATAACAATGTCCCATCGAGCTCCGCGCTGGATCGCGGCCGTCAAGAATGCGAAGACATCGAGCGTATGAAACTTCGCCCGATCCATCGGCAGATCATTCAGTTGAAAATTGCGCCACGCGGTCTCAATCACGGGTCTCGCGATGTCGACGGTGTCCGTGCTGCGAGCGCCCGCAACCGCCGCATGCACCGCGAAGCCACCTGTATAGCCAAACAGGTTCAGAATAGACTTACCTTGCGCTCGCCCCGCCACTCGCACACGGTTCTCGCGCTGATCGATGAAGAGGCCGCCCTTCTGTCCATGCACAAGATCCACCACGAATCGGACGCCATTCTCCCGAACCTTTCGCTCGTCTTTCTTAACGCCCGCTTTGCGCGAAGATCGGTCCAACACCGCCCGAATTGGCAGACGAGATTTCGCTGCCAGGCGCAGGCGTGGTTCGAACGGATCGTAGAACGCCCGCGCGCCGTCACCATCGAAACGAACAACGGCGGTGTCGGCATAGAGATCGACGTGGACGCCTGGCAGGAGATCACCCTCACCGTGCAGCCAGCGAAACGCATTGGTCTTGGATAGATCGAGCCGCTCCAATCGGCGATCTAACGCCGCCTGTATCCGTTCCGCAACTAGCGATTCCATGTCCGCGAAACGGTAGCCGGGTCCGCCCGATTCCAGCACGCGCACGGCGATCGGCGACCGCTCGTCCCAGAAGCCCCTGGCGATCGGTCTTCCATCGCGCGTGTGGATCTCGACCAAATCGCCAGTAGCTGGAATGACGCGAACATCCAGCGCATCTCGGTAGATCCAGGGGTGGCCTTGTCGAATAGAGCGCGCGAGGTTCTTTTTGAGAACCACGGTACGCGGACGATCGCGGGTCATGGTCATGCTACATGCACTGCCCTAACGTGGCGCAACAGCGCGTCGCCCGCTTCTCCCTCGCTGGCCGGTACCTGCACGTTGCCGGACACATCCATCGTGAAATCATCGTATCGTGATTCTTACCGCAGCGAAATCTTGGCATCGGCCCAGAGGTAGCCAACATCCCTCCACCTGCGTGACCTCCGGGCAGGCAGTGCTTCCCAAGCAGAGGGTCGCGAGTTCGACTCTCGTCTCCCGCTCCAGATACGAATTCACAGCCGACGAGCCCAACTCTTCGACTGCGACGTTGGCCAAGGGTTCCTGCTCGCCAGGCCGCTGGACGCGGGCGACGTCGTTCGCCATCTGCGCCAGAACCGCACCGAGCAAGCCACCTAGCAGCACCCCTTGGCCAGTTCCGCAAGCCTCAATCACGCGCTCGGCCCGGCGGCCTGTGGTTACTCCCCTTTCGTGCCGATACTGAACAGGGACTGCCGCGAAGAGCGGCAGCGAGCTAGGATGGGCGCGCGGAAGGAATACCTGGTACGAACAGATGCCACTGTTTAAGCCTAGCAACGACGATCCTGACGAGACGCCTGCGGAGGACTCAATTCACCCGGTTGAGGACTCGTTTGAGACGGCACGCGCGGAGTTGCGCCGACGTTCCGTTGAGCTGAGCTCGGAGGCGAATCGGCCAGTCGAGGCAGAGCTGAATCCCTTGTCGGCAGCAGACCCACCTAGACGCCAGGAGGGAAACATGGAGCAGGTTCAGTGGGAAGACCAGAGTAGCCAGGAGGCGGGTGCTCGAACCGGCCTCCATCCGTTCCTCCGTGGGCTGCTAGAGACGGTGCCCCCTCCTGGTGCCGAGTGGCCGCTCGCGGATCGGGAGCAATGGCTGGAGACGGCCAGAAATATCTTCGCCCTGATCCACCAGGACCCAGGAGACGAACGGAACAATGCGGCCGCCGCGCCAACACCAAGCCGACCAGTTGAACCCCAACAGCGAGCGCAATAGCCCGCTCACGCCGCCCACACCGGCACCGCGCCCCACCTACCCACTTGCGTAGCATGCAAGTCCGCCCCGGCCGACATCCTCAGAGAGAGCCCAGCGTACGATCCTACATATCACCGTCGGTCTCGTCATCGCCTCCGAGCAAGTGACCGTTTGACAGCAACCGTGACGGTAACCTGGGCGGTTGACGGCGACCGCTACCGGACGAATTGGGCCTCTGAGTCGCGCTTTCGTAATCAGTATGCACGTCCGTGGACGGTGGCGGA